>JAFSID010000033.1 GCA_017439965.1 Clostridia bacterium | reverse complement strand
TCCTATTCAGTTCCACAGATTCCAACCTATAGAAAAGTTAAGGAGCAGAGGCTTAGACCTCTGCTCCTGTTGTGTTATTTATCTATGCTATTATTTGAAGTATCTCTTGAGAAGTCCCTCGAGTCCTCTGCCGTGACGAGCCTCGTCGCGAGCCATCTCGTGAACGGTATCGTGGATAGCGTCGAGTCCGTTCTTCTTAGCGCAGGAAGCAAGGTCGAACTTGCCCTGAGTTGCGCCGTACTCACAGTCAACTCTCCAAGCGAGGTTATCCTTGGTGGTAGCCTTCATATTTGGCTCAAGGTCCTCACCGAGAAGCTCTGCAAACTTTGCAGCGTGCTCTGCTTCCTCGTATGCTGCCTTTTCCCAGTAGAGACCGATTTCGGGATAGCCCTCTCTGTGTGCAATACGAGCCATACAGAGATACATACCAACCTCAGCGCACTCGCCGTTGAAGTTAGCCATAAGCTGCTCGAATATGTACTTCTTGTCTTCCTCGGAAATGTCGGGGTTATTCTTAACGGTCTTGCCGTATACGCCGTACTCGTGCTCAGCAGCAAGAGCAGCGCCCTCCTCCATTACCTTAAACTTGCTTGCGGGTACCTTACAAACGGGGCACTTTTCGGGAGCAGCATCTCCCTCGTGAACGTAACCGCATACTGAACATACAAACTTAGCCATAATAAAATTCCTCCAAAAATATATAATTAAAAATTTTTAAACGTTGTTACAGCTCTTACATCTGCCGTAAAAGAACATTCGGTGAAAATCAATCCTACCGCCAACCTGCTCCTCTGCCCTCCTGTCAATGCTTTCAAGCTCGGCATCGACGTCTATTATTCGGTTGCAGGCGGTACACACGAAGTGACTGTGGTCGTGAGTGAATGCGTCGAAATGCTCTGTTCCGCTTCCCGTTTCAAGTCTGAGTATCGTTCCGTTGTCGGATAACTGCTTGAGGTTTCGGTAGACGGTGCCAAGACTTATATTCGGAAATTCCTTTCTCATATTGAAGTAGACCCAGTCAGCGTCAGGATGTTCTTTGGTGGATTGCAACAGCCTTATGATAGCATCGCGCTTATCGGAATGCTTTTGCGTCGCCATAGAGCACCTCCAAAAACGATAATAGTAATGATTACTGTTATTATAATACCACAAAATTTTTATTTGTCAATACCTTTTTTAAAAAATTTTTTTGATTTTTTATTCCGAACCTCTTCACTATTACATCTTACTTATTACTTTAATATTTTAGGTCTATATATAACCCTAAAAATGAATTGCCACTCAGGGCAATTCGTTTTCAAGCCACAAAAGTTTTTGGGGGTTAAGGGGGCTTTTTTCAAAAAGCCTCCTTTTATAGATAGAATGAAGAAAACAGACCCTTTAAGGTCTGTTTTCAACCGATTTAATTACGAAATGATTTTTTTAATAGTTCCGACAAGCTCGTCAAACGCAGAATCCATACGCTCGAAGGCTTCGATACGCTGATTGCGCTTAAGAAGAAAATCAAAGCTTCTTTCCACCTCGGAGTTATCCACGTGCAAGGGGATTATAATCTTTCCCTCACTGATTGCCGTATCAATCTCACGCTTGACCCAAGGAGACTCCTGACTGTACGACGAAAGCAGAAGCACTACCACACGGCAATTACTTATTGCGTTAAGTATATCGTCAACGTAATCGGCTCCACCGGGTATTGACTCGGTAGACAGCCAGCAGGAGATACCGTTCTTTTCAAGCACGCGTTTGGTCTGTTCGGCAAGAGAGGTCTCCTTGGAGCTGTAGCTTATAAACACCGTTTTGTTCTCGGAGATAGTCCCCTCCCCGTCGGGCGTTTCGGACTTTGCTTCAACACACGCCGTTTTCTCGGGCTTGTGACCCGTTGTATATGCAAACGGTATTCCGTTTTCCTTGGCATACTCTTCGGCATAGCTTCCCTCGGTAACCTCAAGGGTAAGGTCAAGCCATCTATCAAACGCCTTTTCTCCGATGAATTTTACGCTGTCTGGAATTGTAAGCTTTTCAAGTCCTCGGCACATATCGAAGGCATACTCACCGATTGAAGTTACGCTATTTGGAATTGTAACGTCCGTAACATCCGTGTTTCCATCAAAAGCGTGCGCACTGATTGCCTCAACACCGTAAGGAATTTTAACCTCAACACCCTCGCCTACGTAATCGTACAGTACATGATTTACAATTACCAAGCCGTTTTCGTCCGCAAGACAGTCACACCCTTGAAAAGCCATTGCCCCGATAACTTTAACACTGTTGGGAATAACGATTTTCGAAAGTGCCTCACATAATTGAAAGGCGCTTTCCTCTATTTTCTCAACGCCTCCTGAAATGCTTACTCGGGATAATTCCGAGCAATTCGCAAATGCATACTTCCCTATGCGTCGTACACTATACGGAATAAATGCTTCGTTGATTTCTTTGCCTTCAAAAGCATTGTCCCCTATTTCAATGATACCGTCCGGTATAACAGCATACTCATTTCCGTAATAGTCAAAAACTACACCGTTAAAGGCTACAAATCCATTTTCATCGGCAAGCTTCGGACAGTGCTTGAACGTCTTATGACCCGGATAGAGCATTTTGTCGGGAATGTTTATTTTTTCAAGAGATATGCAATCCAAAAATGACATATCACCGATTGCGTCAATATTGCTCGGAAGCCTTGCGAAGCGAAGCCTCTGACAGTAAGAAAAGACCTCACTGCCTATTGCACGCACGCTGTCGGGAATTTCAATTCCCTGAAGATTCGTACATTCGTAAAATGCCATATCGTCAATTATATCAAGTCCGTCGGGAAGGTATACGCCATAAAGATAATGACAGCCACGAAACGCCGACTTGCCTATATACTTGACTCCCTCTGGAATAAAAACCTCTTCAATATCGTTGCGGTTAGCAAAAGCTCCGTCGCCTATCGCGGTTACGGTAATAGCCTTGTCAAAAAGACCCGTCTTGATTTTCTGAGGAGTCCTTACAATTCCGCCCTGTCCGTTGTAGCCTGTAATTTCGCCCTGCTCGTTAACTGTAAAGTTAGTAGATAACATTCTGACTATTTTTTTCCTTTTAATCGAAGAATTGCTCATAAGCTCATTGGATTTATTATCATAATCTGGGTTTGTATCTCCATCAAGAAAACACCCAAATTCAAAGAGTGTTACTATAGGCAGTACAGCAAAAAGCAGACCATTGTCAACAATAAAAGTCAATATACTTTTCATTTGCGTGTTTAAAAAAACATTTTCACTATGATAAAATCTTTGTCCAAACCAAATTGGAAATACAATTACTATAAAAATCAAAACAACATATATAAAGACCAAAATACGAGCGAAAATTTTCAGACGTTTTGAATAATTATAGACAAATCTTTTCAGATATTTATACTCGTTTTGTTTTTCATAAAAAATATCTACAACCTTAAACATCAAATTAAGCATAAACAAACAATATAACAATCTCGATATATTTCTATTTTTGCTAATACTTATTTGCTCTTCAAATCTTTTATTGAATATAACTATGTCGAAGAATACACGTGTTATTATTTTTACTATTATCAAGTACAAAATGGTAATCAAGTTTGATAGTACTATAACGAGCACTCTGAAAATGAATCCAAAATTTGCTCCACTAAAAAAAGTTAAATAAGTATTGAACTTTATCAATATTAAATCAACGATTGATACTATTAAATTATTGATATTCGGATAAAGGCATACAACAATTATACTTGTTATTAATGATTCAAATACAAATATTATATTCCTATATGAATTTTGAGACTTATAATTTATACGTTCAAAAGAAAGACCATACTTACTCATAAAAGGAAGTGACATAAATAGAAAAAAGCATAAAAAAAGAACCATATTTATAGTGAAAATAATTGTATTCATAATACGTTGATACCCTTCCATAGTATTTTGTTTTTTAACAAGTTGTTTTGTCAATCAGTCTCCAAGAAAAGCCTTAATAAAATTCTATCACACATTCCGACCAAAATCAACCTTTTTCGCAAATGCAAAAAAATTGCAGAGGCTTTCCTCTGCAATTTTTTATTAGTTCTTGTTTCCGTGAATTGGCGCGGGAATAAGACCGCCGCGGTTAATAAACTTAGCGGCAGAGGTCTCAATTACGGGCATAATCGGAGCGCGGCCTAAAAGTCCGCCGAACTCAACGAAGTCGCCGACCGTCTTATTGGGAACGGGAATAACGCGGACAGCGGTGGTCTTGGTATTGACCATACCGATTGCCATTTCGTCGGCAATGAGCGCCGAAAGAGTCTCGGCGGGAGTATCACCGGGCACTGCAACCATATCAATACCAACGCTGCAAACGGCTGTCATTGCCTCAAGCTTTGACAGAGTGAGCGTACCCGCCTCAGCGGCGTTTATCATACCGATATCCTCGCTGACGGGAATGAATGCACCCGACAGACCGCCGACTCTCGAGCTTGCCATAATACCGCCTTTTTTAACTGCATCGTTGAGAAGAGCGAGCGCGGCGGTAGTTCCGTGACCGCCGACTCTTTCAAGACCAATCTCCTCAAGCACGTGAGCCACGCTGTCGCCCACGACGGGAGTAGGAGCAAGAGAGAGGTCAACGATACCAAGCTCGGCCTCAAGCATCTCAGCCGCCTCGGTAGCGATAAGCTGACCTACACGGGTAATCTTGAAGGCGGTCTTCTTGATGACCTCGGCAAGAGTGGTGATATCCGCATCGGGCATCTCACGGATGGCGTGATGAACGACACCGGGACCCGAAACGCCGACGTTTATAACCGTGTCAGCCTCGCCGACACCGTGAAAAGCGCCTGCCATAAAGGGATTATCCTCAACGGCGTTGCAGAATACGACCAGCTTTGCACAGCCGAAGCCGTCACGGTCTGCGGTGATCTCGGCAGTCTTCTTGATAATTCTACCCATAAGACCGACTGCGTCGAGGTTGATACCCGAACGGGTCGAGCCTACGTTGACCGACGAGCAAAGCTTATCGGTGGTGGCAAGTGCCTCGGGAATAGAATTTATAAAGCTCTCCTCTGAGGGAGTCATACTCTTGTGAACGAGTGCCGAATATCCGCCGAGGAAGTCAATGCCGACGGTCTTCGCGGCTCTGTCAAGAGCCCTTGCAATAACTATCTCCTCCCCCTTGAAGCCTGCGGCAATAAGGCTTATGGGAGTAACAGACACACGCTTGTTTACAATGGGCACGCCGTACCTTTTGGAGAGGGTCTCACCCGTTGCAACGATTTTTTCGGCTCTTTTGGTAATCTTGTCGTACACAGCTTCAGCCGTTGCCTCGGCGGTTGCACGCACGCAGTCAAAAAGGGAAATGCCCATGGTTATCGTACGGACGTCAAAATGCTCCTTTTTGACCATATTTATGGTTTCTAAAATCTCTCTGTTGTTAATCATTTTTTACACCTTATGCATTGCGTCGAAAATGTCCTCGTGCTGTGTATATATCTCAACGCCTATCTCCTCACCGAGAAGCTTCATTGCCTCAACGAACTCGTCAAAGGGAAGCTTGCTGTTTTCAACGTCAACGAGCATTACCATCGTGAAAAATCCCTGCATAACCGTCTGGGAAATATCCTCGATATTTATGGAGTTGTTTGCAAGAAGGGTGGATACCCTCGCAATGATACCAGGCTTATCACGGCCTATAACTGTTACTATTGCTTTCATTTTACGCTCCTTAGAGTTTTTTTACATTGTAACAAAAAAATGCAAAAAAATCAACATCAATTTTACACAAAGTGTGTTGACATAAGACTTTTTTGTTATATAATATTATCAGTATCAAAATACAATATAAAGGAGTAACAATTATGAATCTTGAAGGAACAAAAACGCAAAAAAATCTTGAGACCGCATTTGCAGGCGAGTCTCAGGCAAGAAACAAGTACAGCTATTTTGCATCCAAGGCTAAGAAAGACGGATACAATCAGATAGCGGCAATTTTCGAGGAGACTGCAAACAACGAGAAGGAGCACGCAAAGATGTGGTTTAAGCTTCTCGGAGGCATCGGCACTACCGCTGAAAATCTCAAGGCTGCGGCTGAGGGCGAAAACTACGAATGGACAGAAATGTACGCTCAGTTTGCAAAGGAAGCAAAGGAGGAGGGCTTTGACAGAATCGCATATCTCTTTGAGGCTGTTGCGAAGATTGAGAAGTCTCACGAGGAGCGTTATCTCAAGCTCCTTTCCAACGTCGAGGGCGGACTCGTATTCTCCCGTGACGGCGATATGATGTGGCAGTGCGGTAACTGCGGTCATATCCACTTCGGCAAGAAGGCTCCCGAGCTTTGCCCCGTTTGTGAGCATCCTCAGGCCTACTTCCAGCTTCTCTCGGAAAATTATTGAGAATTTAAAATTGTTGAAAACAGACCTTAAAGGGTCTGTTTTCTTCATTCTATCTATAAAAGGAGGCTTTTTAAAAAAAGCCCCCTTTACCCGCAAAAACTTTTATGGCTTTAAAAAATGAATTGCCCTGAGTGGCAATTCATTTTTAGGCTATATATAATTTAGACCATATATAATACAGAAAAAGAAATAGGTCTATATATAAACCTAATCTAAAAATAATTTAGGGTTATATATAGACCTAATCTATTATTATAATTATTTTTTGAAAACCGCTTGCGGTTTTCTTCCTTCACGTTTCACAAGGTGAAACATTTCACGTGCTTTAGCACATTTCACGCACGCAAGTGCATTTCACTTGACCGTAGGTCAAATTTCACTGAAAAATTTTATCCCAATAAAATTTTTCACCGGGGTCCTTCTTTTCGGGATTATACTCCTCGTGACCGATTATATGCTCACGGTCAAGGGGAATATGATTGCGCTGACATACGTCGGACAAAAGCGTTGAAAGCGACTCATACTGTGCATCGGTAAAGCCGATAAGAGACGGGTCGAGAGCATCATACTCCGAGGAGGACAAATACTGCGACATATCCGATTTTGAGCCAACGGCAAGAAGCTCTATTCCAATGGAATACTTATTCATAGCGTTGGTATATTTTTCGTCGTTCTTCCATTCACCGCGACCCGCGTGCCACGCGACTCTGTCCTCGGGCATATAGCAAAAAATCTTACCGTCACGGTCAATAATATAATTGATGCTCAGCCCGTTATCCTCAAAAATTTTACGCACCTCGCCTATATCGTAGGGGTTTTCACGGTTTGCCATCACGTTGCTTGTAAAGTGGAGCATAACGTACTCAGGCGCGTATTCTCTCTCCCAGGAAAAGTCCTCAAGCGGCTCAAGAAATTCCGCCGTCGCAAGAGGTGAAACGGTGACCTTATCGTAAATCATTTCAATTCCGCGCACAAGCTTATCGTAGGCAAGCATACCGCTGCCCTTTGCAACGATTTCGCCCTCGGCGTTTATAAAATAGGTCTGCGGAAAGGCGGAAACGCCGTAGGAATAAACTGCTTCCTTCCTCGTGTCGAAATAGATATCGAAGCCGAAGCCCTTTTCGTCAACAAACTCGGTTGCCTTTTCCACCGTCTCGTTAACGCCGTCGGTGGCGTTGACCATAAGGAACTGAACGTCGGGATAAAGTGCGCTCGCCTTATCGAAGTCGGGCATTTCCTCAACGCAGTAATAGCACCAGGTCGCCCAGAAATTAAGCACCACGGGAGTCCCCTTGAAATCCGAAAGACGCACCTCGTTGCCGTCACGGTCGGTCACCGTAAAGTCGGGCGAGGGATACTCCGTCTCGTCCTCGGTCTCGGGAATATCCGTCTCAACGAGATTATCGTTGTCAACATCTTTTGTAAGTCTTGAGTAAAGTGCGCTCGCGCCCACAATAATTCCGACGAGCACAAGAGCAATTATTATCCACTTGAAATTTTTCATATTTACCTCGCTAAATCAGTTAAAACCTTTGATAAAAGTCCCGTTGCCATAAGCACGCCGACGAGGATGAGAAGCCCTCCGCACACGGCGTTGACAACACGGTAATTACGCTTGATAAAGGCAAATGCGCCCTTGAGCTTATCTATCAGCAGAGCGCTGACAAGAAACGGAATACCCAAGCCGAGCGAGTAAAGAAGCAGCATTATCACGCCGTCAAGCACTCTGCCCTGACTGGTTGCAAGGAGCAGCGCCGAGCCTAAAAACGCTCCGACGCACGGAGTCCAGCCGATAGAAAAGACCGCACCGAAAAGCATCGAGGAAAAGAAGCCGAGGTTTTTGGTCTTTTTTATTTTGCCCTTGAAAAAGGGTATCTGAAAGAGTCCCAAATAGCTGAGTCCGAATATTATAACGATAACGCCCGTCAGAATATTGACGGCTGTCTTATACTCTGTCAGAAGCTTGCCAAGACTGCCCGCAAGCGCTCCCATCACGGTAAATACTGCGGTAAAGCCTGAAATAAAGCCGAGCGCATTCTTCACGGTGCGTTTTCCGTCCGACTCTCCGCAGGCGAAGTAGGAAACGTAAACGGGAAGCATTGGCAAAAGGCAAGGAGAAATAAAGGTGATAACACCCTCAAGAAAAGCTATAAGATACTGCATATCAAAACCTCCTCAAATACTGATTATATTTTATAACAATATTCGTATTATGTCAATTCACCTTCTGAATTATTTTGCATATGCTACAATGAGCCGAATAATTTTAAGGAGGAATAACCATGATTCAGAAATGCTCTAACGGAGCAAACAAGTGCTGTAATCCCTGTGACGATGACATCTTTTGCATCGACACTAACCGAATATATGATTCAAGCCGCGCCCAAGACTGTCTGGACAGCCTTCGCGTAATACTTCCGCCAGGCTGTGACAAAGCCCTTCAGGGAGCAAGCAACATAAAGATAAAGGACGTCAAGATAATCTGGGCTCAGATAACTACCGACGAGCTTCCCTTTAACTGCGGATACTATCAGATAAAGGTGCGCTATTACTTCTACGTATCAATTTCCGCTTGTGTATGCGGCTGCAACGTGCAGGATTTTGAAGGCCTTGCCATTGCCGAAAAGTGCACCGTGCTTTACGGCGGTGAGGGTAACGTCAGCATCTTCTCCTCCGACGTAACCGACGAGGTCTGTCCGCCCTCCTGCATCTCAAACGTTATTGCAGGCACGAATCGTCCCAAGGTGGTAGTCGAGGTAGCCTGCCCCGTTGCCCTCAACGTATGCCTTGTGGAAAATACCTGCCCGACTCCCTTCCCTGCCGAGTATAACGCAATTCCCGAGCAGATATGCGCTCTCTTTGAGAACGGGCTCGACTCGTCCTGCGACCTCTGTACGTCCCTTTTCGTGTCAATCGGTATTTTTGCGCTTATCCGTATCGAGCGTCCTGCCCAGCTTATAATCCCCGGCTGTGACTTCTGTATTCCCGACGCCGATAAGACCCCCGTCACCGTGTCCGACCCCTGCTCGCTCTTTTGCAATACTCCATTTCCCATCACGGAATTTTATCCCTCAACGTGTAACGATAATAATTAGCAAGGAAAGCCTCCCTTTCGGGAGGCTTTCAACCTTAATTCGCAAAAAATTTATTTGTTTACCGTGTCTTAGTCCATTGCAGCAGGGCTAAATAGATTTGTTCAAGACAAGGCGTGCGAGCGCCTCCTTTTATAACGTCAAATTTTCACATTGCTTGATAGTCCATTGCAGCAGGGCTAAATAAATTCGTTCAGTACAAGGAATGCGAACGCAGGAATACTCGCGTATTTCAAGTGAGCAATGACGCAGTAATGGACGGATTTATGACGACCTGCGATAGAATCAGGCAAAAAAACAAGAGAGCCCTTTCGGACTCTCTGTTTTTTATTGCCTGATTAAAATTCAGTAACGATAGTTACTTCAGGATACTCTGCGGAGATAACGGAAATTGCAGTCTCGCTCTTAGTCTTAACTGTGATATTAGCGGTCGTGCACTTTTCGAAGATTCCCGTGCCTACCTCAACAACACCCTCGGGGATGTAGATTTCGGTAAGAGCACCGCAGGATACGAATGCAGTCTTTTCTCTCTTGGTTACTGCTTCGGGAAGTGTTATCTTAGTCCGTCTCTGGCAAAGTCTGAACGCACCCTGTCCGATGGAG
>JAFSID010000032.1 GCA_017439965.1 Clostridia bacterium | reverse complement strand
CGAGCCATACCATTTCCATTTGTTCTCTTCCGTTTTGTCCCTTACTCAGCATATCTTTACCTCACATTTTTTCTACCTCCATTATACCATATCTAACGCAAAAAAGCCACTCCTTAGAGTGACTTTTTCGACAGACTGAGGCAAGTGCTGTAAAGCACTTGCCTTTAGAGATTAGTTTGTGATTTCTTGACCTAAGAAGCCGAGAACAACTCTTGCGCGAACGGGGGCATTTGTTTCAGCTTCAGCGGAGTACACTGCATTGAAGCTTCCCGCAGGAGCTTGAAGCTTACCTGTGAAGGTTACTTCCTCACGGGTCTGCTCTGCGTTGTGGTAGAGGATTGCCTTTCCTGTCAGCGGATCGTACTCGAGGTACTCACCACCCTTCATCTCACAGTTAAAGGTCATTGTAGATGAACCTACTGTAAGAGTAGGATTCTTGACGGGAGCTTCTGTCTGTGCATATGCCTTGAGTATACCAATCTGTGCGTTCTGTACTGTTTTGCCTGTTGTACGGATGTATAAGGTTTTGATTGCCTCGTAGTTTGCAATAGTACGGTAGGTCGCATATTGCATACCGCTTGTACCAATGCCTGAGAATACGTACTTTTGGGTGTCATATTCTGCACTGTCAAGGTCGAGAAGAACAACGTCACGCCAGCCTTCAAAGTTAAGATCTATGAAATAGTCTGCACGTCCGCCCGATTCACCTGATGTCACACCGCCTACCATAGAGAGAAGAATTGCGTCTCCGTCATTACCGGTACCCTTGACCCTCAGGGTCATTGCCATATTAACTGTCATGTCGACTGAGGAGGGGAGATATACCGTTTTGGTTGCCGCATTCATCTCTTCGAAATCATATAACGTGATTTCGTTTTCAAAGAGGGTAGAGTAACGGGATTCAATACGGATAAATGGTGTTTGTGCATTAAATGGGTTGTTTGCATAAACCGAATTGGTTGTGTAATCGGGTGCGTAGGTGAGGTTGTTTGCATTGTAGTACATCTGGAGGAATGCATACTCCCCCTTGTTCTTTTCGATTACCTTCCATTCGCCTCCGATAGCCTTTACCTTTTCAATTGTCTCTTCTGTGAAGTAGTGAGACTTGCGGAGCTTTGAGTATATTTCGGTATAGTATTTGACGTTGTCATAACGGAATGGGTTTGCCGCCAGGGCTTCTGCGTTGAAGGAGGCGGAGTTAAACACTATGGAGGTGTTGTAAAGAAGTGCGCCCATGCCGAGTGCATCAAAGTCATCGTGGAAAATGGTCTTTTGCATAGTGTTCTTCATTCCCGCCGTGGGATTTGAATCGGGGAAGAAGTCGAACCATCCGAGGGTTGTTGCTTGATTGTTGCCCATCGCTGTCATATTTGACTTGAGATGCTCGCCTATCATCTTCTTGATAGAGCGGTTTGCCGTATCCCATGCGCCGCAGCGTCCTCGAATGTTCCATTCGGAGGGAGCGCTCGATGAGGTTTCAACAATGGGTGTGCGCTCACATTGAGAAATGATTCTGTGAACGAATTCATGGAAGTAGTACCAGGTCTCGTGTCCTTCGGGAAGATGCTTGCTGAGTCCGTCAATCGCATCGAGGTAGATCATGTCAAATCCACCCTCGTTGTATACCTTTGCGGTAAGGTCTGCAATGTGGAAGTAAAGCTCACTTCCGAGCTTCGGCACGAGCATATTGAAGTAACCCGAGAGGTGATAAATCTTAGCGCCTTCCTCGTGTCTTGAGAGGGTTGTACCGCACTGTGCACGTTTAACGTTGATAAAGCCCGATGTTGTGCCGCGACCAATGTAAATGATTTCCTCGTCGATAAGAACGTAACGTGAGTTCTTGTAGAAGAAGGTCTGTGTCATATCAAAGCCCGACGCATCCTCAACGGTTGCGATGTTAGATGCGGTTTTTGTAAGACGCTTACGAAGCGTATAGGTATCGTCAAGCCTTTCAAGGTCCTTCTGCCACTTGGGGTCTGCAAGAATGCCGGATGCGTTGTAATCAATGTAATAAGCATAGGTGTGAAGACCCGTTTCAATACCCGCATCGGCAAACTTCTTACCTACCTTTTCGTAATATTCGGCGACAGTACCGCTTTCCGTGTTGTGGAAGTAGAAGTCGCCCTGACGGAAGGTCTTCGAGCCTTGGTGAATGTCAATTTGGTCTACGTCAAGCTCTGCGGCGTGCTTGATGTTTTGGTCGACCAAATCGGGATTAAGGTCGGAAATAATGGCGTAATCACCGAAATTGCCTTCCCAGTCAAGCGCATAAGCACCGCCTGCCTTGGAGATAAGACCGACTTCGGGATCAATTGTGTCGGTAAGCTCTTGGAGATACTTTATAGCATCAGCCTTTTTGGAGAATACAATACCCATCTTCGCACCCACAGTTCCTGCGGCATATTGAGGGTATGCGTGAGCAATTGTTGAGTTTGCGGCGGGTCTGTAACCCTTATTTACAGGGTTTGTCCAATAGGTCATGGCAATTCCGTTGAGCATGAAGTCATTGTCGGTGTTCGCCGTTGTAAGGGTGGTAGTTATATTTGCAAAGGTGATTCTTGAGATGCCCGAGGGAAGCTCTGAGTCAATTTCAAACGTCATATAGTTATCGGTAACGTCAACGAGCATATAAATTGTGCCATAGTTCTTAAAGGAAATCTTTATAGAGTTGTTTTCAATCTCAAGAGAGGAGGGGAGAACGTTTGCTCCACTTGTATTTATAAGGGTTATAAATTGTGAGCCTCCGCCGGACTTGATGTCCTCTCCTGTGTAAAGGTTTGTGAAGCTTGTAATCTTACCGTTTTTCTTACTGATGGCAAGGGAGAAATGCTTGTTTTCAAGTACGATGTCCAATCCCTTTTGCTTTACACCGTCAAGGTCTGCCTTGTAGTAGCTTGCGGTGTGAACGTTTGAGTTGGATGCCAGTACAATGTTGAGCCTTGCCCAATGTGTTTTGATGTCAACGAATTCGTTTTCAATATGCTCAAGGCTTATTGCACGTTCTGTTGCCTTAAGACCGAGAAGACGGTTTATAACGGTTACAACCTCGGCGCGGGTTATGGTGTTGTCCGGACGGAAGGTATTGTCCTCGTATCCGTTGACAAGTCCCGATTTAGCCGCCGCCATAATGGAAGCATAGTAGAAGTGGTCATCGGGAACGTCTGCAAATGATACGGATGTATCCCCCTGTAATTTACAAGCCGAATTCGCAAGGTCGACAAATTCTGCACGTGTTATAGGCTCGTTTGGTTTATAGGTAGTGTTCTTATTTCGGAAGAAATATCCCGTTTCATCAAGATACGCTATTGCATTGTAGAACCAATCACTCGTCTTTACGTCCTCAAAGCGTGTGGTGTATCCGCTCGGAATTGTCTGAACACCGAGAATGAGTCGAGCGAAGATTGTACACGCCTCGGCTCTTGTCATATTTGCGTTGGGTCTGAAGGTGTTGCCCTCATAACCGAATATGTATGCCTTGTTTGAACCGTTTGCTTGAGGTGCAATTTTGGGAAGAGTTGTATCCACAACAGTTTCTGCAAGAGTTGCTATATTGTCAAGCTTTACGGTCTTTTTGGATTTTTCGATTACGCTACCGTAAGTGTTAGCCCACGCAAAGGTGATTTCCTTATTGTCCTCGGAAATTTTAGTGAGAAGCATTGTGGGATTATTACCGATTATACCGTTGTCGGCGTTTGCAAATACTGCCGCAACGTCATATCCGTTTTTGGTGGTGAACTTGTTCGTTGTGATTTCGGAGTCGGTTTTGGAATATGACGAGACAACTGCAATAAGATTGTCACAGTCGGAGAATGCGTAATTCCAGATGCCTTCGCCGTCACGCGGCTTATCGGTCCACGTCAAATTGCATTTATAGAGGTAGGTCGTACCTGTAGCTTCAAATCCACTGCTCCAATCCCACATGGTATACATAGCGCCCGTGGGGTCGAGGAAGGATGTGGTGTAAACGATAGCATATTTGTCGAGATTATTCTGAACCGTGTGCTTGAACCAATCAAGTACCGCTGTTCTCGGATATATCTCAAGCTGGAATATCATATAGCCGACGTTATTGTTTGTTATGTAGGTTACGTAGTTGTTGTCATCAAAGGAATCGTATTGTACGTCCTCTGACATGATTTTGTCGGGATTTAAGTATTCTGCCATAAGGTTTTCTCGGCTATAGCCGTCGGAAATATAGTCGGTAGTCCATCCCGATACACCCATAGGAATACCCACGTCTTTGAGGGGCAAAATTTTGTCGTAGAAGCTCTGATATTCTTTGCGCCATTTGGTGCTTTGAAGACTCATAGTGATAAGATCCGCAGAAGTCTTGCCACCTTTAGAGACAACCGAGGCATAAGTATGTTCACAAGGGTTGGCAATTTTGCCGATAAAGGAAACGTACTTTATGTTGTAGGTTTCGACGTTGTCCGAGAGCCAATACATAGCATCTTCAAAGGCTAAAAGCTTTCTTTCGTTTTTGACGAAGGCGTTGACTCCGTTGAAACTGACGACGGTAAATTCATTCTCTCCTACAAATTTGTCGGAAGCTGTCGAAACGAGTCCGAGAGTCATCACAATAATCAGCGAGAGAATAAGCGCTAATAAAACTTTTTTCATGTTTTCCTCCGTATATTGGTTTTTTAAAAACACTATTTTTTGTTTATGACACGTGTTGACAAAGAGGTGCTATTTAATTCTTCCGTCGAGGAGCATTTTTGCACCGTTAATTGCTTCAATGCCATACACTGCAACGTTTTTCATATCACCCGCCAACGCAATAACAGCCTCTCCGCCACCACGTACGTTGCGAATCGTAATATTGTAGGTTTCATCCTTCGTTGCGTGACGCGTTCCGTAAAGATGTGTATCTCCCACTCGAATTGCATACCGTCCGTGATTCATATGAGGTGAATTTCCGGACGTATCGTAAACGCCGTCGATTAATATATCGTGCAGCTTGACATCCCCTTGATTTAGCAATCTTACGTTGCTGCAAAAGGCGGCTGATGAAACGTTTTTAATCTCAACGTTACAGATATCCGAAGAGAGCCCCTCTACCGAAAAGCTTTTTTCCACACTTCCGTTAAGTCCCGTCAAAGCAATCGTATCGTCTTCGGTAAAGCCGGTTATATTTTCTATTTTGATATCGTGACAGCCTTGACGCAGGTCAATGCCATCAGCATTTTTTACAAGCACCTCATCGTATTTCTCACGAATAAGTCCGTGATATTCGTTTCCGTTTTCGTCTATTCCAATGTCACAAGCACAGAAATCAATATTCTCCAAACAGCCGTTTGAGCAATATACAAAATTCAATGCCCACCAACGTTGATTGCGACACGCAATATCCGACACCTTGAATCCGTCTACGTTTGTAAAGAGAAGAAGATTGTTCTTCCAGATGGGAGGTAAGCCGTCCTTTGAATGATTCTTCTCGGAAAGACCGTTATATTTACCTCCGTCGAGAATCGCCTCGCCTCTGCCGATGATACTTATATTTGTATCTCTGCCGTCGATTGTTCTTCCAATCTCGGTATCGTGATGCTCATTTACGAACATATTGGAATAGCAACCGTCCGCCATACGCAAATGGCAATCCTGAAGTATTAATGTGAAATTCGAGGGGAGACGAACAGCCTGTGCTATTTCCCATGCACCGCTGACTGTCGCAGTTCTGCTTTCATCTTTTATTGCCACGTCGATTTTCGATGTGATATATTCATAGCCACACGTATTGAAATTCTTCATTTTTTATACAACCTTTCGTACTATAGTTATAAAAAACGGTGGTTTGTCATTCTGCTTCTGTGGAGATTCCACCCGTTTGGATGATGCTCCGCAGTAAAATTATCGGTTAATCGTGAAAGTAACTCTTGTAATCGGAAGATCGTCAAAGCCTTCCTTCTTAAAGAGGAGTATTCGGTATTTACCCGCTTTTTCTATAGTGAATTTTCCGGCATTACGACGTATATAGGTGTTGAATTTTGAAGTTTTGCTTGTAGCATATCTCGATTTTTCGCTCTGCATATCAACATCGTTGACTTGTCCCGCAACCGAAAGGGTGAACTCTGCTTTCGCTTCACGAGGCTCTTCGTATAAGTACGAATGATTTTGAGTAAATATGTAGGCGAGATAGTGTGTAAGAGTTGCCTCATACTCACCAGCCTCTTTGAAATAAGCGTCCCAGCAGAGAACTTCACTGCAATCCGTCCAAAAGGCAGTGTTACAATCCTTGCTTACTGCAAGTCCATGCTTACCGTAATCCGAGGAGAATTCACTCTTTTCATATACAAGAGGTACAGCTTCGTCGCTCTCATTACCTTTTGTAACCTTACTTGCCCACAAAACGTCAAGGTTTAACGTATCGGCGATTTGAGAGAGGGATTTATCAAAAATAGGTTCATTTTCAAATTCAATCTTATATACGGGAATTTCAAAATCTGTTTCAATCGGATTTACCGTAAGAAGGCCTTCGGAGAGTGTATATTCGGGCTTTAACACATCTCCTATCAAGGAAACACTCTTTACAATATTGTTTTTACCAACGTTAATGTAAAGATTCTTTTGAGTCTTATCCTTAACGTAAAGGTAAAGACATTTTTCTTTAGTTGAAACGCATCCCCATTCAAACGTACAAGAGAACGGATTTCCTTGAACGTTTCCGTATATTGCTTCGCTGTTTCTTCTTGTCCATTCTCCCGTTTTTTTGAGAATTTGCAGAGTTTCGTCCGTGAGCGTACCGTCACCCATAGGGCCTACGTTCAAAAGAAGGGTCGAGTCACTGCCGAGAGTTCTCGAAAGCACACCGATTACGTCCTCTGACGTCTTCCAGTTGTTATCCTGCTTTTTGTAGCCCCAGGTATCGTTGAGGGTGATGAGGCACTCAAGGTCAACACCTGTCGGTGCTGTAGGAAGAGCATTGTCTCCGAGAGAAACGTAGTCATTGCAATCGTGAGCGATTCGGGAGTTTATCTGACAGTTTGGCTGAAGCTCTTTTACAAGTGCGCGAAGCTTGCGTGATTGCTCTTTTGTTATATTGTGCGGATAGTCAAACCATATGAGCTTCAAGTCTCCGTAATTAGTCAAAAGCTCTCTGACCTGAGGAAAACATTTTTCATACAAATATTTTTCAAAATCGAAATTTTCATCGGGAAAATCCCAGTCGTTTCTGTTTTTAACCGGAAGCCATGCAGCTGAATGGAAATTACCGCCTGCATCCTTTTCGTGCCAATCGAGAGTGTGTGAGTAATACAGTCCTAAACCAAGTCCCTCTTTTTTACACTCATCCGCAAGCTCACGGCAAATATCACGTCCGAAGTATTCATATGAGGAATAGTCGGTATAATCACTCTTGAAAAGGCAGAATCCGTCGTGATGCTTACTTGTGAGAACTATGTAGCGTATGCCTGCGTCCTTCGCACTTTTTACAAGATTTTTTGCAAAATCAGGGGAAGGAAGAAAATGCTTTTTTCCGAATTGCGCATATTCTTCATTCGGAATTTTAAGACAGTGCTGTATCCATTCTCCGAGATGTGTGCACTCTTCTCCTTTATATTCTCCCGCCATTTCGCTGTAAATTCCGTAATGCACGAACATTCCGAATCGGTCCTTTAAAATATCCTTGAAGCCTGACATATTTACCTCCTGGAAATCGAATTGAACTTGATTTTATAAAATGTTTCTGATATAATAATTATAGTATATATTGATCTATTTGTAAATTATTATAATTGTAATATCGATTGTTCAAAATCGACTTTGGAGGTTAAAATTGAAGATATCGGCAAACCTTCTTACCTGCGGTAGACGTCTTGCGCCTACAGTTTGGAACGTGAAAAATATTCCTACTCCTTACAGACTTTACTACGTTGAGGGCGGACAAGCCTTCTTTACCTTGGGCGGTAGGGAGTTTCAACTCAAAAAGGATCACTTTTATTTCTTCCCGTCGACACTTCCGTTTTTGATACGTCAAAACAACGAGGACAGACTCAACCATATGTATTTCAACTTCATAATCGATCAGCCCATTGTTGCGGCAGAACCGATATGCGCTTCTCTTAACGAGCATCCATCCTTTCCGCTTTTTTTGGAAATCATGATAGATGCCGTGACGTCTTTCAGTCAGACCAAGGACCCGGCGAAAAAGGACGTTGCCTGTCACTGTCTTGAAGCTTTTTTATCTCTCTTGTTTACCGTCAAGCCTCTGCCACCGCTTGATGACAACGTAGTTATACGGGGAATAGAATATATGGAGTCTCATTTTAAGGAGAATATCACCATAAAAGAGGTGGCACGTGAGCTATACATAAACGAGGATCACTTTATAAGGAAATTCAAAAAAGCGATGAATATGACCCCTTACAAATACCTCTCAAGACTCAGAGCCTCTGTTGCGTTGGAGCTTATATCAAGCGGCTCGACTCTTGAAGCCGCCGCCGCGGGCAGTGGATATAAAAGCGCATCCGCTTTGTCTCACGCTCTGAAAAAACAGCAAAATATCTGAAACCTTAATAACAAAAAAGCAAGACACATCATTTCGGAATTGAGATGATGTGTCTGATTGTTTTTGGAGGAAAAGATGAAAAAATGCCAGCCTGTAACGGACACAAATTTAACGTTTGAAGAGGCATGAAATTCTCTCGACAACTGCCGAGTATGAAATTTAAGGGATAGGACTATAGAACATTATAAACAGAGCTATACACAGCTCTATAAATATTTTGCCCCCAAGATGCCCGTTGAGGATATTGACGAATCAACTTATAAAAACTATGTCTTTCATTTGAAATCTGCCTTGAATAACGATACAAGTATAAATTCGTATTATTCGTTACAGTAAAATATCCTTGTTTGTTCCGTAAAAAATATCGTTTTTATTGCTGATGAGCTTGAAAAATTCTTCCAATTTTATCCAGTAATCCGGCTGATAATCCATTTCAAATGAGTGTCCCCAAATATAAAAAATCTTTGGAGTATCGGCTTTGAGGTTGATAAATTCCTCGCCGAGAGACATCATTTTATTAAAATCCAGATGCCAACATGTTGGATTGAATCGGAAAAGGTTCGTTTGAGTCTCGAAGCTTTCTGTAGAGGTAATTGTACGGCTATATTTGATTCCTGTATGATTCTTTATTATATCCGCTACACGATCGTCGTTGTTCGTTCCTCCGCATGGATAAGCCATACCAACAACTTCGTACCCTGCAAGCTCGGACAGATTTTGTCTGTCAAGCTCCACCTGTCGTATAATTTCTTTATCCTCGCAGGTTGTAAGATTAGGGTGTGTCAAGGTGTGCACGGCAATTTCGTGTCCTTCATAGACATATTTAACGTCATTTGAGTGTATTTTATAGTGAGCAATACGATTACCATTGCGAATCAATATGCGAGGCTTTGAAAGTAATTCGGAATTTAAATTGAAGGTACATTTCAATCCGTATTTGCCCAAAAGCTCTATCAGACGGATATCCTGTACAGTAGCATCATCGTAACTGAAGGTTATAGCTTTGTTTTTACCTTGTGTTTCAAAAAACATAAAATAATCACCCGGCTTTATGTGCAATGTTTACTGCAAGTTATAGTCTAAAGCTCATCGACAACGCATGAAAGGTTGTCTATATGATACTCTTTCATTGGTATTTTTTAAGTATCGGTTTTATAACCTTGAATGCAGCTTCTGCACGTTCCATGGGGATATAGTCGGCACGTCCGCCAAACTCTATGTTAAATATTCTCGAGTCTGCTGTATTTATCGCAAGTTCAATTATGTTGTTCCAGTCTATATCATCTTCGCCTATGTATGCAAGATATTTCTTTTCTTCGGAATAGCCCTTGATGTGAAGGTAGGGGGAGCGATGCGGATATTTTTTAAGCATTTCTTCAGGATTGTATCCGCCCGCTTTTGTATTACCCGTGTCAAGAAGCATGATGAATTCTTTTGGAGTGTTGTCAAATACGTACTCGAAAAACGGTTTTCCGTTTATTGTGTGGGTGAAATCTGTGTCGTGATTGTGGTAACCGATTTTGAGAGAGTGTGAATTTGCGACCTTTAGTATTTCACACATATATTCAACAGCCTTCATTGCATCCTCGTGGGTTGATACAAGGCTTGTTGGAACAGAGCCGATGACGATAAAGTCCGTTCCAAGCTCCTTGGCGTAATCTATCGTGCCCTGGAGTAAGTCGGGCTGTACGTCATTCCATCCTACAAGTATTCCGAAGCATTCAAGATCTGCATTTTTTAATCCTTCTCTAAAAAACGATGCGGGACGTGTGGCACTTGAAGGGCTTATGTTAATCTCAATACCGTCAAAACCAAGAGCTTTCAGTCTGTGCATTGTTTCTTCCGGATTCTCGCTAAAGTCTTCTCTTACGGTATATGTTTGAATTCCTAATTTTAAATTCATTTTGCTTTCTCCTCAAATCTTGATTTTCTCGCCGCGTAAATCTGCGGATATTTTTTCAGCTTCGATTATTCGGATTGCGTCAATTGATTCTTCAACGGGACAAAGGTCAAATGGTTTATCGTTTTCAAGGCAATCAATGAAGTATACAATCTCATTGTAATACATATCGTCGTTCTTCTTTTCAATAAGGTCGGTGAGATTTCCCTCTCCGTCTACCCTTGAGTATACCTCTCTTCCCGACGTGCGGTCAATGAATATATATCCGTTGTCAAAATTAACACGAATCGCCCTTACGTTATACCTGTCTTTTACAAATGACCAGTCCGCTTTTGCAAAAACGTGCATATCATCATAGATCAAAAATGACGACACCTCGTCGTATCCGCTTCCGTCTGCGATTACGTTGGCTCCGACAGTGCTGACTGCTTTAGGCATTCCGAACAGCCCTCTGACAACGTCAACGTCATGAACGTGTAGGTCGAGTAATGCACCGCCCGAAAGCTTTTCGTCACGAAACCAATTGTTGTATCCCGCAGGGCCTCTTGATCCGCCTTGACGGAAGTATTCGGCATTTCTTACTTTACCAAGCTCTCCTTTAGCAATTTCTTCTTTTATTATGTAGGTTGCTCCCATGAATCTTGTACAATGCGCTATCATAAGCTTCTTTCCTGTTTCCTTTGAAACGCGGAGCATTTCTTCGGCTTTGGCCGACGTGAGTGCCATAGGCTTTTCGCATAGCACGTTGAAGCCCGAACGCATAGCCTTTATTGATACTACGTCATGCAGATAGGTGGGAAGGCATATGTCAACGTAATCAAGCTTTCCTGCTTCCTCTGATAGAAAAGTATCAATATCCGTATATTTACGAACGTTCGTCAAGTCTTCCATCACCTCGGGACGAATGTCGCAGCATGCAACAAGCTCGGCGTTATTAATTTTTTTGTAAGCCCTCGTATGTGACTTGGAAATAGTGCCTCTGCCAATAAGTCCGACCTTTAACATAATTAAACCTCCTGATTATGTTTTTTGTTGACTTTTAACTGATTTAATTATATAATCATATTAGCATCATTTCAATGATAAAAATGCTTGAAAGTAGCACAAAATCACTATAATATGAGGTTGACGATGGGTGATCATAGGCTTTACGAAAAGATTGCACCGGTAGAAAAGGGATTCCCGATTAAGTTTGCAAGGGGCGACGGTGCGTTTCCGATACACTGGCACGAATATATCGAATTGCTTTATTATCTGAATGACGGCAAGGTTTTTTGCAACGGAAAAAGCTATGATATGAGAAAGGGTGATATTACCATAGTTAATTCCGCCGAACTGCATTCGACAATTGAGGGCGAGTATTATTGCCTGAGAATTTCTCCCTCCTTCTTTTCGGACGTCGATACGGCAGAGTGTTATTTTGTCAATTATATTCCTTGTGATACCGAATTGTCAGATTGCTTTGAAGCTGTATTTCGAGAATATAATGAAAAGGGAGTAGGATACGATATTGAGGTTAAAAGCATAGTATATCACCTGATAAGACTTCTGCTTATAAAATATGCAAATAATAAAAATCCAAAGCGAAAAAACGTTGATATGGTCATTGACGCACTTGGATTTATAGCGGATAATTATACCGATAACCTTACCACTTCGGATATATGCAGACATCTGCACGTAAGCGGAAACTATTTTTCACACACCTTTAAAAGCACTATGGGGTATACTCCTACCGAATATATAAACAAATACCGTATGGAAAAGGCGGCAGATCTTATCGTTTGCACGGGTATGAATATAACCGATATTTCCGTAGCAGTAGGAATTGAGGATTCGAACTATTTTTCAAGACTTTTTAAACGCTTCTTTAATATGTCTCCGAGGGAATATAAAAGAAAAATGTGCTCGGATGAATGATTTTACACAAGGATGAGGCCGGTAAGGTAAAAACCTTTCTTTGATAAAAGTCCAATCACTTGACATATGTTTTGGCGTGTGATACAATTGAGACAGTCAGATAGGAGGAAATGTTATGACTATGCTTGACCGTGCGAAAAAATATGAGAATTATATAATTTCTTTGCGTAGATATTTCCATGAGAACCCCGAGCTTTCGGGAGAGGAAGATAACACGATTGGGAAAATAGCCGAAGAGCTTGACTCGATGGGAATCGAGTACGTTGATATAAAGCCGGGTGGAATATTTGCTAAAATCTCAGGCAGCTCGGAAGGCGAGAAAACCGTGCTTCTGCGCGCCGACGTTGATGCTCTTTTGGTTGACGAGACCGAGGAAAACCTTCGGCAGAAAAAGACTTGCGTTTCCAAAAAATCGGGCGTTATGCACGCCTGCGGACACGACGGTCACACGGCAATGCTGCTTGGAGCGGCGAAAATCCTCACAGAGAAAAGAAATGAGATTAACGGAACAGTCTACCTTTGCTTTGAAAGGGGAGAGGAGAACACAGACGACTATCTCGCTCTTTTTCGTTATATGGATGAACACGGTATAAATCCCGATACAGCATTTGCAATTCATTTGTTATCTTCATTACCTTCGGGAAAAACGGTTATTAACGACGGTGCTATGATGGCGGGTAATATGTCCTTTTACGTCACAATCACGGGTGAAGGCGGACACGGCTCCCGACCCGATGAAGCCAACAGCCCGATAGATTGCTTTACTGCAATATACCAGCGCTTTCAGTCTCTTCGACTTGCACGTGTTTCTCCGTTCGAGACTTTAACATACTCCGTGGGCTTTTTGAAGGCGGGAACTCAATCAAACATCATTCCGAAAACACTCGAGTTTTCGGGAATGATAAGATATTTTAATTCCGAGCTTGAAGATGTTGTTGCAGAAGAATTCAAAAAAATGATTGAAGGAATTGCTTCGGCTTACGGTTGCAGTATTGATTATAAATTGGGACTTACTAATCCTCCCGTTATAAACTGTTCCAAGCACGCAAAGATTGCAAGAACTGTTGCTTCAAGGGAGATAGGCGAGGAAAACGTTATAACATCCGAGCCGTGGATGGCATCCGAAAGCTTTGCTAACTATCTTCGTAAATGGAACGGTGTTATGAGCTTTATCGGAATAAAAAACGAGGAGCTTGGCACGGGATCGCCAAATCATAGCCCCGAGTTTGATATTGATGAAGCCGTACTCAAAAACGGTTCGGCAGTTGCCGCCGCATACGCTCTTGAATTTCTTAAATAAAATAAGGGGCAGTAAAAAACTCATACAGAGTTTTTTTACTGCCCCTGATTTATTTGAACGGACAAGCTGATTGCGTGATTTATTTTTTATCGGCAAGAAGTCCCCACCATGCACCGCAGAGAACGATAGGCCAATAGGATTTTATGTTATTAAAATTAGAGCTTTCGATTATTTCTGTAAGCTTTTTTGTATCTTCGTCATTTAGCGTGACGTTGGGGCAGAGATTGTGTATAATTACTGCCTCACCGGTATTACGAAGATTCTTTCTTACAAGTTCGATTTCCTTTATGTAATCATCTCCGTCGGTTGAATTGGGCACGTAATATTCATACCCGTCAATATTTCCGTAAGAAACCTTCTTTATATCTCTCCAGGGACGGTAATAAGGCTGCTCGAAATTGTATATTCCGATATTCTTGTGTGCAGTATCAAGATAGCACCTTGAACCCTCTGCCGCTATTTGCATAAGACGCAGATAACGCTCCTTGTATTTTTCGTCAGTCTCAATATCGTAAAGTAAACGGAAGGAGTATTGAGCCTGATAGGTGCCGTATACGTATCCGAAGGATTTCTCTATTTTCTCTATCCATTCGACTGTAAAGCCCTTTTCGGTTTCTGTGAGAAGCTCCTCACGAAGCTCACGGTATTTATTAAGCCAATGCTCGTCCTCGGAGACTTCGTATGCCGCTAAATAAAACATAGGAAAGCGTAGAATCTCATGAGGGCCGAGAGGTGCTTCGGCACTGCTTATCATCTGACACACTCTGCCTCGGCCTCCGTCAAGTCGGAGTGAGTATCCTCCGTTTTCGCGTGTTACCTCACGCTCCATTTTTTTGGCAATATCAACAATGATTTTCGCCGAGCTTTTCTTTTGCTCGTCACGTGCGAGCTTTGAATTGTGTATTATGTGTCCTGCAAATACCCAATGAGTGTATTGGTCGCGAGACGTGTCCATATAAACGCTCTTCCCGTCACACGGAGAAACACATCGTGCAATAAAACCCGGACTGCCCGAAACTGTACCCGTTATCATAAGGCCTTCAAGCATCATATCGAAGTATTTTTTCATTTCTTCGTCTTCGGTTGCTTTATATCGGTTTTCAATAGTCTCAAGCATTGTACAAAGATTAAGCGTTGAATCCTCCATTCCCGTACCCCATCCGCACGGATTCGGAAATGAGTTCTTTATCTCCTCTGCATTGGGATAAAAATCCACCGATTCCTCAATGCTATCCTTGTATAAAAAATCGTATATCATATGTGTTTTCGGATAATAAAGCTTGTCAAAAATAAAGTCCCAGCCCTTTTGAATATTCTTTTCTGCGAGCGTCATATCGCTTACCTCCCGCGATTGTTTATTATCGTTATATGTGCTATCATTATAATACAGAATTAACCGAAATGCAATAAAAAGTATTTTTGTATTTACTTTTTTCTTAATGAGTGATATAATTCGGACAGATAGTAAGGAAGGAGATGTTTTTTGTGAAAAAGTTCAAGGTTGGTGTGATTGGTCTTGGAGCGCGTGGCTCTTGGTGGGCGAAGGATATGCTTTCGGAGCACGAGCAGATTACGGTTACTGCAATATGCGATCTTTACGACGATAGATTAGAGGGTGTTCGCAAGGCGCTTGAGGAAAAGGGTAAGCCCGTTTCTCTCTGTACAAACGATTACAGAGAGCTTATCGAGAGCGACGAGGTTGACACTGTTTTCGTTCTTTCGGGATGGGATAACCATTTTGATGCCTCGATATATGCAATGAGATGCGGTAAAGCCGTAGCCGTTGAGGTAGGCGGAGCGTATTCGGTACAGCAATGCTTCGACCTTGTTAAAGCCTATGAGGAAACAAAAACTCCTTTTATGATGCTGGAAAACTGCTGCTACGGTGAAAAGGAAATGACGGTAACCGAAATGGTACGCAAAGGCCTGCTCGGACGTATAGTACATTGTGAGGGCGGATATTGTCACGAAATGCGTAATGCGCTTGCGGGCATTAACCGAGACCGTCATTATCGCGGCAGCGAATATATGCATCGCAATTGTGAAAACTATCCCACTCATGAAATAGGTCCTATTGCAAAGCTTCTTAATATCGGAAACGGCAACCGTTTTGAGAGTCTCGTTTCTATGTCCTCAAAGCCGCAGAGTATGAAGGAATATCTCACCGAGCTTGACCATCCTCTCAAGGATGCGGACTGGAAGCAGGGTGACGTATTTACTACCCTGATAAAATGCGCTAACGGTGAGACTGTGAAAATTGTTCTTGATACGTCATTGCCCCGCTATTATTCCCGCGATTTTACCGTCCGAGGTACAAAGGGAATGTATGAGGAGCGTACAAATTCCTTCTATTTTGATAACGATGAGTCCCACAAGGAAAAGCAGCATTCGTGGACTTCCGAATGGGGCAATATGGAAAAGTATATTGAAGAATACCGTCATCCTCTTTGGAAGAAGGCACGCGAGGAGGGGCTTAAGGGCGGTCACGGCGGTATGGACGGACTTGTTTTGTCGGCTTTTCTTGAAGCGCTTGAAAATGGTACTCCCATGCCGATTGACGTCTATGATGCTGCATGCTGGATGGTTATCACGGCACTTAGTGAGCAGTCGGTGGCACTTGGCAGTATGCCCGTTGCATTTCCTGATTTCACCGGCGGTAAATGGAAAAATAAAAGAGAGCCTATGGACAGTATATACAACCTTTTATAATCCTTTTTTATTATCCTTTTGTCTCACGCCTGATGGCTACGGTAATGGAAACAGAAATTTAGTTTTTGCTTCCGAAAGACCTTAATAATGCACCGCAGTATTGCGGTGCATTTTTGTGCGTGCGCTAAAAAATACGGGGGAGTGTTATAACCCCTTCTTATGAGCAAACTCGTAAGGCGAGACTCCCGTCTCGTTCAAAAAACTACGGTAAAATACCGAATAGTCGGTATAACCGACCGCTTCGGCGGCTTCGTTAGCCGTACCGCCCCGAGCAAGAATATGCTTGGCTTTAATGATACGGCAGCTTTTAATATATTTACCGAGAGAGACTCCCGTTTCTCTTTTGAATTTTCTGTAAAGGCTTTTGGGAGACATAAAGAATTTTTCGGACAAGAGCGTATAATTTAAGTCTTGGGACAGATTATCGTTAATATAACGTATTATTTCCTTTACCGTCTTGTCAATAACGGGAGCAATGGGCGTTTCGCGCTCGTTACAATAGCCTACGGCTTTAACAAAAAAATAGAGCAGGCTTGCCGATGCGCAAAGGCTACCGTATGGACTTTCTTCGTCAATGCCTCCCTCGACCTCTGAAAGCAGGATGTTAAGCCCCAGCTCGTTTACTGCGCTACCGCCGATTTTTATAAAGCCTCTTTTTACAAGACGCTTATACAGCTCTGCCTTATCGCTGAAAAAGTCGGTCGAAATTTTAAAGTGCTTACGGTGATAACGGATATTTTCGTCTATAACTCTTCTGTGAATAAGCCTCGGACTCACAATAACGATATCTCCAGAGCCGATTTTGAGCATTTCGCTCTCGCAGAAGAAACTCAGCGTTCCGTCGATAAAGTAATAAATTTCAAGCTCCTCGTGATTGGAAAATCTCTCGTTACTTTTCGGGTCGGATGAATCGGTTAAGATTTCGG
This sequence comes from Clostridia bacterium, assembly GCA_017439965.1. Lineage (GTDB taxonomy): Bacteria > Bacillota > Clostridia > Oscillospirales > SIG627 > RGIG6353. The sequence continues at coordinate 20,578 of JAFSID010000032.1, read as the reverse complement.
TCACGGTCACGTTACCGCATAGAGAGGCTTTTTTTAGATAATAATTGTTTTCATTCATTTTGTGTTTGTCCTTAAATGCAATTATTTATATCAAATCAACAATATATATTGCGAAAAAGATATGATATAATTATTATACTATGAATTATCAAAAAATCAAGAGGTTGAGGTCTATGTACAAAATTGAAACGCATTTGCATACGAAGCCGATAAGCGCCTGCGCACGCTTTTATCCCGAGGAAATGATAAGGTTTTATAAGGAGGCAGAATATACCACCGTATTTATTTCGGACCATTTTGCCGAGCATCATTACAGTTTTTTTGAAAATCTTACCTGGCAGGAGAAAAACGCTCTGTTGTATGATTCTTATCTTCGCGCTAAAAAAACGGGTGAGGAATTGGGACTTCACGTCTTGTTTTCTCCCGAGCTGTCCTTGTCGGGCAATCATTATTTGTTGTATAACGCAAGTCTTGATTTTTTAAGCTCGCGCGAGGCTTTTTTTCACCTCTCCTTTCAGGAGCTTTCGGATTACGCAAAAAGCTCGGGCGTAACGATTATACAGGCGCATCCCTTACGTGACGGAAAATGCGTGCCGACGCCCGATATCGTTGACGGCTTTGAGGTTATCAACACGAATCCAAGACACGAGAATTTTGACGAGCGCGCGATTGAGCTTGCAAGAGAGCATAGTTTGCTTATGTCGGCAGGCTCGGATGCACACAGAACGGAGGACGTCGGACGTGCCGCAGTGCTCTCGCCCTATGATATTACCACAACCGATGAATATCTCGATTTGTTAAGAAGCGGTGAAGCAAGGCTTGTGAGAAACGGAGAAATTATTTTATGATATGGCTTATAAGTGATATTCACGGCGGTCAGTATATTCAAGGACTTGACGAATACGCTTCAAAATGCACGGGTAATGACCTTCTGATAATATTGGGGGATTTAGAACTTAATTTCAGAGAAACTGCTGAGAATAAACGCTTTACGGATTATTTTACCTCTCTTGACTGTAACATTGCCTTTATCGACGGAAATCACGAAAATTTCGATTGGCTTTATTCTCTTCCGATTGAAGACTGGAACGGCGGTAAAATACACCGTGTTTCAAAAAATATAGTTCATATGATGAGAGGATATATATTCAACGTGGAAGGGTACACGCTTCTTACAATGGGCGGATGTAAAAGCTCTCAAAAATGGAGAGATTGGGGACTTTGTTGGGAGCAGGAATTACCGACCGAGGAGGAAATAAAGCGCGCTTATGCTAATCTGGAAGGGGATTCAAACCGAGTCGATTATATATTAACGCACAAGTATCACTACGACTCCTCGTATGCTGATGCGTCTGCCTTTACTCTCGAAGGCTTTACACGTTATGCTGAGACTAGCGTTAGCTATAAGCATTGGTATTCGGGTCATTGGCACAGAAACGAGCGACTGGACGAAAAGCATACCGTGGTATTTGATAAGACGATATGTATTGCAAAATTTTGAGGTATGGTGTATAATTGCTTTGGTAAAAAATGATATAAGGTGTAAACGTGGAAAATCATTGGAGCGATAAGCGTTGGTGGGCATACGGAACGTCGATGACGAGTATGCAGCAGTAAGGCTTGTCCCGATTGTCTCACGCTTGATGGCTACCGTAATGGAAACAGAAATTTAGTTTTTGCTTCCGAAAGACCTTAATAATGCACCGCAGTTTAAATTGACTGCGGTGCTTCTTTAAATAATCTGTTGATGCTTTTGCGCAACGCTCATTTGGAGGAATTTGTATGAATTACAGACTTGATAAATACGGTAATAGGCTATCAATACTCGGATACGGATGTATGCGCTTTACGTCGAAAGCGGGAAAGCCCGATATTGATAAGGCTGAAAGGGAATTACTTGAAGCATACCGACTCGGAGTCAATTATTTTGATACCGCTTACATATATCCCGGAAGCGAAGCGCTTCTCGGTGAAGTGCTTGAGCGTAATAATATTCGGGATAAGGTATATATTGCCACAAAGCTTCCGCATTACCTTGTTAAAACAAGGGATGATATGGACAGAATATTCAACGAGGAATTAAAGCGTCTGCGCACCGATCACGTTGACTATTATCTGATACATATGCTCACGGACCTTCCCGCGTGGGAGCGTATTAAAGCGCTTGGTATCGAAGAGTGGATAGAGGAAAAGAAAAGAAGCGGTCAGATACGGCAGATAGGCTTTTCCTATCACGGAAACAGCAATATGTTCTGCGAGATTATCGACAGCTACGATTGGGATTTTTGTCTGATTCAGTATAACTATATGGACGAGAACTCACAAGCAGGCAGAAGAGGCTTGAATTACGCACACGGCAAGGGTATCCCCGTGTTTATAATGGAGCCTCTCCGCGGCGGACGTCTTGTAAAGAATCTGCCCGATGAAGCACTGCGACTTTTTGAAAATCATAACGTAAAGCATACTCCGGCAGGATGGGCGTTAAGATGGCTATGGAATCAGCCCGAGGTAACGGTCGTGTTGTCGGGTATGAATTCTCTTGAAATGGTGCGTGACAACGTCGAGACCGCTTCAAGCGTGGAGGCGGGAGAGCTTACCGAAAGTGACGAGGCTATGCTCAAAAGCGTGGTTAAGGCGATAAATTCAAAAATCAAGGTCGGGTGTACGGGCTGCGGTTATTGTGTTCCGTGTCCGAAAAATGTTGATATCCCGGGAATTTTTTCGGCATATAACCGTCGCTTCAGCGAGGGCTGGTTTGCTTCTATGAAGGACTACTTTATGTGTACCGCGCTCCGCAAGGATTCTACCTCCGCATCAAATTGTATCGGTTGCGGTAAATGTAAAAAGCATTGTCCGCAAGGAATTGATATCCCGAGGGAAATGAAGGAGGTTGAAAAAAAGATGGAGGGCGTAATTTTCAAGACCGCAAGAAGCCTTGCAAAAAGGTTTGTGAAATTTTAAGAATAAAACTGTAGCGTGCGACGTTAAAGCAAACTGCTTTTTGCCTTTTTGACGTCCTATTCGTAAATGAATCGGAAAGCAGATAAGGTCATATAAAAAGGTATGCACCCCTGAAACTGTTGCTTTTGGGGTGCATATTATTTTGCGGTTATCCGATTCGTACCTCGAATACTCTTATCTCATCACAGCCGTGAGTGGACTTGAACGTGATTTTTATTCTGTCACATTCGGTAGGCGTAAGACGTGCTCTGCACATACGCTGAATATTGCCGTTAACGCTTTGAGTCAGCACTGTTTTGCCATCCGAAATAAGCTCGACGGTAAAGTCGCTCACAAGCTCGGGCGGTACGCCTATTCTCTGCATTTTTTTGCGGTTGTCCGACATAGTGATTTTTATGGGATAAGCAAAGCCCGAATCAAAGGTGAGCTGAACCTCGCTGACTGCTTTCTTTTCCTTCAAGTCGAAGCACAGCCATTCGCCGCTTACCGATATCCCGTCTGAATACCAAGCGTTTTCTCCGTCGTCTGTCGGACGGCTTACACCGTTTATAAGGCTCTCGGGCGCATATCCCGTCTTGAAGGAGGAGGCGGTAATTTTGGAGGCTTTTGCAAGGTCGCCTTCATCCGTATTTAAAATGCTCGGTATAAAGCAGTCGTCCTTCAAGAGAAGCTGCTGTAATTCCTTTATATGAGGCTGAAGGTCACGGGGAAGGCATCCGTACTTTTTCATAAGAGATACAGCCGTGCCTATTGCCTGACCTCCGACAGAGCAGGTGCCCTAATTCTGGTGCTGCCGAGCGCAAGTCTTGAGGTGCTGATGTTTCTGCCTGCCATTAAAAGATTTTTGATATTCCTTGAATAGTAGCATCTCCACGGGATAGTGTACGCACCCTTAAAGGCGTATACCTCACTCGGCAAAATGTGGAAGTCCAGAATTCCGTTTGCACAATGAACGTCAACGGGCCATCCGCCGTAGGCTACCGCATCCTCAAAAATACGGTTTTCAAAAACATCGTTTTCGTTGAGCAGATAGTCACCGACGAGACGACGGCTTTCTCTCATACCCGGTAGCATACCGACCCATTCAAGCTCAAAATTCTCAGCGCCGTGTTCACCGCCGTTCTTAAGGTGATCCCACATTCCGTAAACGTAGGTCAGAAGCTCGTCCTTTACGCTTTCGTACTGTCCGACGAAATCCTCACCCTCACCCATAAGCTCTATCCACCAGTAGCCGTAATCAACCGAGGTGTTGCTACCCGTTGAGGCGCGTGTGAATGCCTCGGGGTCGGATGCCGAGGAGGCGTCAACCGTGTGATATTTTGAATGTAATCTGTATTTGAGCTGATCCTCGGTCAGCTTCTTGGCAAACGCGGGAGGTGTAAAGGGGACGGGCTTACCCTTGTCAAGCGCCTTGAACAGAATTGTATTACCCATTCTATCGCTGTTTGCGACCTGAGGAGCGTGCTTTTCCTGAAATTCCGAATAAGGCTCACTTCCTTCACGGTACTCAGCGCCTGCAAAATATCCAAGAGTAGCGTTGCCCGTACAGTCGGCAAATACGTCTGCCGTAATCTCAATTTTAAACTCGGTAGTTGATTGATAGCAGGATACCGAAACGATTTTATTCTCCTCGACGGTACAATCGGTCATAGAGGTATTAAAGTAAACGGTGAGGTTTTCTTCAGCCTTAACCGTTTCGTATAAGGTCAGGTCCCACAGAGCGTAGCTGAAATGGTCGTTTCGGCTTTTGTTCTTCAAAAGAATTTCGTGAAGAATACCACCCTCCGTAAGATTGGGCTTGTGTCCGTTTTCGTCGGCTCCGCATATGTGCATTCTTATCTCGCTTGAAGCATTTCCTCCAAGCACGGGACGGTTGTGTATGAGTACGGTCTTGACCCCGTGTCTTGCCGCCGATATAGCGGCGCACAGACCCGACATTCCACCGCCGATTACGGCAAATTCGTAGTGCTCACGCCTTATCTTTTCTCTTTTCATAGCTTCCTCCGACATCGTTATTGTAGCAATTATAACACTTTTTTCGAGGCTTGTAAACAATAAATGATTATGTATTGCAAAATTTTGAGGTATGGTGTATAATGGCTTGTACAAAAATCTCATTGGAGCGGTAAGCTGTGGTATACAAGCTTGGAGGAAATATGAAATACAATACGTACTTATTTGACTTTGACGGAACGCTCGTTGATTCAATGCCTGCATTCGTTTCTGTAATGCTGAGAATACTTGACGAGAACAATATAAAATATGAGAAGGATATCGTCAAAATAATTACCCCTCTCGGATATGCGGGTACGGCAAGGTATTACGTTAACGAATTAAAGCTTCCGTCAACCGAGACTGAGCTTATAGCCAAAATGAACGAGTATGCGTTTGATGAATACGCTTACAGAATCCCTGCAAAAAACAACGTTATCAAGGTGCTCAAGACCCTTAAGGAGTCGGGAGCAAGCCTCAACGTGCTGACTGCAAGTCCTCACTCGGTACTTGACCCGTGTCTCAAGAGACTTGGCATTTTTGATATTTTTGACAACGTATGGTCGTGTGATGATTTTGCGACCACCAAGGCTGACCCCGACATTTACGTCAGAGCCGCTGAAAGAATGGGGGAGAGGGGTGAGAACGTGCTCTTCCTTGACGATAACTACAACGCCGACAAAACGGCTAAAACGGCGGGTATGAGGGTCTGCGGAGTTTTTGACGAATCGTCACGTGATTACGTGGAGGAAATAAAATCCGTTTCCGACCATTATATCTATGATTTTTCAGAGCTTTTGAATATCTGATTTAAAGGAGAGGCGGGAGCCTCTCCTTTTTTCACTCGGTGGAATAATTGTAAAAACAAAAATAAAACTTTTTTCAACAAAGGTGAAAATATCCCTTTAAATAGACGATTCGTTATAAAACGTGATTTTTTCATTAACACAATATTGCTCAATTTTGGAATAATCTTGACCTCGGGCTTAAAAAATAGTATCATATATACAAGATTTATGATATACTTAAGGAGGAATTTGCCTATGTTGAGATATGCGATAATCGGCTTCGGCGGACTTGGACGCGTACATTTATCCAATCTTGAAGCAATCAACAAGGAAAGAGGAGACCTTTCCCTTTGTGCTATATGCGGAACGACCGCTGAGAATTTTAAGAAGAGTGTAAGCCTTAATTTAGGAACGGCAGACGTTTCGGGCGTTGATATAACGAACGTTAATTTCTACGATGACTATAAGGAGCTTATTGACGTTGAGAAGCCCGATTTCGTCGTAACCGCCCTGCCGACCTATCTTCACGAGGAGGTTGCGGTATACGCACTTGACAGAGGCGTACATACCTTTTCCGAAAAGCCTATGGCTTTAAATCTCGAGCAGTGTCAGAATATGATTGACGCCTCTGAAAAATCGGGCGCATTCCTGATGATAGGTCAGTGCGCACGCTTTCAGAAAACAGTTCAGACGGTTAAGGGATATATTGAGTCGGGAATTTACGGCGAGGTATACCGTGCCGAATTTCAGCGTTATTCACAGACTCCCATGTGGACCTGGAACAACTGGATACTCGATCCCGAGCTGAGCGGCGGATGCGTAATTGATATGCACATTCACGACGTTGACCTCGTAAACTATCTCTTCGGCATTCCCGAAACCGTACGTTCGGTTATGACCGAGAAGAAGGTCAAGCGTGAGAGTGTATTCAGTCAGTATGAAATGGCCGGCGGTGCCGTTATTCTTACACGCGGTGACTGGTCACTTCCTCAGAAAATACCGTTCAGTGCAAGTGCCTTGATTTGCTTTGAAAAGGCTTGCGTTAAGATGCGCAGTGACGGTATAACCGTTTATACCGACGATGAAATAATAACTCCGGATATTACAGGCGAGGATAGTCACGTTCTTGAAATGAGAGAGTTTCTGAGATGTATCACGGAGGGCGTGGAATCGGAAATTACCTCTCCTCGCTCGGTTAAGGAGTCTGTAAGAATCGCACTTGCGGAGGTTGAGTCCGCGGAAACCAAAAAGAAGGTCATATTGTAATTTGAATAGGCTGCAGGTTTTCTGCAGCCTATTTTAAATGGTGAAAATAATATTGAATTGGTGTCAATATTATGCTATAATTGTAAAAAATAAAACAAATGGAGATTTTCAATATGAAAAAATTGACACTTATTGGTGACTCTATAAGAATGATAGGCTACGGAACAAAGGTGCCTGAGGTGTTGAAAAATGAGTTTGAAACCTGGCAGCCTAACGACAACGGAAGATTTTCAAAGTATACGTTAAGATACGTTTCTTATGAATGGGTGCCGAGAATGAAGGACAGCGATATTATTCATTGGAATAATGGCTTATGGGATGTCAATGACCTCGGTGACGGCGTGTTCACCTCCAAGGAGGAATATCTTGAGAATATGACGAGAATTGCCAATCAACTCTTAAAGCTCGGCAAAAAGGTGATTTTCGCAACCACAACTCCCGTAAGAGAGCCTATTGCAGGACATTCAAACGAGCGTATTGCGGAATATAATGCTCTTATCGTACCCGTGCTTCAGGAGAAGGGGATAATTATCAACGACCTTTACTCTGTCGTATATCCTCATCGCAACGAGTGTATGTGCGAGGATGGACTTCACCTTGGTGAGCTTGCAATTGACCTTTGCACAGAGCAGACGGTAAGGATAATACGTGAGGTCGCAAATACCCTTTAAAAAACACGGATAGCGTAAAAGCTATCCGTTATTTTTTTGCTTTCTGTATTGAGATGGAGTAAATTTAAAGTGTCGCTTGAAGGCGTCACAAAAATAATTCTGCGAGCTGTATCCAAGCCTTTCGGAAATCTCTGAGACCGATGCGTTAGTGCTTTCAAGAAGCTGTCTTGCGTGCTCAAGCCTTATACCGTTGCGGTATTCAAGCGGTGATTGTCCCGTGATATCCTTGAACACTCTTAAGAAGTGAAATTTACTCATATTGCAGAGGGCTGCGTATCCGTCAAGGCTTTCGTTTTTATCGTATTCCGTGTTCATCTTGTGTAATACGAAGGATATCTTGTCGGTGTATTTCTTTTCCAGCTCGTTTTTTTTGGAGCTTTCGCGCTCAAGAAGGGAGAGTATGCAGAAAAGCTTTGAAACGCATAGCTTTTCGTAGGATGCTCTTTTAAGGTGAAGCTCGTTTATGACCTCCTCGAAAAGCTCTCGTATTTCCGACGACGGCTCGGTATTGTATACCCGTGAGGTCTCAAAGGAAAGCGGTGAAAAGCCGTTGGGCGCGGTAAAATGAACGTAGAAAAATTCTCCGTTTATATCCTCGTCGTGAATATGCATTTGCTTTTCATCGGGACGATAAATAACGAATGACCCTGCGCTTGCTCTTACTTTTGAATTAAAGGTGAAAAGCTCACTACCCTTTGCAACGTAAAAGAGTAGCCAATCCTTTCTGCCCGTAGGTCTTGAAATCGTTCTTCCCTGATGTGCGAATATGTGTCCCGCACTGACCGTTGATACTCCGAAAAGACCGTCGGTTGAATTCTGATAAGCGTTGAAAATCATATTACTCTCCGCAATAAATCTGAAATTTTAGTCAATTAATCATATTTACATATCGTCATTATAGCATTAATATTATAATATGTCAATCGTTAAGGAGAGTATGTTATGCCAATCAGAGAAGAGTCCTTCCGCATAGGATGTGGAAGGTATATACAAGGAAAAGGTGCAATCTCAAGACTCGGAGAGGAGCTTTTGAGACTTGGCTCGTCACCGCTCGTTATCGGCGGTAAAACGGCTCTGTCAAAAACACTTGACTTCTTGACGCCAATACTTGAAGCAAACTGCAATAAATATGAAATTATCACTCATACGGGAACCTGCACCAAGGAGGATGCAGAGCGCTTCGTTGAGCTTTGTAAAGAAAAAGGCTATAACTCCATCGTCGGTGTCGGCGGAGGAGTAATCTGTGACCTTGCAAAGCTTACAGCAAAAACGGGATACCTGCCCGTTATCAATATACCTACCTCGAGTGCAACCTGTGCCTGCTATACGCCCTTGAGCGTTTGCTATACCGCTGAGGGCAAAAACGTCGGCACGGCTCATTTCAAAACCGAGGTGGATTCCGTGCTTGCCGATACCGAGATAATTTCCACTCAGCCACCCCGTCTCTTTCTTGCGGGCGTCTTTGACGCTATTGCCAAGTATATTGAGCTTCGTCAACGCTATTCAACGGACGACGAGGAGTATCCTCTCGGTCTTGACTATGCTTATCTTATGGCAAGCCGTACCTTTGAAATACTGACGGGTCTTATGCCTCAATGCCTTGAGGATATTGAGAGGGGAGAGGTAAGCGAGGCTTACGAGCGTGCAATCTTCGCATCCATTGCCGTAACGGGAGTTATAAGCGGTATTGCCAGAGGCTCCAACCAGACGGCAATTGCACATAAGTTTTACGACTCGACCCGATTTTTGTTCCCGTCCGAGACAAAGCCCTATCTTCACGGAGAAATCGTCGGCGTCGGTCTGCTTATGCAGAATCATTTCAACGGACAGGAAAAGGATAACGACTTTATTCTCTCGCTTATGGAAAGGTATAATATGCCCTCAAGCGTTGAGAGTATGGGAGTTAAAAGAAACGATGAAGCCTTCAGGCTTTATTATGACAGAATTTGCCAAAGCAGTGCTGTTGACGGGAATGATCCCGAGGAACGCGCTCACTTTAAAAAGAGTCTTGAATACTTGTGGGGGATAGAATAATGAGAGAAAATACAATTTGCAAAATTGAAGAAAATAAAATAATCGTTATAGTAAGAGGGGTTGCGAAAGATAAGCTTATACCTCTTGCGGAGGCAATGTATAAGGGAGGTATCAGGCTTATCGAGTGTACCTACGATGCATCGGGCAAGGTGTCCGACGAGGAGACCGCATCGTATATCGAGATGCTCTCAAAACACTTTGAGGGGCGTATGTCGGTAGGCGCGGGTACTGTACTTAGCGAAAAGCAGGTCGAGCTGACGGCTAAGGCGGGAGGTCGCTTTATCATCTCTCCCGATACCTGCGAGAGCGTTATTAAAAAAACGGTTGAGCTTGGTCTTGTGTCGATTCCCGGGGCGCTTACGCCTACCGAGGTTGAGACCGCGCATCGCTACGGCGCCGATTTCGTTAAGGTCTTTCCCGTCAATTTTATGGGACCGTCGTATATTAAGGCACTGAAGGCACCCCTTTCGCATATAAGACTCCTTGCGGTAGGAGGAATTGACGAGAATAATATGAAGGATTATATGAACGCAGGTGCTTGTGGCTTCGGAGTTGCTACCGGCATCGTCAATAAGACGGCTGTTGCCGACGGCGACTTTGACGCGGTTACACGTCTTGCGCTGAAATATACCGAACAGCTATAAGCTTAAAGCCCGAAGCAGTCCGCTTCGGGCTTTGAATTTATTTGAGAATACCGTAGGTTATGTTGAAATCCTTGCCTGATAAAACACGCCTTTTGACCTCGGCTGCAAAGTCGGATATCGGATATGCGTGTCTTAAATTCGTTTCGTTGACGTTCCATTTGAAGATGTAGCGGAGAAGCATATTTTCCTTTTCGCTGTGTACTCTGTCAAACCTTGCCTTGAATTTTATGACGTTGCTCGTCTCGGGAAGAAGCTCGTCGAGAGTGTCATCAAGAAGCCAGGAATGACAGGTAAAATACTCGTACTTGAATTCGGGAAAATACTTCTTGAAAAACTCTCTTGCCTGGGCAAAGGATTTGTCACATTCCTCGGGAGTCAACGGCTCGCCCTCGGGAATGTGTACGTCGATTACGGGGTCATCCTTTTTGAGCTTGTACTGAGGAAGGTCGTAAAGACATTTTCCAAAGCCGAATTGAAGTCTGCCCAAGCGGAAAAGCTGCATATCGAGGTGAAGTGATAACCACCAAAGCTCGCCGAGATAAAGACCGCCCTTGAGGTCGGTCCAGGTGTTAGTCCATATTACAAGGTCACTGAGCGTCTTGTATAGGATTTCCTCGGGAATACCCCTTTCGGCATACCTTTCACGAAGTGCCTTGCACATATACAAAAAGGATAGCAGGTTCCGTCTTCCGTCGGTTGAGTCAACGTCGTAGCTTTTGACGTTGGTTTTCGGTGATATCCTTACCTCGTCAAGCGCCTTGTAAAATTCCTTGTCGTGAACGCTCGGAAAATTCAACGCCTTGTAAAACTCTTCAATCGTCCTTCTTACCTCGGGACTGTTTTTCTTTCGGCATAGCACCTTTTCAAGTATTTTCATTTCTTTTCCTCTTGACTTTCTTATATTGTCTATATTTTACATCTTTATTTTTCGTGTGTCAATCGTATTTTGCTGTAAAAATAAATTCTGTTTCTTTGTTAACGTGTTGAAAAGTTAACTTCGTTGTGCTATAATAAAAATCATCTAAGCAAAATGAGGTTGAAAAATGAAAACCGTTAACAGTCACGAATTCGAATACGAAACGCTGAAAAATCACCGTCCGCTGTTATCCTACGAAACAGGAGACTCTCTTGAAGAATGGAAAGCAAAAGCCCGTGCCAAGCTTGAGGAGCTTTTAGGCTTACCGCTTGAGAGGTGTGACGGAGAGGCTGAAATAGAATACGAAAAGGATTTCGACACTCACACCGAATACAGATTTACGGTTGAGACCGAAAGAGGCTATCACGTACCCTGCCATCTTCTCATACCTCGGGGAGATAAGGAAAAATATCCCTTGACTGTCTGTTTGAGCGGTCACGGTGCAGGTATGCATATAGCCCTCGGAAGCCCTAAAAACGAGGATGACGAAAAGTCTATATCCTCCTGGCATCACAGAGCAATGGCGCCCCGTTCGATAAAAGAGGGAAGATGCGCGCTCGTTATTGAGGCGCGCAACTTCGGTGAGTCAAGTCTTGAGGGTAGAGGCACAAGCTGTGACGAGGCTTCAAAGATGGCGATACTTATGGGGCGTACCGTTATTGGCGAGAGGGTATGGGACGCTATGAGGATACTTGACGCCGTTGAAAAGGCATTTCCGAAGGTAGATATGAACGGAATCGTCTGCACGGGTAATTCGGGTGGCGGTACTGCAACCTATTATCTTGTTTGTATTGACGAGCGAATCGAGTATGCGGCGCCCTCTTGCGCGGTATGTCTTTACGAGGACTCTATTGCCGCAATGCCTCATTGCATTTGCAATCATATTCCGTCAATCAGAAAATGGTTTGAAATGGGGGACCTTGCAGGGCTTATCGCACCCCGTCATCTTGTCGTTGCCGCAGGCAAGGAGGACCCTATATTCCCGATACACGGAGTCAACAAGGCATACGAAAAAATATCGCTTATATACGATGTGGCAGGCGTGCCGGACAGATGCGCGCTCGTCGTAGGTGACGGAGGTCATCTTAACTGGGCTGATTTAATTTGGAAAAAGCTTCACGAAATGGGAGTTGAATAAATATGCTTAACACAATAAAGGGTGTGATTTTCGGTCACGCGGTTGCGGATGCGCTTGGCGTACCCGTAGAGTTTTGTACGAGAGACGAGCTTGACATAAAGTCGGTTATAGATATGGAGGGCTTCGGTACCTATAACGTGCCTGCGGGCTATTGGTCGGACGACACGAGTATGACCCTTGCGGCACTCGAAAGCCTTGCAAACGGACGCCTTGACTATAACGGGATAATGGACAATTTCTGCGCGTGGCTCGGGGATGGAAAATTCACTCCCGACGGTGACGTTTTCGACGTCGGAGCAAGCTGTCGCAAATCAATACTTTTATACGCAGGCGAGCACCTTTCCGCCATCGAATGCGGTCAGGACAGCGAGTGGGACAACGGTAACGGCTCTCTTATGAGAATACTTCCGTTCATCCTTTACACCTACTACAAAAGGTGTGAGGACCCAATTCAGATAATTCACAACGCATCAAGAATGACCCACGCTCACGAGCGCTCGCTTATTGCTTGCGGAATATACGCCCACGTCGTGTGGAGCATCCTTGACGACCGCTCGGTCGAGGCGGTATACCGCGGACTTGCAGAGGCAGAGCGTTATTACTTGGGACGTGAGGAGCTTGAGCATTTTTCAAGACTCTTCGAGCTTGATTTTGCAAAGCTTCCGATAAGCGAGATCAAGAGCAGCGGATACGTCGTTGATACTCTTGAGGCGTCAATATGGTGTCTGCTCAACTCTAAAAATTATAAGGAGTGCGTGCTTCGTGCCGTCAATCTCGGTGAGGATACCGATACGGTCGGCGCAATCGCAGGCGGTATGGCAGGTGCCGTATGGGGATATACGGATATCCCTGAAAAATGGATAAAGACGCTTGCAAGACGCGACTATATCGAGGAGCTCTGCATCAAGGCTTGCAGAAAATGGTACTGCTGACGTGGTTAATCGGTTAATTGAATAAGCTAAAACATATGACGACTCAATATTATTCACCCTGTATTTCGGTATAACGATAATCGAAAGTCGAAATTCAAGAATTTCGACAGCAAATCTTTGATTTGCTAACAGTTTTCTTTGAGAAAACTGTCGATTTTCGTTCAAATGAATGTAGTCCAAAAAGCAATTTGCTTTTTGGGAGGCTGATATATCAGCTTCGAAAAGGCTTTTTGCCTTTTCGACATCCTACATTCATTATAGGGTGAATTTTTTAGAGCAAGTTTTTTACATAATTTATAGCTTTTAAACGGAAAAAGCGAGTTATAAATCAAAAAAATGTTATTTTTAAACAATTTATGTATATATCTTTGTGTGATTGCTGTGTTAAAATGAAATCAAAGATATAAACAGGAGGTTTTTATTATGAAGGTACTTATCTATAACGAAGGATTTCACGATTCCGAGCCTGCGGTAAAGGCTATATATCCCAACGGTATTCACGGCAGAATTGCCGAGATGTTTACCGAGGACGGTCACGAGGTGGTTATCGCAACCGTTGAGACCGTTGAGGAGGTCTTTACCGAGGAGCTCGTTAAGAGCGCTGATCTTATTTGCTGGTGGGGACACGTTAAGCATCACCTTGTTCCCGATGCTGTTGCCGAAAGGGTACAGAATGCAGTTCTCGGAGGCTGTGGCTTTATCGCGCTTCATTCCGCACATCTCTCAAAGCCCTTTAAGAGACTTATGGGTACTGCTTGTACTCTCCGTTGGAGAGACGATGACCGTGAGCGTATCTGGGTAACCGCGCCCTCTCATCCTATTGCTCAGGGTATTCCCGAAAGCTTCGAGCTTGAGAGCGAGGAAATGTACGGCGAGTATTTTGACATTCCCACTCCCGATGAGATAGTGTTTATGGGCTGGTTTGCAGGCGGTGAGCTATTCCGCTCGGGCTGTACCTTTACAAGAGGCCTTGGCAAAATATTCTATTTCCAGCCCGGTCACGAGACCTTCCCCTCACTTAACAACGAATACGTAACGAGAATCATAAAGAATGCAGGCGCGTGGGCTTGTAAGAAGGCTCCCGCAGACACTCCCATTTGCATTCACGCTTCCGAATCTCCCGAATCTCTTCGCAAATAAGAGCTGTATAGCTAATCGTAAAGCCTCCCGAAAAAACGGGAGGTTTTCTTTAATGTTGTGAGACGATAGCTTTGTTTTTTTGTTTTAACAATTTACTGTTTTTTAATAAAAGCGTTTGTCCAAAGCTTGTATAAATTGTCCCGATTTTATATCGTTTTTGACTTATGTGAAGGTTGCACAAATTAGGTGTATAAAAAGTGTGAAAAAGCACCTACAAAAAAATTTTCAATCACATTTTTGATTATATTGTATACAATTCTTCGTTGACAAACCTGAAAATATTGTTTATAATGTATATTAGCGAAAATGGGATAATTCCCTATATCACTAAATTTTTTAAGGAGGAAAAGACATGGCAAAAACTACTCTTCGCCGTGTGCTCACAGTACTTACAGTATTGTCCGTTATTGTATGTGCAGTAGCGCTTACGGCAACCGCAAAGTCATACGACTTCACTCAGAAGCCCGTTGCGTATGATGCGGCAAATTCCGAAGCTGGTGGTTGGCAAATTATCAGCAGTGCTTATTGCTCTTCCAACACGCTCAACTACGTTGAATCATCAACAGGCTTCACCGACCGTTCTTCCAAGCTCGGAACACTTTCCGACACGGTCGCTATCTACCACATTCCCACAGAGGAACAGGTAAATATCAAGGATTACAACGAGATTCAGTTCAACCGCCGTCTCGCTAACGGTGGACTTCTCACCCACGTTGTAGGCTCCTACTACACCATCACTCTTACGATGGACGACGGACAGACCATCGTACGTAACTATCCCTGGTGGATTCAGGGTAACGACGCGGTTGTTCACTGTGAAAACCGTGAGGTTACTGATAAGGATATCGCAGATGCTATTGAGGCTCTTGAGGGCAACCCCAAGCTTGCTTCCATCACCTACGAACTCTATCCCGACCCCGCATTCTTCAATCTTCACCCATCCCTTGTTAAGACTCCCGCAGTTGAGGACGACCCCAACACTGAGGCTAATGAGGCAGTTGCGGAAATCAAGGGTACAGAGTTTTACTTCCTTGTAAAGCACTTCGACCTCAACAAGACTCTTGAGACTCCCGAGCTTGAGGGTGTTATTGATACCTGGGACGGTACCGAGGCAGATGCTCACGACGGTAAGATTACAGGTCTTGACGCATCCCTTACCTATAAGTATGCTCCCACACACTCTCTCCCCGAGGCATTTGTTGAGGTAACCGGCGTTACCGAAATTGCAAACCTCGTGGGCGGTGTATACGAAGTATACGTTGTAGGTAGCGGTGAATACACCGACAGCCCCTCCGCATTCGTCGTTGTTCCCAAGGCTACTCAGCCCGGCTTCTCCGTTCAGGAGTGCGAGTGGGATGACAAGATTACGGGTGACAACGGCAAAGTTAAGGCATTCGACGGTGCTATCAACGGTATGTGGACTGCTCCTACGGGCGTTCCCTATAACTCCGATACGACCGCAAAGAACCTTGCTTCCGTTTACTGGTACGGTGCGTTTGACGGCACCTATGCACAGCCCTCAGCGTCTGCCGCATATGGCTTTGCTTACGCTATTTCAGGCGCTAAGGAGTATGCTGACTACTATCAGAAGAACGTAGTAAGATTCACCTACGCTCCCACTCTTGAGGAGCAGTTCGACGTAGATAAGTACGGTCTCCACACCTTCCTTACCTACTACAACTTCCCCGTAACGAGCCTTGAGGACGCAAGCTACGCTCTTAAGCTTTACACCAACGGTAGCGACGAGCCCGCTGTTACGATCGTTCAGCCCTGGAATCAGCAGGGTATCAATATGCTTGAACGTAATACCTATATAGGTAAAGAGGCAGATGGCTACGTTACCAGAATTGATATTATCTTCTTCTACGAGTTCTCCTCTACCGCAACTCTTGCAAAGCAGGGTAACGTGCAGGGCTACCAGATGCTCCGCACTATCAATACCTATGAGATTGCTAAGAACGAGACTCCCGTGCTCAACGCTCAGGCTTCGGGCGATAAGTATGCTATCATAGGCTTTACCCCCAACGGTACGTACGCAATTTCCACTGATAAGGTTGACTGGACAACCGTGAACGGTATTACCGAGTATAAGGTTGATTTGGGCACCTATTACGTAAAGCGCGTTGACGCAGGCTATATTGATTCCGATATCGTTACTATCTCCATTGAAGGCGCTGCTGACTTTGTAGGTGATATCTACACCGAGGGCACCGCTATTAAGGGGCTTGACGCAAGCGTTACCTACGAGTACGCTAAGGCAGATTACTTCGGAATCTCCGAATGGAACGATGCTCCTGCAGGTGCAACCGAGATTGTTGACCTTGCAACCGCTCTTTACGCAGTTCGCGTTAAGGGTAGCGGAAGCCTCGTTGCAAGTGCTCCCGAGTATATTCTCGTTAACCCCATACCCGCTAAGCAGGAAAGCGTTCTTAAGGTTGGCGAGGATGGCAACAAGTCTGTTGATTTCAGCACCGCAGCCCGTCCCTTTAACAAGGGCTACTGGAGCTCCACTCAGCAGTCCGTAGGTCCTCACACCGCATCTGCGACGAGCGCAAAGCTTCAGCTCGGTAGCTGGGTAATGTCTGAAGAGACCGAGGCGGCGTTCAAGCAGCTCGCTGCAATTGATACCACCTACGCAATGAACGATGACCAGATTATTAAGCTTTCCGACCTCGCTAATATGGTTGTTTCCTTCTCTTGTACGGGTTACATCGGAAATAACATTTACGAGGGTGTCAGCTATAACGGAAACCTCTGCACCGTTCGTGTATACGTTACCAACGGCGCACAGCCCTACTACGATATTGTAGCTAACTGGAACCAGAATACGTACAGCAAGATCGACTTTACAACCATTGACGATCCCGACGCTTACGTTACCGCTCTTCAGGTTTGGCCTCTCTGGCCCGCTCCCGCCGGTGCGTCCATTCAGGATGGCTTTAAGGACGACGGTACCACAGCATGGCAGGGCAGAGCAAACTTCCCCTTCATCTACATTCGTGAATATAACATTAAGGTTCCCGCACCCGCTCCTACCGTTACCGTAGACGTTGCCGCTGACGGATACGTTATCAAGGGACTTAACGATAGTATTCCATATGCTATCTCTACCGATACAGAGATATGGAATGCAATTCCCGCAGGCTCTTTAAGCTTTGTTGTTGAAGATATAGGAACCTATTACATTAAGGCTCTTGCTTACGGCACCTATCTCGACGGTGTTGAATATGCAACCGTTGAAATCAAGGGTAAGCAGCCCACCGTTACGGGTCTTGAGCTCGTTGACGGCGTTATCACAGGTCTTGATGCTAACACCTCCTACGAGTACAGAGTTGTTAATATCAACGACGGCGTATGGACCGCAGTTGAGGCTGGCGCAACTGAAATTTCAGGCCTTACCGCAGGTGTTTGGGCAGTAAGAATTGCAGGTGCTGACGGTTATCTCGGCGGTCAGCCTCAGTATGTTCTTATCAAGGGTGAGCACTACGGCTCTATCGCTTGGG
This sequence comes from Clostridia bacterium, assembly GCA_017439965.1. Classification (GTDB taxonomy): domain Bacteria; phylum Bacillota; class Clostridia; order Oscillospirales; family SIG627; genus RGIG6353. Next base: position 2,593 of record JAFSID010000032.1, on the reverse strand, counting down.
GTAATCCGTCCAGAACTACAAACGGCTTCCTCCAGGGTACATGGACCGACAGACTTGCTCAGATTTACGGCGATAAGTATACCATTGATAACGTTCTTTCCGTACGTCACGCAACCCATTGGACTGCAACCTACGCATCGCGTCTTGATTTTGCATATCAGTATGCGATGGCAGACGACGAGGTTATCGCAGTATCCGACTTCTATATGCCCCGTATACGTTCGGGCTTCGGTGCTTCCAGCCCCCTCGGAAACTCTCAGATCACCGCAAGACTTCGTATTCACGTTGCAGGTGATACCGTTCCCTACTATGACGTATACGCAAACTATTTCCAGGTTGGCTATACAACCATCGAATTTGCTACCGCTAACGTAATTCCCGAGGATGCGACGGGTTACGTTACGGCTATCCAGTATTGGCCCGTATACGATATGGTTGCTCCCGAAACAATTACCAACGCTAACAGATATCCCGTATTCGACCTTCCCGTCTATGCAGTAGAGGGCAAGGAGGATGCAGAGTATAACGATCCCGATAAGTGCCGTGTACTTATGCAGGCTCCCAAGGCTCCCAAGGAGCTTAAGCTCGAGCTTGATACCGATACCACCAGCTATCTCAATGCATATGCCATCACGGGCTTTGATCCCGAGAAGTCCTACGAGTACCGTATCAACACAGGTGACATCGTTGCTCTTGAGTCAGGTGCTACCAAGCTTCCCGTAAGCGAGGGTACCGTATACGTTCGTTATGCGGCAACAGAGACCTCTCTTGCTTCTGCATACATACTCTTTGAGGTTCCCGTTTCCAACCCCGTATTCGGCTCAGTTGCACAGAGCAAGTATGACGTTGTTATCGGAACCGAATTCAAAGCAGGCTATTGGGCAAACTTCCCCGGTACATGGGAAAAGGGTGAAAAGAACGTAACCTCATTTATTCCTTATAACCAGAAGCTCTCTGAGGTTTCTTACAGATATGAGTTCCTTCCCAAAAACTACTTCGTTGTTAACGACAGCCCTTGGCTTTCCATCGACTTTAACAACGAGTGCCTTAATATGAACAGCTCTCTCGTTAAGGATGCCGTAATGGCAGTTGACGTATACGTTGAGGGCGAGGATGAGCCTTATACCGTAGAAAGACCCTGGCTTGGCTACGGTAAGAACGGTCAGCTTTACACTCCCAACGCATTTACCGTTAACCTTCTTGACGAGTATCCCGAGCTTGACGGCAAGACCGTTACAAAGTTCGCAATCAGACCTTATTCCAATATTCCTTACACCCCCAATGATTACAATACCGCAGCAACCGCAAACCGCTATATCTACTTCCGTCTCTTCTACATCGGCTTCTTTGATACGGCAGCTAATATGAACGGTCTTGCAACGGGCGACGGCGAGCGTGTGAACACTCTTACCGGCATCCGTGCTGAGTCCGACGTAATCTACTCCATCGGAGCTACTCCCTCTGTAACTGATTTCGCAGTTTATGAGCTTTACTCCGATAACACCGAGTCCGCGGCAGTTAACTTTGCCGAAGAGCTTGTTGTTCCCGAGGGCTTTGGCGCTGAGTCTGGCACCTACACCGTAACTCTTAAGTACCGTGGCTATGAAACCACCGCTGACGTTGCAGTAGGTCTTGACCACATCGCTGTTAAGACCGCTCCCGATAAGACCGCTTATTTCGATGGCGATACCATCGACCTTACCGGTCTTGAGGTTGTTGCAGTTCTTGAAAGCGGTGACGAGATTGCTATTGACAAGTACACTGTAAGCGCTACCGTTGCAACTCTCGATATGACCTCCGTTACCGTTACCTACGGTGGCAAAGAAGCATCCTTCGACATTACCGTTGAGGCTGTTGCTCTTGAGTCTCTTGCAATCAACACCTGGCCTGACAAGGAGCTTGCAGGCGGCTATATGGAGGGTGACCCCGTAGACCTTACAGGTCTTACCATTAAGGCTATCTACAATAACGGTTATACCGAGGTTCTCGGCCTTGACAAGATTGAGGCAGTTTACGAGGCTGAGGTTATGACCAAGGGTACCAAGATGAGCATTTCCTACGGCGGAAAGACCATCTCGGGCTTTGTTCTCACCGTTACAGGTAAGGAAATTACCGACGTTACTATTTCTACTCCCGCAACCAAGACCTTATATATGCTTGGTGAGGAGCTTGATACCACAGGCCTTGAGCTTACCGTAACCTATGCTGACGGCTCAACTGAGATTATCACTGATGCAGGCAGATACGACGTAAGTGCAGACCTTTCTGCAACGGGTGAGGTAGAGGTTATCGTTCTTTATGACGGCTTTGCATCAACCTACACCGTAACCGTTCGTTCAATTGATTCCGCATTCATTATGACTCCTCCCACAAAGACCGAATACGTTGTAGGCGAGGAGCTTGACACCGAGGGTCTTGAGCTTTACGTTCTTTACTCCGACGGTGAAGAGGAATACCTCACCGAAGGCTTCGAGCTTATCTACGATGCATTCACCGAAGCAGGTGAGTATGAAATCGTTCTTAAGTACTACGATTACGAAGAGCCCTTCGTTGTTACCGTTGTAGCAGCAGAAGAGCCCGAGCCCGTAGTTCT
>JAFSID010000031.1 GCA_017439965.1 Clostridia bacterium | reverse complement strand
CTCGAACCGAGGAAAGATGATTTTTGAGGATAAATATTCCTGCGAAGCGAAGGATTACTTTGCGTATTTCAAGCGACAAAGGGATATTTAAACCAAAAAGCGCTTTCCTCGGCGTTAAGTGTTCGGTTCCCTTCGGCTTAAATACCCTTACAGCGCTCCTCCGTATCGGTTAAATTATATCGTGGATGCTTGCATTTGCGAATAAGAAGCTCTGATTGTTTGCTGAAAGGTTGCAATTTGATACTAACCGTGGTATAATTTAATTACTTTATGGCAAAGTACGGCTTGAGGATATGGAGAAGATATGAAAATACTTAATTTTGGCTCGTGCAATATAGATTACGTTTACTCGCTTGACCATATAGTTGAGGTCGGTGAGACCGAGATGGGAGATAAGCTTGAGGTCTTTTCGGGAGGCAAGGGACTCAATCAGTCTATTGCCACCGCAAGAGCGGGCGCTGAGATTTATCACGCGGGCTGTATAGGTTTTGATGGTGATATGCTTCTTGACGTTATGTCGGAAAGCGGTGTCAACACCTCTCTTATTAAACGCGTTGACTCAAAAAACGGACACGCAATAATTCAGGTAAGCGCAAAGGGAGAAAACTCTATTTTCTTATACGCAGGCTCAAACGCTGCGGTTACACGTGACTACGTTGACTCGGTGCTTGAGCGCTTTGAGAGGGGAGATATACTCCTTTTGCAGAATGAAATAAGTCAGGTTGAATATATCGTCGAGAGGGCGTATGAGATGGGAATGTCGGTTATCCTCAATCCCTCGCCCATAAACGAGACGATTTATAAAATTGACTTTAATATGCTTGAATACCTTATACTTAACGAGGTTGAGGCAAGGGCAATCACGGGACTTGATACTCCCGACGAGTGTATCGGTTATCTTTGCTCAAAATATCCAAAGCTTAAGGTGATGCTCACTCTCGGAGCTGACGGCTGTGTTTTCTCGGATGGCAAGGAGAAGTATTATCAGCCAATCTTCAAGGCTGAGGCTGTGGATACAACGGCGGCAGGTGATACCTTTACGGGCTATTTCGTAGCAGAGCTTTCACGGGGCAAGGATATTCCGACGGTGCTTAAAACAGCCTCGATGGCATCGGCAATTGCGGTCTCGCGAATGGGCGCCGCTCCGTCAATCCCCGAGTTTACCGAGGTTTATGAACGACTTGAAAAAGGAGAATAAAAATGACGCTTGAACAGAGACTTGAGAATTTATCCGTACCCGTCGGCAAGGTTGACGTGGTGCTTGATACGGATGCTTATAACGAGGTTGACGACCAGTTTGCAATTGCCTATCTTTTAAGGTCGAAGGAAAAGCTTTGCTGTAAGGCGTTATACGCCGCTCCGTTTCTCAACTCAATTTCAAAAAGCGCGGGTGACGGAATGGAGAAAAGCTATGACGAAATTATAAAGCTTCTCGCCCTTCTTGACGAGAGGGTAGAGGTTTTTCGTGGCTCGGAGACGTTTCTTGAAAACGAGCAGACTCCCGTTGTATCCGCTGCGGCGCGCGACCTTGCCGAAAGGGTGAAGGACTATTCTCCCGAAAATCCCCTTTACGTCGTGGCTATCGGCGCTATAACCAATATCGCCTCGGCAATACTTTTAAATCCCGAGGTTGCGGAAAATACCGTCGTCGTATGGCTTGGCGGTCACGCTCTCCATTACCGTGACACGAGAGAGTTTAATATGTATCAGGATATAGCCGCCGCAAGAGTGGTAATGGGTAGCGGTGTGCCCTTCGTTCATCTTCCCTGCAAGGGTGTCGTGAGCGCCTTTGCTCTGTCAAAGCCCGAAATTGAATACTGGCTCAAGGGCAAGAGTCCGCTTGCCGACCACCTTGCAGACTATACCGTTGAGACGGCAGAGAGGTATGCGAGCGGTACTGCGTGGACCCGTGTTATCTGGGACGTAGTTGCGGTTGCCTGGCTTCTCAACGACTCTGACAGGTTTATGGACTCAAGAATTATCCCCACTCCGATGCCCACCTACGATAATCTCTATGAGGAATACCCCGACGCCCTTCCCGAGCGGTACGTTTATTACGTCAAGCGTGACGCTCTTATGACCGATTTGATGAACAAGCTTATCGGTTAAAGCAATCGTAACAACAGTCCTCTTTATCCAATCAAGATGAAGGGGACTTTTTTGCCTTTACGAATTTATTTCGTTAAAAGAAGGGTTTACAATGACGGATGAATGTGCTACAATGACCTTGATGAAGCCCAAATGGGTAAAAAATTGATAATAGAGGAAGTATTATGGCTACTGTTAAAATAAACACTCAAAAGCAGATAGGCAAAATCAAGCCTATGAACGCAGTTGGACAACCGCCCGTAGGAGGACTTGGAAAAAATATTTCGGGTAATTTTCATTACCTTACCGAAATAGGTGTTCCGTATTCCCGTCTCCACGACGTTGGAGGTGTTTTCGGCGGCGGAAGGTACGTTGATATTCCGAATATCTTCAGGGATTTCGAAGCGGACGTTGACGACCCCGCATCCTACGATTTTACCTTTACCGACGCTCTTTTAACCGCTATGATAGAGAACGGTCTCAAGCCCTATTACAGACTTGGCGTTACCATTGAGAACAATGCGGAGATAAAGATATACCGCATCAATCCTCCGTCCGACCCTGAGAAGTGGGCGAAGATATGCGAGCATATAGTTGCACATTACAACGAGGGCTGGGCAGACGGCTATCATATGAATATCGAGTATTGGGAAATATGGAATGAGCCCGATGACGGTGCAAGACAGTCGGCTATGTGGAACGGTAAGGCAGAGGAATACTATAAGCTTTACGAGGTCACCGCAAAGAGACTCAAGGCGAGATTTCCATATATAAAGGTTGGCGGCTACGCTTCAATTTGCCTTGATGCAGGCTATATGGACGTAACTCGTCGCCCAGACTGTGAACAGCTTCTTTATTACATTGACTTTTTCCACGGCTTCTGGAAGCATATCAAGGAAACGGGTGCGCCCATTGACTTCTATTCGTGGCATACCTACGCCGATACTGCGAGCGCTCTTCTTCAGGCAGACTATATTCATAAGTGCCTTACGGAATACGGCTACGGACATATTGAGACCCATCTCAACGAGTGGAATCCCTTCCATACCGAGAGAGGCACCGCACATCACGGTGCGGAGGTTGCATCAATGATGCTTGCAATGCAGAACAAGCCTCAGATGCAAATGCTTATGATTTACGATGCGAGGTTAAATTCGGGAACCTACGGCGCATTTTTTGACCCCTTTACGAATAAGCCCACACTTCACGCATATTATTCCTTTGCCGCCTTTAATTTCCTGCGCAAGCTTGAAAATCAAGTTGTGCTTGAGTGCGACACAAACGGCGTTTATGCGGTTGCGGCGGTTAAGGATGGCAAGGGTGCTTTGATGATTTCGAACATATCAAAGGCGGAGCAGGAACTAAAGCTTGAAGGAATTAACCTTGACGGCTCTCGCTGGTACGTTATAGACTCCAAGAGACTTCTTTCCTGGTCTCCCGAGGTTAAGACCATCGGAAACAATACTGTAATTTTGATAGAATTTGATGCATAACGGAGGATAAATCATATGGCCGTTATTAAGATTGATACGAGTCACGTGATTGGCAAAATCAAGCCTATGAACGCAGTTGGACAACCACCCGTAGGAGGACTTGGAAAAAATATTTCGGGTAATTTTCATTATCTTACCGAAATAGGTGTTCCGTATTCCCGTCTCCACGACGTCGGAGGTGTTTTCGGCGGAGGAAAGTTTGTTGATATTCCCAACATTTTCAGAGATTTCGACGCAGACGTTGACGACCCCGCATCCTACGATTTTACCTTTACAGATGCGCTTCTCAAGGCTCTTGTGGAGAATGGAATAGAGCCATATTACAGACTCGGTGTAACGATTGAGAATAACGCCGAGATAAAATCCTATACGATATCACCTCCACGTGATTTTGAAAAGTGGGCGAAGATATGCGAGCATATAGTTGCACACTACAACGAGGGCTGGGCAGACGGTTATCACTTTGGTATAACGTATTGGGAAATATGGGCTGAGCCCGATGACGGCGGACGTGTGTCACAGCTGTGGAACGGCACTCCCGAGGAGTATTACATACTTTACGATATAACCTCCAAGCGTCTCAAGGCTCGCTTCCCGAATATCAAGGTTGGCGGCTATGCATCCATCAGCGTTTCGGCGGGCTATAAGGAGATTGATAAAAACCGTCCCGATTATGAGATGCAGATGCATTACATAAAGTTTTTTCACGGCTTCTGGAAGTATATCAAGGAGCATAACTGTCCCATTGATTTTTACTCCTGGCATTGCTATGCCGATACGGCGGCAACCTGTATGCAAGCCGATTATATCTGTAAAACCGTTGCGGAATACGGATACGGTGATATTGAAATACACCTCAACGAGTGGAACCCCTTCCATACCGAGAGAGGTACCGCACATCACTCTGCCGAGGCGGCTGCAATGATGCTTGCAATGCAGTCACGCCCTGCGATATCCCTTGCCGCAATGTACGATGCGGGCAGACTTCAGGGAAGCTATTGCGCCTTTTTCGACCCGTTTACCTCAAAGCCCACACTTCACGCATATTATTCCTTTGCCGCCTTCAACTTCCTGCGTAAGCTTGAAAATGAGGTTGAGAATACCTGTGACACCAATGGAATATACGTATCCGCCGCAGTAAAAAACGGTAAGGGCGCTCTTATGATATCAAATATTTCGGGAATGGAGCAGGAATTAAAGCTTGAAGGGGTCAACCTTGACGGTGCTCGTTGGTACGTTATCGACTCCAAGAGACTTCTTTCCTGGTCTCCCGAGGTTAAGACCATCGGAAACAATATGGTAATTCTTATAGAATTTAACGCGTAAGTCTAAAAAGCAAGTCAAAAAGACTTGCTTTTTCTTTTCTTGTGTGATAAAATTTGAACGGAATTTTTGATAAAAAGGTGATAATTATGAAAAATATATTGCTTTTGGGAGACTCTATAAGAATTGGCTACGATAAATCCGTTAAGGAGACCCTTGAGGGATATGCTAACGTATATTTCCCTGCGGAAAACTGTCGCTTTGCCGCATACGTTTTAAGAACCCTTCCGTATTGGATAACCCAGTGCGGCTTGAAGGGTGAGGAGTACGACGTAGTTCACTGGAATGCGGGGCTTTGGGATAATCTCCGCCTTTACGGAGAGGACGTTCAAACACCGATTGACATTTACGCGTATTATATCGACCGTGTATGTATAAGACTCAAAAGGCTTTTCCCGAATGCTAAATTCATCTTTGCTACCTCCACCTCTGTTCAGGAGGAGAGAATGTCGGAGGATGCTAAAAGACGTAACAGTGATATTGTGGAATATAACAGAGTTGCCGTTGAGATAGTGAAAAAGCACGGCTTTGAGGTTGACGACCTTCACGCCGTTTCGGTAAGGCTTCCCGAGGAGGCCCATTCCGATACCGTTCATTATTACACTCCAATAGGTACCGAGGCATTTACCAATCAGGTTGTTTCCTGCCTTTCCTCTGCAATCGGACTTGAAGAGAGGCTCGTTTACCGTGAGATGCTTCACACTGATAAGCCCGTTGGGATTTAAGGGGAAAATAAAATGAAAATTGAAGGAAAAAAGGTTTGCTTCTTAGGAGACAGTATTACGTCGGGAAACTGTACGTCATGTATGGACAAACGCTTCCATCAGATTATTGCTAAAAAATATAACCTTGCTTATGCAATACCGTACGGTGTGCCCGGTACAAGAATTGCGCGTCAGACCGCACCGACAGTACACGAAACACCCTCCGACCTCACTTATGAAATCCGCGCGGAGATTATGCCGAGAGATACGGACGTCATTGTGGTTTTCGGCGGTACTAACGATTACGGCTACGGTGATGCGGTTTTCGGGAACGTCGACGATATAAATGACGATAACATTTACTCCTTCTGCGGAGGACTCAATTCCTTGATAAACAGGCTTGAAAGGGATTTTCCGAATGCACAGAAAATCTTTTTGACACCGATTCACAGAAAGGATGAGAACAACCCTTCACGCCCCGAAGGGAAAATTCTTGCGGATTACGTCGCAGCAATCAAGGCTATTTGTGAAAAAAGAGGGTATCCTGTAATTGACCTTTTCGGTATAAATCCGATTGATGCATGGGATAAAGCTCTTATGCCCGACGGACTTCATCCGAACGATGCAGGTCACGCTATACTTGCAGACGTTATTGGAACAGAGATTGAAAGGCTTTAATATATGAAATTTAACAGAATATTTTCATCACATACTGTTTTTGCCGCAAACAAGCCCATCCGTATTTACGGAGAGGGAGAGGGTAGCGGTATACTTGAATTTGCGGGACAGACCCGTGATATCGTTTGTGAAAACGGCTTCTGGTATACCGAGCTTCCGCCGATGAACTACGGCGGTCCCTATACGCTGAAGCTTATAAGCAACGGCGTTGAGACAGTGCTTGACGATATTTTTGTCGGAGTGGTGCTTCTTTGCGCAGGTCAGTCGAATATAGAGCTGAGGCTTTCCGAGACCAACACGCCGAAGGAGTCGTATGAGTCCAACGAGGCTCTCCGCATTTTCGAGGTTGACAAGATTACGAAGAATCCTCTTTTCACCGCCGAGGACGGATGGGTCAAGGCTGATAAGGATACCGTTTATAATTGGACGGCGATCGGTTACCTTGCAGGAATGGACATATCCCGTGACAAAGGCGTTGCGGTAGGTATTATCAACTGTAATCAGGGTGCGTCAATTATCGAAAGCTGGGTGCCCGAGGGCACGTTTGAGAAGATTGGTATTGATATTCCCGCGGATAAAAAAGGGTATAACCACTACTACGAGCCATATCAGAAGTGGAATAAGAACGGCATGCTTTACGAAAAACAGCTCCGTCAGGTGTTCCCGTTTTCGTTAAGCGGTGTCATCTGGTATCAGGGCGAGTCGGATTCGGCAGGCGAGGAGACCTACGTTTACGACCGTGAGCTTTGCGAGCTTATCAGAGTATGGCGCGATGCCTTCAAGGACGAAGGTCTTCAGTTCTACGTAATTCAGATAGCCGACTTCCGTCCTAAGAACGACCCGTCAAGAGACCTTGAGGCATGGGCAAGAGTGCAGGAGGCACAACTCAGAGTTCAAGGTATGACCAATAACGTCGTAACGGTCAAATGCGCCGACGTCTGCGAGAGCGACAATATTCATCCGCCTACAAAAACGCTTCTTTCAAGAAGAGTTGCCGACAAAATAAAGGAGCTTCAATGGAAATAAAAATACTTACAAAGAGCGATAGTGAGCTGTATTTTCCCGAAATACTCGAAATGCTGAAAAGGGCTGACGGTGAATTTGTTCCGCCTCTTTCGTCAAGGAGCTCGACCACACAGTCAAGCCTTGTCGGAAACGCTTCGACTCCCGAGGGAATACTCCTCTATTTTGAGGAAATGAAAAAGCAACGGTTAGCGGTAGCCTTGGAAAACGGTGAGCTTGTGGCGTTTATGTCCTACCGTGAGAATTATCTGACGGATACCGTGACGGAGGTCCCCAACGTGTACCTCTCCACTCTCATCGTAAAGCCCGAGGGCAGAGGCAAGGGACTGACACAGATAATGTACGGGGAGCTTTTCAACGCCTACCCCGATAGATGCGTTTATACTCGCACGTGGTCAACGAATGCGGCTCACACTAAAATCCTTTCCCGACTCGGCTTTGATATTTTGAAGGTGATTGAAAATGACAGAGGAGAGGGAATTGATACCGTATATTTTGTAAAACGCGGAGTGAAATAAATGACTATTGTAAATGAAATCAAGGAGCTTGAGGACGAGCTTATAAGCCTTCGCCGACAGCTTCACCGCTGTCCCGAGATTGCAGGCAGTCTCCCGAGGACGAGAAAAATCGTTTGCGATTATCTTGATTCAATCGGAGTCTCCTATACGCTCAATCCCGAGGAGGACGGCTTGATTGCCGATATATGCGGAGGAAGGGACGGTAAGACTATTGCCTTCCGCGCCGATATGGACGCTCTTCATATTGAGGAAAAAACGGGGCTTGAATACTCCTCCGAGATAGACGGACAGATGCACGGCTGCGGACACGACGCTCATACCGCGATGCTTCTCGTCACAGCTAAGCTTTTAAGCCGTCACCGTGACAAGCTTTGCGGAAGAGTGAGGCTTCTGTTTCAATCGGGCGAGGAGACGGGCACGGGCGCTAAGGCAATGCTTAAGCTTGGCGCACTTGACGGCGTTGATGCAATATGCGCGCTTCACGTCGGCAACCTTGCAGGCGAGAGCCTTACAAACGGAAAAATCGTCGTAAAATCGGGACCCGTGAGCGCAGGTAAGGATAAGTTTACGATTACGGTGAGAGGCAAGGGCACTCATTCGGCGTTTACAGACAAGGGGGTTGACCCGATACTCATTGCCGCACGAATCGTCAACGGCTGTGAGGAAATAAACGCGCGTGAGCTTCCCGCGGGAAGCGCCGCCGTGTTAAGCTTCGGCGGTCTTACGGCAGGCGTTGACCATAACTCTATTCCCGAGACCGCCGTTATAAAGGGCAGTATCCGAGTGCAGAGCGTCGAGCTTCGCAATTTTATGGGCGAGAGGCTTCGGACGGTTGCCGAGAGCATAGCGCACGCCTTCAGAGGTGAGTGCGAGGTGGATTTACGCCGAGGCTCTTCAACGGTTATGAACGATAAGGCGCTTGCGGAGGTTGTGAGAGAGGCTACCGAGGAAATACTCGGTGAGGAGATAATCACCGAAACGCCGTCAGCCTTAATGGGCTCGGACGATTTTGCAAACTATACCGACAGAATCCCCGGCGTTTACTATTTTCTCTGCACCAACAATCCCGATAAAAATATAGTTGAGACAAACCACAACCCCGCCTTCGACGTTGACGAAAAGGTCTTGTGGAAGGGTGTTGCCTCATACGTTGCAACGGCTTTAAAATTTTTAAATAAATAATAAATAAAGAGGTAAAAAAAGATGGCAGAATACGGAATACAGATGTACTCTATAAGAGACATAACCAAGGATTCAATGAGAATGGCGCTCGAAAAAGTTGCCGAAATGGGCTACAAGTACGTTGAGTTTGCAGGCTTCTTCGACTATACTCCCGAGCAGATAAAGACATGGCTTGATACCTTCGGGCTCAAATGCTCGGGTACTCATACGGGCGTTGGACTCATTGCTCCCGACAAGCTTGACGAAACCATACGCTATCACAAGATAATCGGATGTGACAATCTTATCGTACCCGGATGCGATTGGTCTACTCCCGAAAAGACGGAAGACCTTATAAAGCTTTTTAACGAGACCTCAAGGAAGCTCCGCGAGAACGGAATCCGCTTCGGATATCACAACCATTCAAAAGAGTTTTTCCCCACTTCCGACGGAATTGTTTTTGAAAATGAGATAATCGAAAAAACAGACGCAGAGCTTGAGATAGACACCTTCTGGCTCTTTAACGCAGGCATTGACGTTATTTCTTACCTTGAGGCACACCGTGACAGAATCAAGGTGATTCACTTAAAGGACGGAGTACCCTCCGCAGACGACAAGAAGCGCTATGACGACGTTCACTCTAACGTCATCGGTCTTTCTCTCGGTAGCGGTAAGGCACCCGTTGCCGCCGTTAAGGAGTGGGCTGAAAAGAACGGCGTTATTATGGTGGTTGAGTCCGAGGGACTTGACCCAACGGGTCTTGAAGAGATCAAGCGCTGTATCGACTATCTCAACACGCTTGGCTAAGCTGTGAAATATAATAATATCCGTTACGACGAGGAAAGCTTCAGAATCAAGGTCGAGCCTGATAAGGTGTCGCGCATTGATGCCATCGACGATTTTTCCGAGGTCTTTCACGAGGATATAGAGATAAAGTATTTTATCGACGGAAGCTCTACCCTCCATATCGGAGGGGAGAGCCTCGTCACTCAGCCCGAGGATATCGTGGTCATAAATCCGTACGAGTTTCACTCCACCGTTAATTATGCCGAGGAAAAGGGAAGGTATCACCTTCTTATGATAAGCTTGGACTTTTTTGACGGAATGGGAGAGGGCTTTTTGGATCTGCGCTATCTGTTTACAAAGGAGAGGGCAAGACTTGAAACGCTTGTCCGTGACGGCAGAATTGCAAGGACTATAAAGGATATAGTGCTTGAGATGACCGAAATGCGCGAAGGGTATCAAAGGGCGGTAACGGCGCTTGTGCTTGAGCTTTTCGTTTTGCTTCTGCGTGATTTCAAAGCGCCGACGCCCGCAATAATGCCGAGTGACAAGAGTATTCGTTATTATGAGATAGTTTACCCCGCAATACGCCTTATCCGTCAGGATTGCGGTGCGGAGCATTCCATCGACGAGCTTGCCGAGGCTTGCGGTGTGAGTAAGTGTCACTTCTGTAGGATATTCAAGCAGTCAACCTCAATGAGCGCGGTGGAGTATCGCAACGGCTACCGACTTGAGATAGCGGGGGTGCTTTTGCGGTCCACAAGCAAGAGTATTTCCGAAATCGCCGCTCAGTGCGGCTTTGAGGATGCCGCTTACTTTTCCCGTTGCTACAAAAAGAAATACGGTCATTCACCGAATAAGGACCGAGCAATATTGTCCAAATAAAAATCAATGTACTCCATTGATTTTTATTTTTTTATGGACTAAAATATCATCGAAAGGAGATGTATCAATGGATAGCATAAAAAGAATAGATATACATTCACACATCACGGCATTCCCCGAATATGCCCCGGATTGTAAATGGCAGGGACGTTTTTGCTCTGCCGAGGAAATGATTGAGATATACGATAAGCTCAATATTGAAAAAGGAGTTATACTTCCTATCAGTGCTGCCGAGGGACAGATGACCCCTATGACCTCAGAGTCTGCGAAGTTTGCCGCAGATAAGTATCCCGACCGTTTTTTGTGGTTTTGCAATATAGACCCGAGAGCCTTGTCAAACGGTGATAAGACCGACCTTTCACCCCTTTTCAAGCATTATAAGAAGCTTGGCGCAAAGGGTGTGGGTGAGGTCACCTGTCAGCTTTATTTTGACGACCCTCGCGTTGACAATATGCTGTCCTACGCCGAGGAATTTGAGATGCCCGTCCTGTTTCACCTTCACACGAAATTCGGAGGAAGCTACGGACTCGTTGACGAGGCGGGACTTCCGAGGCTTGAAAAAATGCTCAAAAAGCATCCGAGACTCAACTTTATCGGACATTCCCAGGTTTTCTGGGCTGAGATTTCAAACGACTGTCCCGAGAACGAGAGAGGCGGTGCTCCAAAGGGTAAGGTTACCGAAGGAAGAATTTCAAAGCTTTTGCGTGAATACCCGAATCTTTGGTGCGATATTTCCGCGGGTAGCGGCTGGAACGCTCTTTCCCGTGACCCTGAATTTGCCGAGAAATTTTTGAACGAATTTGCTGACAGAATTCTCTACGGCTGTGACGTGTGCGCCACTCTTAACACTCACCAGTATCTTATGGATGAGTTCTTGAGAAAAATGTACGCCGACGGAATGCTCAAGCCTGATGTATGGCGCAAAATTGCAAGAGAAAACGCAATAAGCCTGCTTAAGATTAATTTGGAATAAGGAGAATATTATTATGGAAAAGCTCGCGTTACTCGGAGGCACTCCCGTTATAGATGCCGAAAAAATCCCCGCATCACTTTTTAAATGGCCTATTATCACCGAGGAGGATGAGGAGGTAGCCCTCGACGTTATACGAAACAATAAGTTCTCGGGTACGGATATTACCGCACAGTTTCAGGACGAGTTTGCCGAGTGGCAGGGCAGAGAGTACGCAATTGCCTTCTGTAACGGTACTGCGGCCTTGACCGCCGCAATGTACGCCGTAGGACTTGGCAAGGGCGACGAGATAATCTGTCCTACGAAAACCTATTGGGGAAGCGTTTCTCAGGCTATCAACTTCGGTGCTTCTGCCGTTTTTTGTAACATTGACGAGCACTTAAGCCTTGACCCCGAGGACCTTGAAAGGTGTATCACTCCAAAGACGAAGGCGATAATGGTCGTTCACTATATGTCATATCCCTGCGATATGGATAAAATTATGCCCATTGCGAAAAAATATAATCTCAAGGTAATTGAGGACGTGTCTCACGCTCACGGCGTTATGTACAAGGGACGTAAGGTAGGTACCTTCGGTGACGTTGCGGCAATGTCTATGATGAGTATGAAGTCCTTTGCGGCAGGTGAGCTCGGAATGCTCGTAACCGACGACAGAATCTGCTACGAGAGAGCAATGGCATTCGGTCACTATGAGAGAAACAACGAGAATTACATAAAGGAATGTGAGGAGCTTAAGCCCTATTCTCACATTGCGCTCGGCGGTATCAAGGGACGTGCAAATCAGCTTTGCTCGGCTCTTGCAAGAGTTCAGCTCAAGTATTATGACGAGCGTACTGCGGAGATAAGACGTGCGGTCAATTACTTCTACGACCTCATTTCCGACCTTCCGGGTCTTCATCCTCTCCGCGTAAACGAGGCTGAGGGCTCGCATATGGGTGGCTACTATATTCCTCATTGCTACTATAATCCAGACGAGCTTCACGGCCTTTCGGTCAAAAAATTCTGCGAGGCAGTCCGTGCCGAAGGCTTTAAGGGATGTTGGGAGGGAGCAAACTTCTGTCTCCACACTCACGCCTTCTTCAAGGATTTTGACTTCAGAAATTCGGGCGTGCCCTCAAGAATAGAGTACGCAGAGCGTGACGTAAGAGAGGATGACGGTAAGTGTGAGAGGTCGGAGACTATCTTCTGTTGCTCAGCGCCCTGGTTCAAGCACTTTGACAAGGAGATTATCGAGCTTTACGCAAAGGCGTACCGCAAGGTTGTGGAAAATCACGAACAGCTTCTTGAAACCGACGCCGATAAAAAGCAAGGCGGTAGATGGTATGGAACGGAAAATGCTTAAATTCGGTATACTCGGTACGGGTATGGCGTCGGATTTTCACGCCATATCCGTAAACGAGCTTGACGGTGCAGAGCTTCTCGGCGTTTGCGATATCAACCTTGAAAGAGCCGAGGCGTTTGCGAAAAAGCACGGCGGTAAGGTATATCAAAGCCTTGAGGAAATGCTTGCTGACGGGGAGCTTGACGCGGTCTCTGTATGTACTCCGAGCGGTTACCACGCAGAAGCCGTAATTGCGTCGGCAAGGGCGGGTAAGCATATCGTTTGCGAGAAGCCTCTTGCAATATCCACCTCGGACGTTGACAGAATAATCGACGCTTGTCGAGAAAGCTCGGTAAAGCTTACGGTTATGTCCCAGTTCAGATTTTCCGCCGATATAAAGAAGGCTCACGATATCGTACAAAGCGGTGTGCTCGGAAAGCTCGTGATGTGCGACTTATATATGAAATACTGGAGAGACCCGTCTTATTACGCAAGCAGTAATTGGAGAGGCACCAAGGCGATTGATGGCGGTGCGGCACTTATAAATCAGGGCTTCCACGGTGTTGACCTGTTTTTAT
Organism: Clostridia bacterium; assembly: GCA_017439965.1. Lineage (GTDB taxonomy): Bacteria > Bacillota > Clostridia > Oscillospirales > SIG627 > RGIG6353. Next base: position 31,462 of record JAFSID010000031.1, on the reverse strand, counting down.
ATATCGTAGGAAACGCTAAGGTCAGAGCCTCGGTTGCCAAGGCATCCTATCACAGCATTGAAGCCGAGGACGTTGCGGTTGCGCTCCTCTCCTTTGACAACGGTGCCGAGGGTGTTATAGAGGCATCCACCTGCGCCTATCCCGGCTTTGCAAGACGAATGGAGATTATAGGAACGAAAGGTCATCTTATTCTCACCGAGGGTAGCATAGAAAGGCTTTTCGTTGATGGCGAGACTCTTATCGACAATAAGAGCATTGCCTCCGCAACCTCCTCTGACCCGATGGCAATGCCATATGATAATCATAAGGCTCAGTATCAAAACTTTATAAACGCTGTGAACGGCAAGGAGGAGCTTCTCGTTACTGCCGAGGAATCGAGAAAAGCTCTCAAAATAATCGAAGATGTTTACCGCTTGAACGGAGTGAAGTAAAATGCTTATTGATATTCACGCGCATATGTATAAATATCCTTATCCGTTATCCTACGATAAGGAAAAGGACGAATTTAAGCTTATATTCCCTAACGGTGAGGAGCTTATCCGTCTTCACGACAGTCTCGGTATTGACAGAGCGGTAATAGTCCCTCTCGTTAACGCGGAGGTTTACGTGCCTCAGTCGGTAGGAGAGGTCATCGAGTTTGCCAACAGCTCAAACGGCAGATTTATCCCGTTTTGTAACCTTGACCCGAGAGTCGTGTGGAACTCAAGTGATTCCGACCTTGGCTTTCTCATTGATTTTTACAAGCGTCAGGGCTGTCGCGGTATGGGTGAGGTTTTGCCGAATATGGAGTTTCTTGACCCTAAAATGCAAAACCTTTTTCACCATTGTGAAAACGCCTCCTTTCCGCTTCTCTTCGACCTGTCGGGTATGAAAAATAAGGCTTACGGAATTTACGACGACGAGGGTCTCCCTCAGCTTGATAAATGCCTTGAGAGGTTTCCGAATCTCGTTTTCATTGGTCACGGACCTGCCTTCTGGTCGGAGCTTGGTACACTCCGAGAGGGCGAGAGCCGTTTCTCCTATCTCACGACTCCTATCGAGAGGGAGGGTGCTGTTGTCCGCCTTATGCGTGAGCATAAAAACCTCTGGGTAGACCTTTCCGCAGGTAGCGGTTATTACGCAATGACGCGAGATATTGACTTTGCGGGACGCTTTATGAACGAGTTCTGGGACAGAATAATGTTCGGTACGGATATCTGCTTTGCAGAGGTCCCCGAACAGCTTCTTATTAATTTGCTTTCCGATTTTCATAGGTCGGGTGTCTTGAGTGATGAAAAATATGAGGCAATCACTCATAAAAATGCCGAGAGGCTTCTCGGTATATAACATAGCTTAAGGAGATGTAATGCCTCGAAAGGCTTTTACATCTCCTTTTTTTCTTGATATTTTTTTGTTATATATTGTAAAAATGCGGTATGTATGTTAGAATTAAACGGTAAGGAGTGATGATATGAAAAAACAGAGAATAAAACGCCTTGTGTTATCCGCAATGCTGTTGGCTGTCGGAATAGTTCTTCCGATGCTGACGTCACAGATAAAGGAGATAGGGGATACCCTTTTGCCGATGCATATACCCGTGCTTCTTTGCGGATTTATCTGCTCTGCGTCATACGGAGGTGCGGTGGGCTTTCTTCTGCCCTTTATACGCTCTTTCATTTTTTCAATGCCTCCTCTTTATCCCAACGCCGTGTGGATGGCGCTTGAGCTTATGACCTACGGCGCGGTTTCGGGTATTGTTTATTCCAAGACCCGTAGGAAGTATCTTTCTCTTATTCTTGCAATGCTCTCGGGCAGAATCGTCTGGGGTATTGCCAAGGCGGTCCTTTTGGGAATTGCGGGCAAGAGCTTTGGACTTGCCGCCTTTATTACGGGAGGCTTTGTTGACGCACTCCTCGGAATTGTAATTCAGCTTATACTTATACCGCTTATTGTAAAGGCTTATGAAAGGGTAAACAAATGAATATAAAATTTCCGTTTGGCAAGAGCTATCTTGAATATAATTTCGGCGAGGAGCTTGTAGGAGTGCTTGAATCGGGTATCAACGAATATACTCCGACGCTTTCCGAAAAGGCGCTCGTTGATGAGGCAATGGCAAACCCCGTTGATTCTCCGAGACTCTCGGAGCTTGCGCGCGGTAAGAAGAGGGTGGTTATAATTGCCTCCGACCATACCCGTCCCGTACCGAGTAAGCTCATAATACCTCAGATGCTCTCCGAGATAAGAGAGGGAAATCCCGATGCAGATATTACTATTCTTATCGCAACGGGCTGTCACAGAGGTACGACGAGGGAGGAGCTTGTATCAAAGCTCGGCGAGGATATCGTTGCAAACGAGAAAATATACGTACACGATTGCGACGAGAGGGAGAAGCTTGTAAATATCGGCACTCTTCCGTCGGGTAGCCCGTGTGAGATAAATTCAATTGCAAAAAACGCCGACCTGCTCGTTGCCGAGGGCTTTATTGAGCCTCACTTTTTTGCAGGCTTTTCGGGTGGACGAAAGAGCGTTCTTCCCGGTATTTGCTCCCGCTCGACCGTGCTTGCAAATCACTGCTCCGAGTTTATCGCGAGTCCCTTTGCAAGAACGGGTATACTTGAGAATAATCCAATACATAACGATATGCTGTGGGCGGCGGAAAGCGCAGGTCTTGCGTATATCGTAAACGTCGTGCTTAACGCCGATAAGAAGGTTATCTACGCTACCGCGGGTAGTTTTAAATCGGCTCACGCCAAGGGCGTTGAGTTTCTCTCGGAAATGTGCGGCGCAAGAGCTGTTCAGGCTGATATCGTCATTACCACGAACGGAGGCTATCCGCTCGACCAGAACGTTTATCAGTCGGTCAAGGGTATGACTGCCGCAGAGCCTTGCGTACGCGAGGGCGGAATTATTATTATGCTTGCCCGTTCAAACGATGGCATCGGAGGTGACCATTTCTATCACCAGATGGCTGACGAGAGGGATATTATGAAAACCGAGAGGGAGCTTTTGTCACGAGGCAGAGGCGAGACACTTCCTGACCAGTGGATGACCCAGATAATTATTCGAATTTTGAAGCGCGCAAGGATAATTTACGTTTCCGAAATGCCCGACAAGACGGTTGAGGAAATGCATATGCTTCCCGCACACTCGCTTGACGAGGCTCTTCGCCTTGCAAAAGAACTCGTCGGAGGCGATAATCCGACGGTTACCGCAATACCCGACGGAGTTTCGGTTATAGTAAAGTAAAAAGAAGCTGTAAAAACTCAGTTCGAGTTTTTACAGCTCTTTTCTTAGTCAATTCTGTTTTTTAATCCCTCGAAAAGCTCGACCGTCTTATCTCTCGTTTCGTGGTTGATAACGAGTATTCCGCCCTTGAGAGTCAGCTTTATCGCAACGTGATTTTTGGCGTAGGCGTAAAGGGAATAGCCTCCGTACTCGTCGTTTCTGAACCGTCCCATCAAAAGCCTTGGCGAGCCGAAGCCGTATTCACGCACTCCGAAATCGGCGTTTTCGATAAGCTCAACGCTTTCAATCTCGCTGTACTCAACGTAGGTCTTGTTACCGAACGAGCCGTCTATCATAAGCTCGTTTTCTCCCTGCACATAGCGTATATCACCCGTGAAGAGAAGCGGAATAACCACGATTATCACAAGGACTGACATTATAAGAGATACGATAAGTGATTTCTTTGTCGCTTTTGGCAATTCGGGGTTCTTACCCTCGGCAAGCTCTCTTTTGTAAAAACGGTAGGAGTAGATTACGGGAATGATTACCGCCACAAGAATAACCGCAAAAAGCAGGGTCAAGGAAAGCTTCAAGGGAAGAAGTGCCGAAAAAAGCATTACGAGTCCGCATATCATCCAAAGCTTGCCCGCCATTCTGTGAGTTGCGTTCCAGTTTGCCTCACTACCGAGAGTCCAGCTTATCTTAATACCGATGGTACGGTTTTGACGGGTCTTGGGCAGATAGTTGCCTATGACGATAAATACTATACCAATCATCACAAGCGTTATTGCCGATATACCGCCCGTTATACCGAGTGCGCTGAGATATATAAAGGAGGAGGTGAAAAGGGAAATGACGGGGCATATCCAGAGCACCATACGGATGACCTTCGGGCTTTGCTCACGCCTCTTGTTGTCCCATACGGTGAAAAGCGTGCATATCCAATGAAATGCGAGCAGTATAAGAGGTAGCACGAATATGGCAAAATTCTTTCCCGCAAAGCCGTTTGCCACGCCGTTGAGACCCCAGTGTATTGCCATCGTGTCTGGCAAAAGCTTGTGAACGAGAAGCCCTATCGGTATGGGCAAAAGAGTCACGATAGAGGTGAGTATAAGGGTTAATCTGTTATTCTTCAGCATTGCTTTCTCCTTTCAGGTCGTTGACCCACAGCAAAATTTCCTCAAGCACCGAGGCGTTGAGCTCGTAGTAAATGAATTTACCCTCGCGGGTGTCACGGATGAGGTCCGCCTCCTTTAAGACGGACAGGTGACGGGATATCGCCGCGCCCGTCACGTCAAAGCGCTCGCATATTTCACCTGCCGACATTCTGCCCGATTTGAGCATATTTAAAATATCACGCCTTATCGGGTCGGCAAGCGCGCGCAAAGTATTTTGAAGTCCCATAAGCCCTCCTTATTTAACATTTAACTTAATTGTTAAATGCATTGTACCACGTCAAATCCGCTTTGTCAAGAGGGGATAGGATAAATTTGAGATAATTCTTGACAAATTTAATGTATAAGGGTATCATTGAAAATGATAAAATGTAAAAAAGTCGCCTTCGGCAACTGATGTTCGCAAAGCTCACAAATTTAAGGAAGACTTTTTTTGAACATGCAATTGCACACATTCCGCGTGCAATTTCCTATGTTATAAAAAACGGAGGTGTAATAATGAGAATAGTATTTTTTGGCTCGTCACACGGCTTTCCCGAGGAGAACAGACGGTGCTCGTCGATACTCGTTGAGCTTGGGGAGGTGCGTTATTTTATTGATATGGGCACACAGTCCATTGAACAGCTTGCGACACGCGGTATCCGTCCGGAGAGGGTCAAGGCGTGCTTCGTCACCCATATGCACGGAGACCATACCAACGGGCTTATTTCCTTTATTGACCTTTGCAATTGGTATTATACCAAGGCGGATACAGAGTTTTATCTTCCTGGTGACACCGAAAAGACTGTTGAAGCGATTAAATGCTGGCTTGAGTGCAACGGTCACGCAATGCGTGAGTTCAAATTCGGACACGTTGACGACGGCTTCGTTTACGACGACGGCGTTATAAGGCTTGCGGCGTACAGAACCTCTCACATTGCTCAGTCCTTCTCCTACGTACTTGAGGCTGAGGGTAAGAGAGTTTATTTTTCGGGAGACCTCGGCTCGCCCGTCGCTCTTAACGGTGACGTGCTTTACGACCTTCCTCTTGAGGAGTTTGACCGTGGCTTTGACCTTGCGATTTTAGAGCTTGCTCATTTCTGGGCACCCGATAAGTATTATCCGCTCCTTAAGGACAGAGACAATATAGGTCAGGTCGTCATCAATCACTATTCTACCTATATCCGTCAGCATTCTGCCTACGACCTTATGAAGATGCTTCCCGAGCAAAAGATAGTATTCGCAAACGACGGGCTTGAGTTTAATATATAAACTTCAAAAAACACGCTTCGGCGTGTTTTTTGCCTTTAAGCCTTGAAAAATAATAATGAATGGTATATAATGGTTAAGATAAGATATATCGTTCATTTGAGTCAACGAATAGTTGAAGGAAACGAAAGGATTTTCACGCAATGAAGGTAACCTTAAAAAGCTTAACGAAAAAATTCCCCAGCCGTAATAAAAAGGGGGATGAGGTAATAGCCGTAAATAACGTCACTCTCGACATTGAGGATGGTATGCTCATCGGACTTCTCGGTCCGTCGGGCTGCGGTAAGTCAACCGTATTGAATCTTCTGTCGGGACTTCTCAAGGCAACAGACGGACAGATATTTTTCGGAGACGACGACGTAACGGGACTTCCTCCCGAAAACAGAGGAGTGGGTCTGGTATTCCAGAATTACGCTCTCTATCCTCACCTCACGGTAAGACAGAATATAACCTTTCCGCTTGAAAACCGTCGCGGTAAGGATAAGCTCACGCGCGCCGAGATGAACGAAATGGCTCTTGAAACGGCAAAGCTTGTGCAGATAGACACGCTTATGGACCGAAAACCCTCCGAGCTGTCGGGCGGTCAGCAGCAGAGAGTCGCAATTGCCCGCGCCCTCGTCAAGAAGCCTAAAATTCTTCTCCTTGACGAGCCTCTTTCGAACCTTGATGCAAGACTCCGCTTGCAGACGAGAGAGGAGATAAGACGTATTCAGCGCTCGACGGGTATAACCACCGTTTTCGTAACTCACGATCAGGAGGAGGCAATGTCCATCTCCGACCTCATCGTAGTAATGCGTGAGGGCGTCGTTCAGCAGGTCGGTAAGCCACAGGAGGTTTACGACAGCCCTGCAAACCTTTTCGTTGCAAAATTCCTCGGTACGCCTCCCATCAACGTTTTCAACGGTGAGGTGCGTGACGGTAAGCTTTATATAGGAGACGAGGCTATCCTCGACACCTCTCTTGACAACTGCGAGGTTGACGTTGCCATTCGTCCCGAGGGCTTTGAGCTTTCCGATAACGGAGTGCTCACCTGCGAGCTGTCTCGGGTTGAGGTAATGGGACGTGACGTCAGCATTGTTGCTACACACTCCTCGGCTCATACTCCGACACTCCGCGCTATAATCGACTCGGATAACGTTATTTCCACCGACCGTGTACGCTTTGATATCAAGCCCTCAAAGCTTTTCGTCTTTGACAAATCGGGCAACAAGCTCACGCTTTGAGAGGTGGAATATGAAAAACAACAACCTTAAGGCGTGGCTGTATCTGTTACCCGCCTTCGTGTTTATAGGAGCGTTTCTCGTCTATCCCTTGATAGACGTGCTCATATATTCCTTTGAGGAGGGCTACAACTTTGCCTCTCAGACCTATTTCGGTACGGGCGGATATAACTATTCCTACGTGCTTCACGACCCGTATTTTCTGAAGGCACTCAAAAACACCCTCATACTCGTCGGAGTTACAGTGCCTCTTTCCACAATTTTCTCTCTTGCAATATCGGTTGCCCTCTCCTCAATTGAGAAGCTCCGCAACCTTTTCCAGACCGTCTATTTTCTTCCCTACGTCACCAATACACTTGCCGTAGGTCTCGTGTTTATGATACTCTTTAATCAGACCCCCTACACTCCGGGTCTTGTAAATACCGTGCTCGGAGTATTCGGAGTTGAGCCTGTTGACTTTATCGCAGGACCGTATTGGGCAAAAATGACGGTGCTCTGTATTTATACTATTTGGGTCGTAATGCCCTTCAAGGTGCTTATTCTCACCTCGGCTCTTGCCTCGGTAAACGAAACCTATTACAACGCCGCACGAATCGACGGCACGCCCAAGTGGAGAGTCTTTCGCAAAATAACTCTCCCGATGATTTCTCCCACACTTTTTTACCTCGTTATAACGGGCTTTATCGGAGCGTTCAAGGCTTATTCGGATGCGGTTGCACTCTTTGGAGTAGACCTTAACGCCGCTGAAATGAACACTATCGTCGGCTACGTTTACGATATGCTTTACGGAAATTCGGGTGGCTATCCCTCCTATGCGTCCGCCGCCGCAATTATCCTCTTTGCTATCGTTTTGACCATAACCTGCATTAACCTTCTCGTGTCCAAGAAGCACGTACACTATAACTGATGAGGTCGATATGGATTACGAAAAAATTGAAAAAAACGCTCTTGTGAAAAAGCGTATTCAAAAAACCTTCGTTTATATTCTGCTTGCAGTCTGGGCTGTTGCGGTGCTTTTTCCGTTTTACTGGATGGTGATAACCTCCCTTAAGGAATACGGCGCGTACAATTCCGAGTGGACTCCGCTTCTCTACGTTTTGTCACCCACGCTTGAGAATTATAAAACGGCGTTTACCGCAGTGCCTCTTGCAGATTATTTCGTGAATACGATTATTTTTACCCTCGGCACTACCGCTATAATGCTGGTTGTGACCGTGCTTGCCGCATTTGCCTTTTCCCGTCTTGAGTTCAAGGGCAAAAACCTCGTTTTCACGCTGTTTCTCTCACTTATGATGATACCCTCCGAGCTTGTGGTGATTACCAATTACGTCACAGTCACGAGCCTCGATATGCGCAACTCCTTTATGGGTCTTATTCTGCCAAGCGTTGCCTCGGTATTTTACATCTATCTTTTAAAGGAAAACTTTTCACAGATTCCCGATGAGCTTTATTACGCCGCAAAGGTTGACGGCACCTCCGACCTTCGCTATCTTGTGAAGGTAATGGTGCCCATCTGTAAGCCTACCGTCGTAACCGTTACGGTGCTCAAGGTAATCGAGTGCTGGAACTCATACGTTTGGCCGAGACTCGTCACCGACGAGCAGGCGTACTTCCTTGTGTCAAACGGCATTCAGGAGATTCGTGAAAACGGCTTTGGCAGAGATAATATCCCTGCTATGATGGCGGCTGTCGTTGCCATTTCCGTTCCGCTTATAATCCTTTTCCTCTGCTTCAGACGGAAGATTATGGAGGGCGTTTCGAGAGGAGGTACGAAGGGATGAAGAGATTTTTGTCACTTGCGCTTCTTTGCCTTACCTTGCTCACTCTCGTCTCCTGCCACGGCGCGCGTGAGAAGAAGAGCTTTGAGATTCCCGAGGAGCTTGATACCTCCCGTAATTACGAAATATCCTTCTGGGCAAAGAACGATACGAATATGACTCAGGTCGGTATTTACAAGGATGCGATTGCAGAGTTTGAGTCTCTTTACCCGAATATCAAGGTCAACCTCAAGCTTTATACCGACTACGGCAAAATCTACAACGACGTTATAACCAACATTTCCACCGATACGACTCCCAACGTGTGCATAACCTATCCCGACCACATTGCAACCTATCTCACGGGAGAGGATACAGTGCTTGCACTCGACGAGCTGTTCTCACACAAGAAGTACGGACTCGGCGGAAGCGAGGTGAGATTTGACTCTCCCACCTTTGACGAGCTTATTCCGAAGTTTATCGGTGAATGTGAATTTAACGGAAGCTATTATGCAGTGCCGTTTATGAGGTCAACCGAAGCCTGCTACGTCAACCGCACCTTCGTTGAAAAATTGGGCTTCACTCTTCCCGAAACGCTTACCTGGGACTTTATCTGGAAGGTCTCCGAGAAGGCTATGGAGCAGGATGCCGACGGCAATTTCATCGTCAACGGTCAGAAGACGATGATTCCCATTATTTACAAATCCACCGACAATATGATGATACACGCAATGTATCAGCAGGATGCGGGATACTCCACACCTCACGGCGAAATAGAGCTTTTCAACGACGAAGCAAAGGAGTTTCTTCTTGAAATATCCAAGCATTCGGGAACGAGAGCCTTCAACACCTTCAAGCGCGCGGGTTATCCTGCAAACTTTCTCAACGCAGGTCAGTGCATATTTGCCATAGACTCAACGGCAGGCGCTACCTGGATGGGAAGTGACGCGCCTCTGGTTGACATTGCCGAGGAAAAGCTCGTCCGCTTTGACACCGAGGTGATGACCGTGCCTCAGCACGACCCGTCAAACCCGAGAATGATTTCTCAGGGACCCTCTATGTGCGTGTTCAACAAGGAGGATGAGCAGGAGGTTCTGGCATCCTGGCTCTTTTGTCAGTTTATGCTTACGAACGAGGTGCAGATTGCTTACTCGCAGACCGAGGGCTATGCTCCCGTAACCACCAAGGCGCAAAACAGCGAGGAATACCGTGATTATCTCTCCCGTGAGGGTGAGGATAACGAGTTTTATTACGATATAAAGCTCCGCGCGGTCAAGCTGCTTCTTGATAACACCGAGAATACCTTCGTCACTCCCGTCTTTAACGGCTCGGCGTCTCTCAGAAACGCCGCAGGCGAGCTTATCGAGAACGTCAATAAGACGGCAAGGAGAGGAGATACGGTTGACTCCGAGTATATTGACTCACTTTATGATGAGGTAATTTCCCTTTACCGACTCGACCAGATTTCCGCTTCAAAGGGCAAGCTTACACTCGGAGAGCTTCCGACGGGCTCGAGAGTTTTGCTTACTTCATTGGCACTTATATGGCTTTCAATGGCAATTTATGTCACATTTTCTGCAAAGAAACGCAAAAACAAGTGATTTTCTGTTCAAAATCTATTGATTTTTGAAAAATAATATGTATAATATTGTATAAGCCGAAAGGTTCGGTTGAATCATTTTATTTTTTATTTTAAAAGGAGAAAGAGAATGAAAAAGATTCTTGCAGTTCTTCTCGCTCTTATGCTCGTTATGGCGTTTGCCGCTTGCAATGAGCCCGAAGAAAACGTTGAAAACCCCGTTGACGATCCCGTTGTTGAAAACCCCGTTGACGATCCCGTTGTTGAGGAGCCCGCAGACGATCCCGTTGTTGAGGAGCCTGCAGTTGATCCTGCTAAGGTTATGACTCACGAGGAATATATGGCAGCAGCTCTTGATTCCGAGGTTGTTATCGAGACCTACGTTCAGGCAAATCAGTCCTGGTGGGACAACAAGATTACAGTATATTGCCAGAGCCCCGATGGCGCTTACTTCCTCTATGAGCTTGCTTGCTCCGAGGAGGACGCTGCAAAGCTCGTTCCCGGTACTAAGATTCGCGTAACAGGTACCAAGGGCGAATGGGCAGGCGAGGTTGAGGTTATGGAAGGCACCTTCGAGTTCGTTGAGGGTGGAGATACATACGTTGCTGAAGCATTTGATGCAACCGACCTTCTTTTCGCTCCCGAGGAAATGATCAAGCATCAGAACGAGTTCGTTACCTTCAAGGGTATGACCGTTGACTCCATTGAGTTCAAGAACGGTGAGCCCGGTGACGATATCTACGTTAACCTTCTTTACGGCGGACAGAAGTTCAGCTTCTGCGTTGAGCGTTATCTCACCGATCCCGAAACCGACGTTTACAAGACTGTAAGCGGTCTCGTAGGCGGTGAAATGGTTGACGTTGAGGCGTTCCTTTACTGGTACGAGGGTATGAACCCCCACATCACCGCAATCACACTTGTTGAAGCATTATAATTGAGAAATTCCCGAAGGATTATTCCTTCGGGAATTTTTTTATTCACTTGACTTTTGTACCGCGGCATAGTACAATTGTATAAAAAGCGAAAAACGGAGGCATTTATGAAAATAAATCTCATTTCTAAAATAAAGCTTGGTCAGGACGGCGCAATATGGAACGGATATCTCTTCCGCTTTGATTCCGACGGCTCTTGCGGAGTTTATTCAATGGATAAGGTGCACGCAAACGGAGAGCCTGTTGAGGCGCTTTCCACCTTTTATCTTGACAGAATAGACGAGCTTCGTCCTCATAGCAATGCGGTCGTATTTTCAAACGAATACTATGCAGAGGGTGACGAATTTCCGCTCCTTTATTCAAACGTATATAATAACTACGCCGCAAGTCCCCGCAAGCTCAAGGGCGTTTGTCTCGTTTACCGCCTTGTGAGAAACGGAAACGAGTTTGAAACCACTCTTGTCGGTATGGTGGAGATAGGCTTTGTTGACGATTATACTCTTTGGGGTAGCTGTGACGAGGACGTAAGACCCTTCGGCAATTTTGCAATTGACCGTGACACAGGTCTTTATTGGGCGTTCAATATGCGTGATAAGGCGGAAAGCTCAAGATACTTCTCGTTCAGACTTCCTCCCTTTGCCGAGTGGCAGACGGATGACGAATTCGGTATCAAGCATACAGTATTGACTCCCGAGGATATTATCGAGTATTTCGACGTGCCCTATCACAATTACGTTCAGGGCGCTTGTGCCTACGGTGGCAAGGTGTACTCCACTGAGGGCTTTACCAACAGTCAGAAGGCTCCCGCCGCTATCCGCGTTATTTCGTGTGATGAAAAGCGTGAAGAGCTTTGCGTAAGGCTTGCCGATTACGGTATTGACATCGAGCCCGAGCTTATCGACTTTTATAAGGGCGTATGCTATTATTCCGACAATCTCGGAAACCTTTACACTATTGAATTTTAAGGGGTGTATTATGACAGATAAGACGATTGCTGAAAGAGGATATTTACCCGTCCTTGAGGAAAATATGACGAGAGATAAGATGATTGCCGAAAGAGGATATTTACCCGTCCTTGAAATGAATGACGGTACTCCCGTGACGCTTGAAAATTGGGAAGAGAGACGGGCTGAAATGCTTGAGCTTCTCGAAAAATATTGCTTTGGAAGAACTCCCCGAAAGCCCGACAGAGTGTGGGGAGATGTTGTCGAAAGTGCAATAAACTGGGTTGCGGGTAAGGCGCTTTACCAAAAGGTTAATATTAATTTTGAAATTGACGGAATGGGCGTATGTACCTTTCCGATAACCATACATATTCCGTATAAGGTTGTAAGACCTAACGTATTCCTGCATATTGCATTTAATCAAGTGCCTGAAAAGTATACTCCTCTTGAGGAGATTTTAGATGCGGGATGGGCGGTCATTGTGGTCAATTATAAGGACCTTGTAAATGATAATATAGGCGGTGACTTTACCAACGGCATCGGCGCTTACTTCAAAACTCCCGAAAACAGAAAAGGGGACGAATGGGGCAAGGTAGGAATGTGGGCTTACGGCGCAAGTCGTATAATGGACTATCTTGTGTCCGAGAGGGCAGAGGACCTCGACGTTGAGCACGTTGCGGTAATCGGTCATTCAAGGCTCGGTAAAACTGCGCTCTGGTGTGCCGCTCAGGACGAACGCTTTGCGGCGGCAATTTCAAATAATTCAGGTCAGGGCGGTGCGTCATCCTCCAAGCATACGACGGGTGAGCTGGTATATAACTACGAGAGAGCAGGAAGCTGGAACTTCTTCTGTGAGAATCACAGACGCTTCGTGGGGCTTGAGGACGAAAAGCCCTTTGACCAGGCAATGCTTCTTGCACTCATCGCACCGAGATATCTGCTCGTCGGCTCGGCAAGGCTTGACATCGGTGCAGACCCTATCGGTGAATATCTCACAAGCTATCACGCTTCAAGCGCGTGGGAGCTTTTCGGACTTCGCGGACTCGTATGTCCCGACCGCTTGCCCGAGGTGGACGACCACTTTACCGAGGGACATATCTCCTACCATCTTCGTGACGATCTTCACTATCTGTCAAGATACGATTGGCAGAGATATATCAGCTATCTCGACGAAAAATTCGGCAAAAAGGAGTTTCGTGAATATCACGTTCCGATTTAAATTATGAAGGTACTGTTTATTGATTTTGACGGAGTTTTGTGCTCCGACAGATACGCGCGCGAAAATCAGAATGAGGACGGCGTGCTTCTTGACCCATCCAAAATGGAAATACTTAAGTCGATTATTGACAGAACGGGTGCTAAAATCGTTCTTTCAACCTCTTGGAGAGGTCATTGGAGTAAGACCGAGGACGGTCTCGATGCAACGGGACGTCAGATGAATGAGATTTTTGCATCCTACGGCATTGAGATTTTCGATAAAATTCCCAAGCTTAATATAGACAGAGCGGAGGAGATAAGGCTCTGGCTTGACGGGAATGAGGTCGAAGCCTTTGCCGTGCTTGACGATATGTTCCTTGACGCTCCTTATCTGCGTGGGCATTTCGTAAAGGTGGCAAGCTTCCGTGCTCTCGACTCGGAAAACGCCGAGGAAACGGTTAAAATTCTTAACGCTTAATATTTTAGTTAGCTTCGGCTTTCGTAAAAGGTCTGCTTTTTTGTAAGCAGACCTTAATTTTTGTTGTGGGCTTTGTGCAATTGTATACAATCCACACCTGTATTTTTGTATAATTGTATACAATCTTGCGTTTGACCTCATTTTTCTCTTGCAAAAGCTTAATAATTTGTGTATAATATCTACATATTAAATTAAAGATTTGGAAATAATTCCAAACAATAGGAGGACAATTCAATGAAACGCATTATTTCTGTTCTTATGCTTCTTGCAGTTCTCACTCTTGCGCTCGTTTCCTGCACAAGCGGTGAGGCTACCACTATGACTATGGGTACGGGCGGTACTCAGGGTACCTACTACGGCTACGGCGGAATACTCGGCAACCAGATCAAGACCGAAACGGGCATCACCGTAAACGTTGTATCCACCGACGGCTCTAAGGCTAACATTCTCGGTATCGACGTTGGTAACTATCAGCTCGGTACAGTTCAGTCCGACGTTATGGCATATGCATACGCAGGCACTCGCTCCTTCGAGACCGAGGGCGCTCTCGATTCCTTCCGTGTAATCGGCGGTCTCTACGCAGAGGCAGTTCAGCTCGTTACTATGGACCCTGCTATCAAGTCCGTTGCAGACCTCGCAGGTAAGAAGGTTTCCATCGGTGCCGCAGGCTCGGGCGTTTACTTCAACGCTATCGACATTCTCGGCGCAGCAGGTCTTACCGAGGCTGACATTCAGCCCCAGTATCAGTCCTTCGGCGATTCCGCAGACGCTCTCAAGGACGGCAAGATCGACGCGGCGTTCATCGTAGCAGGCGCTCCCACTCCCGCAATTCAGGAGCTTTGCACCACTACTGATGCATACCTCGTTCCCGTTGACGGCGCTGTTGCAGAAAAGCTTATGGCTGAATCTCCCTACTACACCACCTACGACATTCCCGCAGGCACCTACGAGGGTCAGGAAAACGACGTTACCACCGTTACCGTAAAGGCAACTCTCATCGTTTCCACCTCCGCTTCCGAGGATGACGTATATGCAGTTACCAAGGCTATCTTCGATAACGCAGAGGCTATTACCACCGCTCACGCTAAGGGCGCTGAGCTCAGCCTTGAGAATGCTACCGAGGGTATGACCGCTCCCTTCCACAAGGGCGCTGCTAAGTACTTTGCTGAAAAGGGTATCACCGTAGAAAGCAAGTAATCGGCAATCAATTCAAGCATTCGGAGATTGGCTGCAAAGTTTTGCAGCCAATCTTCTTGCGTAAAATAATCAGGAGGTATTAATGGCACTTTTTAAGAAAAAAGCTTCCGACGTGATAGAGCCGATGGACGTCGATGCGGTTATGAAAAAATACGACCGCGAGTCGAATACGAGAGTATGGGAGGGCGTACCTAAAATTGTCGTCACCTGTATTCTTGCCGCCTTTTCGCTCTTTTGCGTATACGTAACTCTCTGGGCTACCTGGCTTGACGAGCTTCGTCTTACGTCCTTCGTGGCGTTTATTATGTTCATAGGCTACCTTGTATTCCCTGCAAAAAAGGGCATTCAGAAGGTAAATTATATTCCGTGGTACGACGTCGTGCTTATGCTTGGCGGTACTGCAGCCTTTCTCTATTATTCCTTCAACGCGCTTGAGATAGTTGCGCGCTATAAGATAACAACCCTTGAGGTGTTTATCGGTATAGTCGGCATTATCTGTCTTGCAGAGCTTTGTCGCAGAAGCGTAGGTCTTCCCATACTTATCGTTGCAGGCGTATTGCTTGTATACGCGCTTGTGTGGGGCTCAACCAATCCCGACTTCTTCGCGCGAATTACCGAAAACGTTCGTGTACTCTTCTATTCCAAGGAGGGTATCCTCTCAACGCCCATAAACGTCTGCTCAAAATACATCGTAATGTTTATAATTTTCGGTGCATTCCTTGAGCGCACGGGTATCGCGGACTTCTTTATCAAGATTGCAAACGCTCTCGTCGGACGCTTTTCGGGCGGACCTGCAAAGGTTGCCGTTGTTGCATCCGCGCTTGAGGGTATGGTTTCCGGCTCATCTGTTGCCAACACCGTTGGCTCGGGTGCGGTTACTATTCCCTTGATGAAGCGTACGGGCTATAAGCCCGAATTTGCGGCTGCTGCCGAGGCTGCGGCTTCAACGGGCGGTCAGATAATGCCTCCCATTATGGGCGCGGCGGCATTCCTTATGGCAGAGACCGTAGGCGTGCCTTATTCAAATATCGTAGTTAAAGCTATTCTTCCCGCTATCCTTTATTTTGCAGGAGTATTCATTACGGTACACCTTGAGGCAAAGAAGGAGGGGCTCCGCGGTCTTACCCGTGAGGAGCTTCCCAGACTCAAGCCTCTTTTGAAGCAGCTTTATCTCCTTCTTCCGCTTGTGCTTCTCATTTACCTCGTAGGAACCTCCACCCGTTCAATTGCATACGCCGCTGCAATTGCAATCGTCGTTGCAATCGTGGTAAGCCTTTTCAACAAGGAGCACAGAATTACTCCCAAGAGGATTCTTGAGGCTCTTGCGGCAGGCGGTCAGGGTATGATAACGGTAGCGGCAGCCTGCGGTGTTGCAGGTATCGTCGCAGGTCTTATCAGCTCGACGGGTCTTGCTTATCTGCTCTTCAACGGTATCGTTGCTCTTGCAGGCAATCAGACCATAATTGCGCTTTTCCTGACAATGCTTTGCTGTATAGTGCTCGGTATGGGTGTTCCCACAACCGCAAACTACTGTATTATGGCGGCAACCTGCGCTCCCATTCTCGTTCAGATGGGCGTGCCTATGATTGCGGCGCACTTCTTCGTATTCTATTTCGGTATCGTTGCCGACCTGACTCCTCCCGTTGCCCTTGCGGCTTACGCGGGCGCGGCTATCGCTCAGGCAAACCCGATGAAGACCGCTTTTACCGCCACTAAGCTTGCAATCGGCGCGTTTATCGTGCCCTACGTATTCGCACTCAATCCCGCAATGCTCTTTATCGACACCGAGGTTGGCGAGGTAATCCTCATTTGTATAACCTCTCTCATTGGTATATTCGCCGTATCCGCTTCCCTTGAGGGCTTTTTCGTAGCCCGTATGAAGTGGTATGAGAGGATAATGAGCGCCGTAGGCGGACTTCTTCTCATTTATCCGGGTCTCGTTACCGACTCTATCGGTCTCGGACTCGTTGCAATCGCCGTTGTATTGCAGTTCCTTGGAAGAAAAAAGATAATTGCATAAACAAAAGGAGCCGTCAGGCTCCTTTATTTTTTCTATTGGCTTTTCGGTATGCCGACGGTGTCATACCGATTATGCGCTTGAAAAGACGGGTAAAATAATTTGCATCCTCGAAGCCGACCTTCTCGGCTATTGCGGATATTCCCGACTCGGTTTCCTCAAGCATATGACACGCCTTTTTTATTCTCAGCTCGGAGAGATAGCTTGCCACCGTCATACCCGTCAGCTTCTTGAAGAAGCGACAGAAATAGCTTTCGGTAACGTAGGTAAGCCTTGCAAGTGTATTTGCGTTTACCTCCTCGTTGTAATGACTCTCGATGTAGGAGAATATAGTCTTAAGCCTCTTCAGGTGCTGAGATTTCTTCTCCTCACTCATATTGTTTTCAACGAGATAATTTTTTACAAGATACGCAAACAGTGAATATACGATGCTCTTCTGGAGCATATCGTATCCTCTTTCTCTTGTGATAAACTCATTGTAATAAGCTTCAAAGTGCTCCTTGATTGTTTCGTCGCCCTGTATGTAAGGGGAGATAAACACGTCATTGTCAAGGTTAACGTCGGCAAAAAATCTCTTGGAAATTATGAAGCCATAAAAGCGTATGCCATCCTGCGAGTGAAATCCGTGCACCTGCGACGGATTGGAAACGATGAGGTCACCGGGCTTTGTCTTGATTATCCTGCCTCCGCAAAAAAATTCACTTGTTCCCTCGGTCATAAAAAGAAGCTCGTACTGCTCGTGCCAATGAGCAAGCAGGGAAAAATCAGGCGTGCTGGGACAAATGAATCTTATCGGGAAATCGGTCTCTGCAAAATGTATATTTTCGTAATTTGATAAGTTGTTCAAAAAATTCACCTCTTGTCAATACCGTGCTATTTTATGTCAAATTAATTCTTGCTATACTTTGAATTTATGATACACTATAATCCAAAAAATGTCAATATAGGATGAATGAATATAAAAGTGCCTTGTACAGCGTTTTTTCTTGCAAAAAAACAAGACTTGTGGTAAAATTATCCCTTGGAGGTGTCAGGATGAAAAAGGCTCTTAATTTATTTTTTACAATGTTTAAAATCGGGCTTTTTACCTTTGGCGGAGGATATGCAATGCTTGCCCTTCTCGAAAATGAGTTCGTTTCAAAAAGAGGCTGGATGGAGAAGGAGGAGTTTATTGATATGGTGGCAATTGCCGAATCGACTCCGGGCCCCATTGCCATAAACTGCGCAACCTATATCGGCTATAAGGTGTCGGGCTTTTTGGGCTCTGCCTTTGCAACCGTCGGCGTATGCATTCCGTCCTTCGTTATAATATATATTATATCCGTCTTTCTCGACGGTCTTTTGAATTATCCCGTCGTTGCAAGTGCCTTCCGCGGTGTTCAGGTATGCGTGGTCTATCTCATCATTTCCGCAGGTGTTAAAATGCTTAAAAGCTTAAAGCTTTCACTTTTTAATACGGTTATCGTTTCGGCAACCGTAATCGTAATGCTCGTCTGCTCGTTTTTGTCACGGGACTTTTCAACCGTTTTGTTCATACTTCTCTGCGGTGCGGTAGGAATAGTCTATCAACTTATCGCAAGACTTCACGGGGAGAGGAAAAAATGATTTACTTAAAGCTATTTTTAACCTTTTTTGAAATAGGCGCTCTATCCTTTGGCGGAGGCTTCGGAATGATATCGCTCATCAACGAGAAGATACTTTCAAGCGGTTGGATGAGTGAGGAGGAGTTCCTTAATATGATAGCGATATCCGAGTCAACTCCGGGTCCCATCGCCGTCAATATGGCAACCTTCGTCGGCTCGACTCAGGGCGGTATGCTCGGCGCGTTTTTTGCAACTTTCGGAGTGGTGCTTCCCTCGTTTATAATAATTCTTATAATCTCAGCTCTTATCAAAAATCTCTTGAAATATCCTGCGGTTCAAGGCTTTCTTATCGGAGTGCGTCCCTGCGTCGTAGGTCTCGTTCTGGCAACCGCCGTTCTGATGGCGAACACAGTGCTTGTAAATACTCATAGCAAAAGCCTCTTCGATTATAAGGGAATCGTAATTCTGCTTCTCATATCCGCCGTCGCAGCGGTTTTTAAACGGCTGAAAAAGAAAAATGCGTCACCGATTGCGCTTATAATTTTCTCAGCGGTTTTGGGAATAATTTTATATTGAGGCGGAGTGCTTAAAATATTCTTGACAATAATTTTGTTGTGTGATAATATTGCGGTGATAACTAAAAAGGAGATTTTTTATGAAGCTTTTATTTTTGGGAACGGGTGCGGCAGATTGGAGTCTTGAGGTACAGCCTGACCCTGAATACAGACGCTTTACCTCCACTCTTATCGACGGCACGCTTCTTATTGACCCCGGACCTCACGTCCTTGATGCGATAAGGACCTTCGGCGTTGATATGAAGGGAATTAAATACGTTATAAACACTCACCGTCACAGTGATCATTACAACGAGGATAGCCTTCACGCGCTTGTTGAGAATGGCGCTGAGTTCATTGATTTCAAGGCTGGTGACAAGAAGCAGGTCGGCAAGTATTTTATTGAAGCCTATCCTGCAAATCACGGCAAGATAGAGACGGCACACTTCTTTATTTCCGACGGTGAAAAGATTCTTTTCTACGGACTTGACGGCTCCTGGCTTATGCCCGACGAGTCCTACGGGCTTGTAAAGAAGGGGGTCGATTACGCAATACTCGACGGCACTCTCGGAGACGTTTTGGGTGATATCCGTATTATCGAGCATAACGACCTCGGTATGATTCGTGAGCTGGTCGGTGCGCTTAAGCCCTACGTCAAGCGCTTCTGCATCAACCACTATGCAAAGCAGTATTTCCCGACCCGTGAGGTTACCGATGCCTTCGGTAAGGCTCTTGGCGTTGACACGACATTTGACGGATTGGAGAGAGAAATATGAGGCTTAAATTTTTAGGCACGGGCGGTGCTGATTGGAGCAGTGCAACGGAGGACGGATTTTTGCGCAGATGCTCGTCGGCAATTATCGACGGAGTCTTGCTTGTTGACCCTAATCCGCAATGTCTTGAGGCTCTTGACACCTTCGGCTGTGACAGAGGACGTATAAAATATATCATCAATACACACGCTCACGAGGACCATTTCTCAAGTGATGCGGTTTCCGAGCTTGAAAAAACGGGCGCGGAGTTTATTTCCTTTAAAATCGGGGAGACTAAAACGGTAGGAGACTATACCGTTACCGCTCTCAAGGGTAATCACGCGGTGGCTTATACCACTCACTTCCTGATTTCCGACGGTAAAAACGAGCTGTATTACGGGCTTGACGGCGCGTGGCTTATGCCCGACGTGTTTCATATGCTCGTTGACAGACGGGTACACACAATAGTGCTTGATGCCACCTACGGCTTTGACTTTTACGCGGGCATTTTCGAGCACAATAATCTTGGGATGATAGTCGAAATGGCGTCAGTTCTGAAGAAGACTGCCTCGCAGATATTCATTTCACACCTTTCAAAAAAGCATCATTCCGACCATAAGACAACAGCCGAGGCTCTGGAAGAGCATGGCGTTCAGGTGGCTTATGACGGACTCGAAATAAATATATAACGGAGTAAAAATGAAGATAGCATTTTTTGATACAAAGCCCTACGACGTGCGCTATTTTGAAGAGTACGGCAAGAAAATGGGAATTGAATACAAGTTCTTTGAAACAAAGCTCTGCGAGGATACCGTCGAGCTTGCGCAGGGCTACGACGGAGTTTGCGTATTCGTTAACGATACCGTGAACGCTGCGGTAATTGACCGCCTTTGTGAGTTCGGCGCTCAGGTTATTGCCCTCAGATGCGCAGGCTTTAACAACGTTGACGTAAAGCACGCCTTCGGTAAAATTCACGTTTTGAGAGTGCCTGCATACTCGCCCTATGCGGTAGCTGAGCACGCAATGGCGCTTCTTCTCACGTCAATTCGCCGTATTCACAAGGCGTATATACGCTCCCGTGACTATAACTTCAGCCTTTCGGGACTCACGGGCTTTGACCTTCACGGAAAGACCGTCGGAGTCATTGGTACGGGTAGGATAGGTCGCGTGTTTATTGACATCTGCCGAGGCTTCGGAATGAAGGTGCTTGCCTATGATAAGTATCCTGCAAGCATTGAAGGCGTTGAATACGTTGAGCTTGACAGGCTCTTTTCCGAGAGTGATATCATTTCTCTTCACTGTCCCTTGACGGATGATACCTATCATATAATTGATGCGGAAAGCCTTGAAAGGTGCCGTCGCGGAGTGGTTATCATCAACACCTCCCGAGGCGCGCTGGTTGACGCCGAGGCGCTCCTTGGGGCAATCAAGTCACGCAAGGTCGGTGCGGCTTGTCTTGACGTTTACGAGGAGGAGTCCGACCTTTTCTTCGAGGACAAGTCGGGTCACATTATGGACGACGAGGTGCTTGCGCGCCTTATTTCAATGCCCAACGTCATCGTAACCTCCCATCAGGCGTTCTTGACCGAGGAGGCTCTTGAAAACATTGCTCAGACCACGACCTCGAATATCGCAGGCTTCTTTGAAATGAAGCAGTGTCCCAACGAGCTTTGCTGGAGAGGCAGTAGCGCAGAGGATTGCCGTGACGGAAAATGTTTTTAAATTCCTATTGATATTTCAAGGAATAAATGGTAGAATATGCATATATTAATACAAGGAGTCTCAAAATGAATATTACAAAGGATATTAAATACATCGGAGTCAACGACCACCGTATTGATTTGTTTGAAGGTCAGTACGTTGTTCCCAACGGAATGTCGTATAATTCCTACGTTATTCTTGACCAAAAAATTGCCGTTATGGATACGGTGGACCAGAACTTCACTCACGAATGGCTTGACAATCTCCAGACGGCTCTCGGCTCAAGACAGCCCGACTATCTCGTCGTTCAGCATATGGAGCCCGACCATTCGGCTAATGTTATGAATTTTGCCAAGGCTTATCCCGATGCAACGATCGTTTCCTCGGCTAAGGCTTTCGGTATGATGAAGAATTTCTTCGGTACGGATTTCTCCGACCGCAGAATCGTCGTAGGGGAGGGAGACACCCTTTCGCTCGGCACTCATACTCTCACCTTCGTTACCGCGCCCATGGTACACTGGCCCG
Source organism: Clostridia bacterium (assembly GCA_017439965.1). Classification (GTDB taxonomy): domain Bacteria; phylum Bacillota; class Clostridia; order Oscillospirales; family SIG627; genus RGIG6353. Next base: position 9,399 of record JAFSID010000031.1, on the reverse strand, counting down.
AGGTTATCGTGACGTATGACAGCTTTGACAAGGTGCTTTTCTCGGCAGACGGCTTCGGAAAATTCGGAGCGCTTGACGTAGAGGAGGATTGGGCTTGCGAGGCAAGACGCTATTATATCGGAATCGTCGGAAAGTACGGCGCTCAGGTGCAGGCGCTTCTCAAAAAGGCATCGGGGCTCGATATTGAGAAGATATGCCCTCTCCACGGTCCCGTGCTTACCGAAAATCTCGGATATTATATAAACCTTTACAATACCTGGTCGAGCTATCAGCCCGAGGAGGACGGCATCGTTATAGCCTACACCTCGGTTTACGGTAACACCCGTAAGGCTGTTGAAAGACTTGCCGAGAGGCTCCGTGCAAACGGCTGTCCAAAGGTCGTTGTCAACGACCTTGCGCGCTGTGATATGGCAGAGGCTGTCGAGGATGCCTTCCGTTACAGCAAGCTCGTTCTTGCAACCACAACCTATAACGCGGAGATATTCCCGTTTATGCGTGAGTTTATAAACCACCTCACCGAACGATATTATTCTAACCGCACCGTTGCGCTTATCGAAAACGGAAGCTGGGCGCCTCTTGCCGCTAAGGTTATGAGGGGTATGCTTGAGGGCTGTAAAAATCTTACCTTTGCCGAAAACAGCGTGAGGATCATGTCTGCGCTCAACGAGGAAAGCACCTCGCAGCTTAACGCCCTCGCAGACGAGCTTACTCGCGAGTGGCTGGCAATGCGCGACGGCGAGGAGAATAAGAACGATATGACCGCGCTCTTCAAGATTGGCTACGGTCTCTACGTTATAACCTCCAACGACGGCAAGAAGGATAACGGACTTATTGTTAATACCGTTACTCAGGTTACAAATACTCCCAACCGTATTGCAGTAACCATAAATAAAGAGAATTATTCTCACCATATCATCAAGCAGACGGGCAAGATGAACATCAACTGTCTTACGGTAGACGCTCCCTTCAAGGTGTTTGAGCAGTTCGGATTCGTAAGTGGACGAAACGTTGACAAGTTTGCCGATTGCACGCCTCTTCGCTCTGACAACGGGCTTGTCGTTCTTCCCAGATACATCAACGCCTTCGTGTCACTCGAGGTTGAGCAGTACGTTGACCTTGACACTCACGGAATGTTTATTTGCTCGGTGGTTGAGTCCCGTGTCGTTTCCGACAAGGAGACTATGACCTATACCTATTATCAAAACAACGTTAAGCCCCGTCCCGATACCGAGGGTAAGAAGGGCTACGTTTGTAAGATTTGCGGCTACGTTTACGAGGATACTCCCTTGCCCGAGGACTTCGTTTGTCCCTGGTGTAAGCACGGAGCTGCAGATTTTGAAGAAATAAAATAATTTTTATAAGGAGGATATTTTTATGAAGTACGTATGTGACGTTTGCGGATGGGAATACGACGAGGAGCTCGGTGACGAGGAATACGGAATTGAGCCCGGCACAAGCTTTGACGAGCTTCCCGAGGACTTTGAGTGTCCTTTGTGCGGCGTAGGTAAGTCCGAATTCAGCGAGGCTTAAGGCTCTACCATTCGTCCGAATTTGTTCGGAAAACAAGATAAAAACGGAGAAATTCTACTTACCGTAGAGTTTCTCCGCTTCTTTTTTGTAAGACTGCGTAAAAATATCTATTAAAAATCGGTTTACTCAAGACACTTTTGGTGCTAAAATAGACTAAAGACGAAAGGGGTGCTTTATATGGATGCAGTAACGTTTGGAAAAACGATTGCCACGCTTCGCAGGGGTGCGGGAATGACACAGCTTGCCCTCGCCGTAAGGCTTGGAGTGAGTGATAAGACAGTGAGTAAATGGGAAAACGGGCAGGGCTTTCCCGACGTAACTCTTTTTTCCGTGATAGCCTCGTTTTTCGGTGTTAGCGTTGACTATCTTATGACGGGTGTCAGGCGAGGAATTGCCGTTGCGGGTAATCTCATTGCCGATATAGTAAAAAGCATTGACCTTTATCCAAAAATGGGGATGCTCACCTACGTTTCGGATATCACGAATGCGGTCGGCGGATGCGTGCCCAATACCGCAATCGACCTTGCGCGTATCGACAGAGCCTTGCCCGTCAGCGCAATAGGTAAGGTAGGCAACGACGAATACGGACGCTTTATCGTCTCCGAGCTGAGACGGGCAGGCGTTAACGTTGACGGAATATCCTATTCCGACAAGACCTGCACAAGCTTCTGCGACGTTATGAGTATGCCGTCGGGCGAGCGTACCTTCTTTCATAAGAAGGGAGCAAACGCCGAGCTTTCACTTGAGGATATAAACGTCAATTCTCTCTGCTGTGATATATTCCATATCGGCTATATCTTGCTACTTGATAAGCTTGATGCCGACGACGGTGAATACGGCACGGTTATGGCAAGGCTTTTGAAGTGGGTGCAGGACAAGGGCATCAAGACCTCAATCGACGTTGTATCCGACAGCACCGCCGATTATAAGAGCCGTATAGTGCCTGCGCTAAAATATACCAATTACGCTATAATGAACGAAATCGAGGCGTGTACTATATGGTCTCTTGACCCAAGGCTTCCCGACGGAAGTATTGACCGTGACAACGTAATTCTCGCAATGCGCAAAATGGCTGAGGCGGGAGTTTCGGATAAGGTGGTAGTTCATAGCCGAGAGGCAAGCTTCTCACTTGACTGTCACAGCGGTGCCGTATGTGAGGTCGAGTCCTTCGATATCCCCTCCTCTCTCATTAAGGGAAGGGTAGGTGCGAGAGATGCCTTTTGCGCAGGATGTCTCTACGCAATATACAACGGCTTTTCCGACCGCGATATGCTTGAGTTTGCTACAGGCTCCGCTACCTGCAATCTTTTCGAGGTAAATTCGGTGGACGGAATGAGACCGAAAAACGAAATTTTAAGGCTTATTGAGGAATACAGAAAATAACAAAAAATGGACATTATCCCCAAATTTCACGGATAATGTCCATTTTTTCACATAAAATGCAAGCTTGCGCGGTTGTAAGTGATAAAAAAATATGTTATAATAATATAGTTATTTACATCAAAAAAGGAGGTAATGCCGTGCTTGATATAGCCATTTTAGATGATGAGCAAATTTATCTTGAAGCTACCGCTTCTCTGATAAGGGAGTACCGCGACGCTCATTCCGAGCTCGATATAAGCCTGCATATTTTCACCTCCCCGTATGACCTTTTGGGAAACGGAGCTACGTTTGACGTATATCTGCTTGACGTTGTAATGCCTGATATGACGGGTATCGACGTTGCCACCGTGCTTCGTGAGAAGAGAGTGGTAGCTCCCATCGTCTTTTTGACGAGCACCCGTGAATTTGCCGTTGAAGCATATTCGGTCGGAGCTTTTAATTATCTTATCAAGCCGATTGATAAGAAGAAGCTTTTTGAGGTGCTTGACAAAGTCTTTGAGGACGTTGGTATCAAGCGCACCTCGTTTATTTCCGCCAAGACCGCTGAAGGAGTTGAGCTTGTTCCGTTTAATAAAATCGTATACATTGAGTTTTCCGACAGACGCGTTTGCTATCATATGACGAACGGCGAGGTCATTCGCTGCAATCAGCAGAGAGTTTCCTTCGCGGAGTCTATACAGCCGATTCTTAACGACCCTCGCTTTTGCCGATGCGGAGCAAGCTACGTTTTAAATCTTCATTACGTAAAAGCCGTTAAGAAGGATGTGGCTAATTTTAACGTAATTGACACCGAGCTTCACCTTCCGAAAAAGTCCTATTCAGATGTGTTGACTGCTTGGCTTGACTATTGGACGGAGGTAGATAAAAAGTGAGTGAAATTTTAAGACTCAGCTCTGCGTATTGGTCTCTTATACACACTGCCGTAATTTTTCTCGTTTTCTTCAGGTCTAAGTATCCCGTTAAAAAAACGGTGCTTCTTTCCTGCATTTTTATTTTGCCCATAATTGCGGCAAATATGATAATTCTTACCGTCTACGGTGCTGGCGTATACGGCAAGATTATGCTGCTCACTCTTGTGCTGCCGACCTTTATATTCTTTTATATTATTTCAAGTCTTCGTGATTTTCGCTTTTTCTTTACCTTCTGTCTTGTTGATACGGTTTCAGCCGCTTTAATTATTCTTTCGTCAGTTTTGAATTACTATATTACTCCCAATACTAACGTTTTGATGTTTTTGATAAGAGTTTTCGGCTTTTTGATTATTGAAATCGCATCTGTCAAAAAATACAGGCGTGTGTATTTTGAAATCCAGGAAAGCGTTACAGTCGGTTGGGGGCTCTTTACCCTTGTGGCTATTGTTTTTTATACCGTCTTTATTTATCTGAATGCTTTTCCGACGGCAATAACCGAAAGACCTGAGGATATGCCGACTCTTTTGATTTTTATTTTCCTTATGAGTCTTATGTACATAAACATCTTTTTGCTTTTGTTTAATCAGTTGAAGCTTAACGAAGCAAGATTCCGAGAGGAGCTGTGGATACTTCAGTCAAACCATATGCAAAGACGCATCTCACATATGACCGAGGCAGATAAAAGAGTACGCTTTGAAAGGCATAATCTCCGTCACCGACTTCAGACCATTGATATGATGCTTCAAAAGGACGACTTGTCAAGTGCCCGTGAGTATATTGCCAACGTGACAGAGGAGGCTCTTGAGACTCCCATTCACGAGCGCTACTGTGTCAATACCGTTCTTGATGCGGTGTTCAGCTATTATATCGGTCTTGCTACTGAGAAGGGAATACGCGTTGAGCATTCGCTCTCTCTTGAACAGACTCTGCCCGTTCCTCCCGAGGAGCTTTCGGTAGTTATCGCAAACGCGCTTGAAAACGCAATTATTGCCTGCGAGAATCTTCCCGAGGAGAAGAGATATATCAAGTGTAAATGCATTCAGTCTCCTCAGCTTATTTTTTCTATAAGCAATCCCTTTGAGGGTGAGGTTGAGATTGATTCCAGAGGCGCTCCCGTCAACCGTGAGGTAGGTCACGGAATAGGAGTACGCTCGACCGTTGCCTTTTGCGAGAAGCATAACGCGGTGGTTGACTATAAGATAGAGGACGGCGTGTTCAGTATACGAATTGTCATTCACAAATAATTTTAAGGGCTCATTTTGAGCCCTTCTTTTTTTGTTGAAAAAAGAAAAACAATGTGATATAATGATTTCATCGAAGATGAAATCAGCGATATAAATCTCTTTCGAGATTTTCGATATGTCATAAATGACTTGATATGTTCTGACGAACTCGATATGTTGCCTTACGGCAACGAGATTTATATCATATCGAGTTTTAAGCGAATGCGAAAAACATATCGATTTTACGAAGTAAAAATATCGAGCAATCGAAGATTGCATATCGACAAAAAAGAATAACAAGAGTATTGGAAAGGTGGTTTATATGAGTTTAATAAATGCCTATTCCTATTTTCGTTATAATGATGATTTTGGTATTCTTTATGTTGAGTGCATAAAAACAAGTGGCATCTGAATTGTTCACTGATTTTATAATATATAAAGACTTGTAATAGGAGGTGATATTTTGTCGGAATACCGTGAGCTTGTAAAGAATTTTGAAAAGGTGCGCTCGTATATGCGTGAGTTTTACGTTTACGGCTTCAAGAGTCGGTCGGAGTACGACTCGAAAAGCGCCCGCTCCTACGATGACGAGAGACGGCGAATTGAAAGCTGGCTCGGTGACCATATGGGCTTTATCCGTACCCGTGACGGCAAAAACGCCTTTATATCCATCGACAGCCGTGTCTCTGCCCACAATCCTCTCTATAAGGGGCTTAAGACAAAAAGCTTTACCGATAAGGATATCACTCTGCATTTTATACTGTTTGACCTCTTGTCGTCACCCGAGATTAAAATGACTCTCCCGGAGATACTCGACGGACTTGATGCGTATCTTTCCGCCTTTTCAAGCCCGATGCTCTTTGACGAGTCTACGGTGAGAAAAAAGCTTCGAGAGTATATCAACGAGGGAATTATCTGCACGGAAAGGTCGGGCAAGAGCAATCTCTACTTCCGCTCACCCGAGACTCTCCTTCCCGAAAGCTGTGACGGAATACACTTCTTTTCGGAGGTTATGCCCTGCGGTGCCGTAGGCTCGTTTTTGCTCGATAAATATCCCGACAACGCCGATAAGGTGTCTTTTAAGCACCATTATATAACCTCAGCCCTTGACAGCGATATTCTTGTGCGTCTCTTTGAGGCTATGCACACGAAACGCACCGTCACCGCCGTGAATTACTCCCGTCACTCAGAGCTTCCGTGTAAGATTTATATAGTGCCCTTAAGGGTGTTTATCAGCGTGCAGACGGGCAGACAGCACCTTCTTGCCTTTGATTTGAATAACGGACGTATAAAGAGCTGGAGAGTGGACTATCTTGCCGAGGTTGAGATAGGGGATAAATGTCCGAGCTTTGATAACTACCGAGAACTTCTTGAAAAATCCCGTCGCTATATGTGGGGAGTCAATTGCTCCAAGTCCGATAGGTATCTTGAAACGGTGGAGTTTACCGTTTTCGTAGGTGACGGCGAGGAGTATATCGTCAACCGCCTTGAGCGTGAAAAGAGACTTGGCACTGTGGAAAAGGTGGATGATAATCACTACCGCTTTTCTGCAACCGTCTTTGACACGGGAGAGCTTTTGCCGTGGATACGCTCCTTCGTCTGCCGTATAACCTCAATCAAGTTTTCAAACAGAACGCTTGAAAACCGCTTCCGCGATGACCTTCGTGAAACCTATCGTCTTTACGGCTTGGGAGGTGATGAGGAATGATTTTCAGCGAGCTTTATTCTGCCTATTATAACGCCGTTGCCGAAATAATAACGCTTGTAATCAGCGGTGAGCGTGACGAGAAAAGGCTTCGTGAGGCTGTGTGTGACAAGGCTTTTTCCGAAAGCGTTTTAGAGGTGCTCCCGTCACTCAGGAGCGGTAAATGGCAGATTATCACACCAAGCCTTGAAACCCCGATTAAAAATAAGCCCACTCTTCCGTTAACTCTTTTGCAGAAGCGTTGGCTTAAGGCTGTAATGCTTGATCCTCGCGTAAAGCTTTTCGGAATTGAGATAGAGGGTCTTGAGGAGGTTGAGCCTCTCTTCACGTCGGAGGATTATCTTGTGTACGATAAGTATCTTGACGGAGACGATTTTGAGGACGAGGGATATATAATACGCTTCAGAAATATACTCAAGGGACTTCGTGAAAATACTCCTCTTCGTATAACCTATCTGAGCCGTCACGGTGACGAGGTCGTATTCTGCGTTTTACCCGAAAGGCTTGAGTATTCCGAGAAGGACGATAAATTCCGACTTATTGCCCGTGGCTCACGCAGTCTTACCACCTTTAATCTCAACAGAGTTTTAAGGGTAACTGCGGTAAAGGGTTCTCCGCCCATCCGTGAAAAAATATCTCCTCCCGAGACCTGCTCGGTCACTCTCCGTATCCGTGACGAGCGCAACGCTCTCGAAAGATGTATGCTTCACTTCGCGCACTTTGAGAAGTACGCAGAAAGGCTTGACAACGGTGATTATACCGTGCGTGTCAATTACAGCGTTGACGATGAAACCGAGATGGTCATCCGTATTCTCCGCTTCGGTCCTTTCGTTGAGGTGGTGGAGCCACAGAGCTTCCGTGAGCTTATAATCGACCGCTTGAAAAAGCAAATGAGCATAAAAATTTGAGGTTTAAGTCATATGACTTAAGCCTCATTTTTTTATGAATTGCCAGCCGCTTTGTTTTCGCAGCTTTTTTTCCGTGATAATATTATCCCCGTTTGGTAAAATGTGAATGCAAACGAAGCTTGTGGCAGGTGTATTTCTCACCGCGGCGCACTCGGTTATACCGCTCGTGTGTTCCGGAGTGGAGCTTGCAAAGGGTTATCCGTTCTTATGCGGAGGGGTTCGACTCCCCGTTATGAAAAAAGTGAAATTGTATCACTAAATTTTGATTTTTACCAAAAGCTTTAACCCTGACGGCTGACACGGGTCGGTGACCCTGCTTGAAAAAGGATACCGCATACTGCAAGGTCAGGTGCTTTAATTCATCCGTTGATGAGTTAACCGTCTTTCCTTCGGTATACTAAATTTTTCAACCGTTACCCTTCACGGTCAGCCACCGAATTTTTTACCTTTAAGGAGGATTACATATTATGAAAAGAATAGTTATAGCAGACAACCAGAGAGGACTTTTGTTCAAGAGAGGCAGATACGTCAAGATGCTTAAGGCAGGAGTATATACCGAATGGGGTAATACTGTAATAAAGACCCTTGATTTGTGCAACGAGATACATCCTGAGATGTGTACTCTCGATACTCTTCTTGCAGACCCCGAGGTAAACGCCTCGGCAACGACCGTTGAGATGGGAGACCGTGAGTATGCTCTCCACTTCGTCAACGGCGCATTCCGTGAGCTTCTTACCACGGGTAAGCACGCCTTCTGGAGTGTTTTCGATACTCACACCTTTCAGACGGTTGATATCTCCAAAACCGAGGTTGACGGAAGCGTGCCGAGTTATATCTTCCCGATGATACCCTCTTTTCTTTACAGGGAAATCATAGTGCCCGAGTATCACAAGTCTTTGCTTTATATTGACCAAAAATTTCAGCGTGTGCTTGATTCGGGCGTGTATTACTTCTGGAACAGCGCTTCGAGGGTTGATACCTTAACCGTTTGCACCCGTGCCGTCAAGGAGGAGATAAACGGTCAGGAGATGCTCACGCTTGACAAGGTGAGCGTTCGTGTAAACCTCGTTTACACCTATCGCGTAACCGACCCTGTCGGACTCGTTTCAAGTCACGATAGCTTTGAGGAGGCAATCTACCTCACGGCTCAGCTTGCCCTTCGTGATTACGTGGGCGCACACAGACTTGACGAGCTTCTTGAGAGCAAGGATATGGCGTCAAAGGCGGTCTTTGACTCTCTCAAGTCCTGCGAGATAAGTCAATTCGTCGAGTTTACGGGAGCAGGTGTCAAGGATTTGATTTTGCCTGGTGAGATCCGTGAGATAATGAATACCGTGCTCGTCGCTGAAAAGCGCGCGCAGGCTAACGTTATCGCGCGTCGTGAGGAGGTTGCCTCCACACGCTCTCTTCTCAATACGGCAAAGCTTATGGAGGAAAATGCGACTCTTTATAAGCTCAAGGAGCTTGAATTTATCGAGCGCATCTGCGAAAACGTAGGAAGCATAAATCTCAACGGCAATACCGACCTTGTGACGCTTCTTTCGGGACTCGTCGGTAAAAGAACGGAGTAAATAAAAAAGAGCAGAATTTCTGCTCTTTTTTTGCGTATGACGGGCATATCAATGCTCTGTGGTGAAAGTCCACCGAGGCGTAGTTACCGACGAACTCAAAAGCACCTTGCAAGTTTCACACCGTGAGGTGTGGGAGAGAAGAAGCAATAGCGAAATCGTAGCCCTACG
>JAFSID010000030.1 GCA_017439965.1 Clostridia bacterium | reverse complement strand
CTCGAACCGAGGAAAGATGATTTTTGAGGATAAATATTCCTGCGAAGCGAAGGATTACTTTGCGTATTTCAAGCGACAAAGGGATATTTAAACCAAAAAGCGCTTTCCTCGGCGTTAAGTGTTCGGTTCCCTTCGGCTTAAGCACAACAGTCTTAAGCCCGTTTTTTACGGCGTGCTTTAAAATGCTGTCGGGTGTCTGCTCGGGATCGGTTGAGCAGATGGAAATGTTTGAATGTATATGCATATCGTTGTCGATTATATATCTCATATCAGGTTACCTCCAAAAAAGTGCAGTCACGGTACTTCTTTTTTGTTTCTTCATCAAACGCATAATCGGAAATGATTCCGTCAAGCTCGGCAAATGTGCACTGATTTATCGGGAAGCCTTCCTTGAGCTTATCGTGGTCGGCAACGTACCACACCCTTTTCGAGTTCCGTCTCATCACACGGTGTAGCTGACCGTAGACACGGCTGCCCTCGACCACTCCGTCACGGGTAAAGCCACCCGTCGAAAAAAAGCAAATATCGGCGTTGTACCGCTCCGCCATATCGACGGTATCCTCTCCCGAGAGCATACTCGGAGGCTCGACCACACTCCCTCCGAGGCATATTGCCTTAACGCCTCTGTCGGACAGAAAGATTACCGTGGCAATATTGTTCGTAATGACGGTTATATCCCTTTTGTCAACGAGATAGTGGCTTATGTATTCGGTAGTCGTTGAGGCATCTAAAAATACCGTATCACCGTCACGCACAAGCTCGGCGGCGGCTCGGGCAAGTCTTGCCTTGGCGCTCTTCATCTTGTGATAGCGAAACGGAAGAGTCACGCCCTTCTTCTCCACAAGCTCAACTCCGCCGTAGGTACGGTGCACGAGCTTCTGCTTCTCAAGTATATTAAGGTCTCGGTTTACGGTTGCCGTGGAATAGTGAAGCCTCTCGGTCAGATACTTTACCGTAACGTAACCGCTTGCCTTGAGAATTTCAAGTATTTCGTCAAGCCTTTCTTTTTGATACATACCCTTACCCTTTTGAGAAATGTTGAGAATTGTTCAAAATTTTGAACATAGTTGAAAAAAGTCCGTATTGGTTGTATAATAATTATACACTTAAAAAAAGCATAAATCAAGTATCGAGGGTGAATTAGTTGAAAAATCTTACAGAGGGCAATATTTATAAAAGCTTTATACTTTTTGCCATACCGATAGTCATTTCGGGAATACTTTCGCAGGGCTTCAACGTGATAAATTCTGCAATCGCAGGTAAGTATCTCGGAGAAGCGGGACGCGCGGCAATAGGCTGTACCGCAGGCTTTATCTCCTTTTTGTCCTCATTCTTCTGGGGATATACCTCGGGCGTATCTCTTCGCACCGCAATGCTCTTCGGCGCAGAGGATTACGATGCGATAAAGCGTTGCTACCGCTCAAACCTCATACTCATCTGTACCGTAAGCGTAATCGTAAACCTTCTGTGCGTAATATTTATAAACCCGATATTCACCTTTCTCAAGGTTGACCCGAGCATTTCAGCCGATGCAAAGAGCTACTTTATCATTATGGTGCTTTCCAATACCGTCCTCATACTTCCGAATTTTTATACAAAATTCTTTCAGGCGCTCGGCTCAAGCGCGTATCCCTTAAAAATATCCACCCTTATCACCGTGCTTGGCATAGCTCTCCGTATCGTAAGCATAGTTTTTCTCGGAATGGGAGTGGAGGGAATTGCCCTTGCCACCGCCGTTTCAACGGTTGTCGGACTCGTCTTTTACACACGAAAGGCATCCGCCTGCTTCAAGGAGCTGAAAATCACCGAAAACGTTTTTTACGACCCTCACGAGATAAGAGCCACACTCAAGCTCGGCGCACCCTCGTCCCTTCAGCAATGCGTTATGTACTTTGCAAGCTTTATAATCTCCCCCACCGTAAACGCTCTCGGCAAGAGCGCTACCGCCGCCTACTCGGTAGCCCAGCAGATGTACGACGTCAACGCCGCAATATATCAGAATTCCGCCCTAACGGTCTCCAATTATACAGCGCAATCGGTAGGCGCTAAAAAGTACGGAAATCTTAAGAAGGGCGTAAGGGTCGGCTTTATTCAGGGACTTGCCTTTCTCACTCCCGTACTGGCGCTGAGCGTAATTTTTGCCCGTCCCATTTGTATGCTCTTCTTTGAGGAAGGCTACGTCGGTACCTCCCTCGACCTCTCGCTTATGTTTGTGAGAGTCTTTCTTCCATTCGTATTCTTCAACGTAATAAATAACCTGTTTCATAACTTTTTCAGAGGAGTCAAGGCGGTCAACTCGGTATTCGTCTTTACGGCAATCGGCTCGGCGGCACGCATCGTCTCAACCCTCCTTCTCGCAGACCGCTTCGGTATGACGGGCGTTTACTCGGGCTGGGCGTTCTCCTGGGTGTTTGAGGCAATCCTTATCACCTGCGCCTACTTCTCGGGCTTTTGGAAAAAGAAGCTGTAAGCTGAAGGCGACGATATAAATTCCTTCGGAATTTGCGATATATATTTACTCGGCTCACTCCGAGTAAATATTCGATATGTTGCTTCGCAACTCGATATGTTTCCCGCTGGGAAACGTTAAGGAAGAAAACCGCAAGCGGTTTTCAAAAATATTATAAATAATAGATTAGGGCTATATATGAACCTAAGTTGTTTTTGCGTAACGCAAATTTTAAATTTGAAGGAAGAAAACGGTCTTTTTCAAGACCGTTTTCAACCACAACTATTCACTCTTCACTCTTCACTATTCACTAAAAACGAATTGCCACTCAGGGCAATTCATTTTTCAAAGCCACAAAAGTTTTTGCGGGTAAAGGGGGCTTTTTTCAAAAAGCTCCCTTTTACTGATTAAATCAAAAAATTGCAGAGGAGCTCCTCTGCAATTTTCACTTATCACTTAAACATTTCGGTTGACAGATATCTTTCGCCCGAGTCTGCAAGGAGAACGACGACGGTCTTGCCCTCGTTTTCCTCAAGGTGTGCAAGGTCAACGGCTACCGAAAGAGCAGCGCCCGAGGAAATACCCACAAGCACGCCCTCACGCTTGCCCATAAGCCTTCCGTACTCAAAGGAGCGCTCAAGAGAGGCTGTAATCACCTCGTCGTAAATCTCGGTGTTAAGCACGCTCGGAACGAAGCCTGCACCGATGCCCTGGATACCGTGCTTACCCGAGGTGCCCTTGGACAAAACGGGAGATGTATCAGGCTCAACGGCAACGATTTTAACCGATGGCTTGACGGACTTGAGGTACTCACCGACACCCGTCAGCGTACCGCCCGTACCCACACCTGCGACAAAAATGTCCACGGTTCCCTCGGTATCCTTGAAAATCTCGGGACCCGTTGTCAAGAAATGCGCCTTGGAGTTTGACGGATTTGCAAACTGGTCGGGAATAAAGCTGTGAGGAATTTCCCCTGCAAGCTCCTTAGCCCTCTCGATCGCGCCCGACATACCGAGAGCGCCGTCGGTGAGAACAAGCTCAGCGCCGTAGGAGGTCATAAGAAGCCTGCGCTCGACCGACATTGAGTCGGGCATAACGATAATGGTGCGATAGCCTCTCAGAGCTCCGACGAGCGCAAGACCGATACCCGTATTACCCGAGGTAGGCTCGATTATTACCGAGTCGGGCGTAAGTCTGCCGTCAGCCTCGGCATCGTCAAGCATCTGTCGAGCCACTCTGTCCTTTGCCGAGCCACCGGGATTGAAGCACTCAAGCTTTGCAAGAAGTCTTGCCTTGAGTCCCAGCTCACACTCAAGATGAACAAGCTCCAAAAGCGGAGTTTTGCCAATTAACTGTTCTGCGGAGGTATAGATCATATCATTTTCCTTATTCAAGTATATCGGAGGTAATGTAATCGACTCCCATTTCAATGAGAGGCTCGGCGTATTCAACGAGGTCAACCGTCCAGCAGTTTACCTCAATGCCGTAGTGATGAAGCCTTTCGACGTTTTCCTTGGTAAGATGGGTATGCGCGATATCAAGGTCAAGACGGCAATTGAGAAGCAGGTCGATAAGCTTGTCGTCGATCTCCTGCGAGGTGAGATACTGCACCTTGGCATTCGGAAGAAGCTCACGGATAAGCTTGCAGTAATAGAGCGAGAAGGAAATAAATATCATACGGTCAAGATAGTCAAGCTCAATTATCTCGGCTATCATACGCTTGATATCCTCATCCTTGAAGCCGCCCTTTATCTCGAGCACGCAGTACTTGTCGTACTTTTTGCATATGCTGATATACTCGGCAAGCTGAGGAACTCTTATATCACGCCTTACACGGCTTCCGTCGAGGTCGGGAAGAACAACGTCGGCAACGGCACCGTAGTCCGACTCCTCGACGTTAAGGCTTACCTCACCGCCCGAAACACGCTTGAGGTCGGCATCGTGAATGATAACGAATTTTCCGTCAGCGGTGCAGTGAACGTCGGTCTCAACGCCGTAGTAGGAGCGATTACCCGCCGCTACGAAGGCAGGGCAGGTGTTCTCTCTTTCAATTCCGCTCACGCCTCTGTGAGCAATCATTCTGACACCCTTTTTGTCAGACAGCTTTACAGTATCATTAAACGTAGGCATAGCTTTTTCCTTTCTGTGCTTAAAAAGGTGCAACGCTCGGTTGCACCTTTTTAGCATTTCGTGTAAATTAACCAATCTTGGGAAGAGATGCGGCTGCAACCGACTGACCGACACGGCGTGCCTTCTCGTCGGGAATGTGAAGCTGAACCTTCTTTGCAAGCTCGGGATACTCTGTGTCGAGAACCTTCTGAGCCTGATCGAGAAGGATAGCACCGCCCTTACCCGAGGTAACACGACCCATAATGAGAACGTGCTTGATATCGTAGAACATAGAGTAGAATGCGATGGTGTAGCCGAAGTAGGTACCGATGGTCTCGTAAACGTCAGCCGCACGGGGATCGTCCTTCTCCATAAGACCCTGAACTACCTTAAGCTTTTCAGCGGGAGAGAGAGCCTCGTCAAGCTCGATGCCTGCCTTGGGTGCAAGCTTGATAACCGCATCCTGAGAGAAGTACTTTACGCCACAGCCGTAGTCACCGCTCCACTCGTCAACCATTGCGCCCTTGTTGAAGTCAACGGGAGCAAATGCGAGCTCGTTGAGCCAGCCCGTGATATTTCCGTCGCTGTCAACGTAGCCTGCCGCCTCGGAGGTACCCATAGCAACGCCGAGAACGTTGTTGTCCTCAAGGCTCATAGCACCTGCAAGAGCGGTAACGTCACCGTCGTTTGCAACCTCAACGGGAACGTCGCCAATCTCCTTTGCAACGTCGAGGTACATATTCTTAACGTGCTTCTCAAAGTCCTCGTCGGAAACCTTAAGGAAGAGGGAAGCAACCATTATCTTGTTGTCGATATAAACGCCTGCGGAGGAAACACCGATAGCGTCAACGCGGGGCATATGGCTTGCCGCGGTCTTCATAGCGTCGAGAATGCCCTGATAGTGATACATAGGATCGCTCTGAAGCTTGGGGAACCAAACTACCTCCTCGGAGTAAACGGTCTCACCGTTTACAACTGCGGAAACCTTACGGTCACTTCCGCCTGCGTCAAAGCCGATACGGCATCCGTCGAGGTGACGTCCGATGGGAGAGGAAGCATCGTTCTCCTTGGGAGCATCCTTAACGTCTGCAACGTAAACGACCTCGAAGGGTCTCTCGTATACGCGAGCCATAAAGTTGAAGTCGAACTCACGTGCGCCTCCGACTCTGTAATCGTCGGCAATTCTGTCGTAAACGTACTTTGAGCCTGCGATGTAAACCTTAAAGCCACCCTTAGCCCAGAGAAGCATCTTGATGATTCTCTCTGCGATAGCGTAGTTTTCCTCGTCGTGACCCGTACCCTCCTTATAAATGTCAAGGGGATACTCAGCCATAAGACCCTTAGTTCTCTCAACCGAGATTATGAGCTTCTGGCTTTCAGCCTTGGCAACAGCCGCCTTGTAATCCTCGATAACCTTTGCCATCGGCATAAATTCAGGTTCAAGCTTTGCAATAATCATTTTATTAAATTCCTTTCGTATTTTATGCGTTATATCTAATCTCGCCTGCGAGAATAGTGGTCTGTACGTTAAGAGCGTCGTCGGTAATAACGAGGTCGGCGCGCTTGCCCTCCTCGATAGAGCCTATCTCAGCTTCCTCACCGAGTGCGGTCGCGGGATTGAGAGAAGCGCACTTTACCGCCTCCCAAAGCTCAAGACCCGTGTTTGACCAGAGGTTGTAAACAGCCTTGTTGAGAGTGAGAACACTGCCTGCGATAGTGCCGTCGGGCATAAGACACTTAATGCCCTCCTTGTGTACGGGCTGACCGCCGAGAGTATAATCACCGTCGGGCATTCCGCCTGCTCTGATACAGTCGGTAATGAGACAGAGCTTGTCGCCCTTTATCTTTGCAACCAGTCCGAAAAGACCTGCGTTTACGTGGAAGGTGTCGGCAATAAGCTCAACGGATACCTTGTCGCTTGCAAGAGCAGAGCCAACTACACCGGGGCTTCTGTGAGTGAGAGCCGTCATTGCGTTAAAGAGGTGAGTCGCGTGGGAAACACCCTTCTCAACTCCTGCGTTAGCCTCCTCAAAGGTAGCGCCCGTGTGACCCATGGAAATGAGCACCTTGGTCTCCGCCTTAACCTTTTCGATGCACTCGGCAGCGCCGTCAACCTCGGGCGCAACCGTGAATACCTTAACGATATCCTCGTGCTTCTTTATGAAATCTCCGTCGGGACGGAGGATGTGCTCCTCAGCCTGAGCGCCCTTCTTGGAAGGATTGATGAAGGGGCCTTCGCTGTTAACACCCAAAATTCTTGCGCCGTAATACTCACCGCTGTTCTTAACGGTGCGTACTGCGTCAAACGCGGTCTCGATCTCCGCCTTGGATACGGTCATCGTAGTGGGACACCAAGCGGTAACACCGTTCTTGATAATGCCCTCAGCCATAACCTTGACACCCTCAACCTTGCCGTCGGAAACGTCCTCTCCGAGATAGCCGTGAATGTGCATATCAACAAGACCGGGGATAACGTACTTGCCCTTTGCGTCTATAACCTCGTAATCCGCAAGGTTAATATCCTTAACGAAGCAAAGCTTTTCTATCTTCTCACCGTAAACGATGCAAAGATTATCGGCAATTCTGTCCTTTAAAACAACCTTGCCGTTTATGATACATTTCATATCATTTCCTCCTTTGTGTGAATTTTTGTCGATTTTAACAAACATTATCACATCTTTACATAAATAATATCACAAGTTCTTGGAAATTACAACATATTTTGTAAAGAAAAAGTAAGTATTTTTAGATTTTTATTTGACTCTTGTGCAATTGTTTGGTATAATGTAAAGGACGTTACCTAACCTAAAAACAGTTTAGGGCTATATATAAACCTATCGGATATTTACTCGGAGAAAGCCGAGTAAATATATATCACAAATTCCAAAGGAATTTATATCACCGCCGAAGGCAATATCATTTGTCAAGCAAGCTTGAAGCTTGGGAGGTTTCATGAGCTTTAACAATCCGTTCCTCGTTGCAGCAGACCCGTTCGTTCTGCTACACGACGGCAAATACTATTTATACGCAACCACAGCGCCCGACGGCTACCTCGTTTACGAATCGGAGGATATGGCACACTGGATTGACCGTGGCTACTGTCTCAAAAAGGATGACGTTATGGGTGAAGAAAAATTCTGGGCACCCGAGGTCATATTCCACAACGGAAAATTCTATATGGTTTACACCTCGGAGTTTCATCTCGGAATTGCCGTATCCGACTCCCCTCTCGGACCCTTCCGTCAGGAGAATAAGCGTTGGCTTACCGAAGGCCGTGCCATCGACGGACATTTTTTCCGAGACGGTGACAGGGTATATATGTATTACGTAAATTACGAGCCCGAGGGCAAGACCAACATTTTCGGATGCGAAATGTCGGAGGACCTTCAAAGCCTCGTCGGAGAACCCCGACGCCTTATCGCACCCGAGCAGGCATGGGAGCTTCGCACCTCATATATGAAGGATGGCGAGATAAGGTGCGTGGTCGAAGGGCCCTTCGTTTTAAAGCAGGAGGGAAAATACTATCTCACCTACTCGGCAAATGCTACCCAAAGCCCCTTTTATGCAGTCGGCTACGCAGTATCCGACTCCCCTCTCGGAGAGTATAAAAAATATTCCAAAAACCCGATACTCAAAAAAAGCGAGACGGTAAACGGAACGGGACACCACTCCTTCACCACCACAAAGGACGGTAAACGGCTTATCTGCGTCTATCACACGCACAACAGTCTTACCGAATGGAAGCCGAGAGTGGCGTGTGCCGATTACGCCGAATTCACGGTTGAAAACGGCGAGACCGTTCTGAAAATACACGGACCTACAAGACAGGAGAAAAAATGAAAAAAATCGACCAAACGGTGCTTGAGACCACGCGGTACATCGGACTTTGTACCCTTGTTCTCAGCGCACTGATGCAAGCGGTATTCCTCGTCCTCGGACGGTGGAATATAACGGTGCTACTCGGAAACGCTTTAGGAGGAGGCGTTGCCGTATTGAACTTCTTTTTAATGGGACTCACCGTACAAAAGGCGGTAGTGCTCGAGGAAAAGGAAGCGAAGAGCGCAATGAAGGTATCCCAGTTATACCGCAACCTTATGCTGATTGTGACGGCGGTCGTAGGCATTGCCGTAAGCATATTCAACTCAATAGCGGTAATCGTTCCTCTCTTCTTCCCGAGAATTGCAATATCCCTCTCGGGCATACTCAAAGGGAAGGAGGAAAACAATTGAAAAGGAAATCACTCGGCTTTATTCTTGTCGACGCGCTTTATATCGCAATGATGACCCTGCCGATTATCGCGGGCATCGTATTAAAAATTCTGACCAAGCCTGCAAGCTCGGGCATCACGGTCACGGGAGCGCAGATATATTTTACCCTTCCGCTACCCGTTCAGGATTTACCGGTCACCGAGTCCCAGATAAACTCGCTCATCGTTATGATAACGGCGCTCGGCATATGCCTCTTTCTCACCCACGGATTGAGAACACGTAACATCAGCCGACGTCAGCACCTCGTCGAATGGGCAATTGAAAAGGTGGATGCAATGACGCTTGACAGCATGGGAGAGTATTTTAAGGGCTTTCCGCCCTTCATAATGTCAATACTTATTCTCTCTGCCCTCTCAAGCCTTTTATCCCTCTTCGGACTATTTCCGCCCACCTCGGATATAAACATCGTGGCAGGCTGGGCAATACTCGTGTTCCTGCTCATAACCTATTACAAATTCAAATGCGGACCGCTCGGCTACGTCAAGAGCTTCTGTGACCCACCGCTTCTCGCACCGCTCAACGTAATAAGCGAGGTAGCCACCCCCATTTCAATGGCGTTCCGTCATTACGGAAACGTACTGTCAGGCTCGGTAATAGGCGTGCTTATCGCAACGGGACTCCAGGGGCTATCAAGAATTGTTTTGGGATGGCTCCCGGGCTTTTTCGGAGAATTTCCGTTTTTACAGATCGGACTTCCCGCAGTGCTTTCGATATACTTCGACGTATTTTCGGGATGTCTGCAAGCATACATCTTCGCAATGCTTACGATGATGTACGTTTCGGGAGCGTTTAACGCCGACGAATATTTTGCAAGAAAAAAGAAAAAATTAAAAAATTAAATTTTTGGAGGAAAAGAAAATGTTAGAACTCGCTATCGGTATTATTTTAGGTGGATGCGCACTCGGTGCAGGCTGTGCAATGATTGCAGGTATAGGCCCCGGTATCGGTGAAGGAAACGCAGTTGCAAAGGCTTGTGAGGCTATCGGCCGTCAGCCTGAGTCAAAGGGGGCTGTAACCTCTACCATGCTTATGGGATGTGCTATTGCGGAAACCACGGGTCTTTACGCACTCGTTATCGCGATCCTTCTTATCTTCGTTGCTCCCAATATGCTTGTAAACATTCTTTTGAAGGCTATCGCATAAGGAGTAAATGATGCAAACGTTAGAAGTCATCTCTGTCAATTTATGGCAGACATTGATATCTCTTTTGAATCTCGTGGTGCTTTTTCTCATCGTAAAGCATTTCCTTTACAAGCCCGTCAAGAAGGTGCTTGCCAAGAGACAGGCAGAGCTTGAGGAGCATTATACCACCGCTGAAAAGGCGGAGGCGGATGCCAGGGCAGACCGTCTTGCGTGGGAGGAAAGGCTTTCGGGAGCAAACGCCGAGGCAGACGCCATTCTTCAGAATGCCACCGAGCTTGCCCACAGCCGTTCGGACGCCATCGTCAGCGAGGCTCGTGAGAAGGCGGACGGTATCGTAAGAGTTGCACAGAACGAGGCAGAGCTTGAGCGTCGCCGTGCGACCGAAAGCGTCAAGCGTGAAATCGTTGAGGTTTCGGGCGCAATTGCCGAGAAAATGCTTGAGCGTGAGGTAAACGTCGAGGACCACCGCAAGCTTATCGACTCCTTTATTGAGAATATAGGTGAGAGCGATGAATGACGTTTCAAAGGAATACGGAACGGCTCTCTTTGAGCTTGCCTTAGAAAGCTCGAGGTCAGAGGAATACCTTAACGCGCTCGAAACGGCAGACGGAATTTTCAAGGAAAATCCCGAGCTTTACGCACTCCTCTCCTCTCCCGCAATTTCGGCGGGACAGAGGCTTGAGGTAGCCGAGAGCGTATTCTCTCCCCTTCTTCCCGAGCAGGTACTAAGCTTTTTGCTTCTGCTTTGCGAAAAGGGACGGGTTTCCTGCTTTGAGGGAGCTTACGCCGAGTATCGCGCGCTATACGATATATCGCAAAGAACGGTTAAGGTACAAATAACAAGCGTCGTTGAGCTTACCGACGTTGAAAAGGCAAAGCTCATTGCAAGGCTTGAGGAGACTTATCACTGTAAAATATCCCCGACCTACTCACTTGACCCCACCCTTCTCGGAGGAATCAGGGTCGAGCTTGACGGAAGGATAATCGACGGCAGCATCCGTCAACGCTTACACGAGATAAAGGAAGTGATCGAATGAATATAAGACCCGAAGAAATCAGTAGCGTTATCAAGGAACAGATTAAAAATTATAAATCGAAAATCGAGATGAAGGAAACGGGAAGCGTTATTCTCGTCGGAGACGGAATTGCCAGAGTCTACGGTCTGCGTGACTGTATGGCAGGCGAGCTTTTGGAGTTTGAGGACGGAAGCTACGGTATGGCGCAGAATCTTGAGACCGACACCGTATCGGTTGCAATTCTCTCGGACAACAACGAGATTCGTGAAGGCACCTCGGTTAAAAGAACGGGCAAGGTATTATCCGTACCCGTAGGAGAAAAAATGCTCGGACGAGTCGTAAACGCTCTCGGTATTGCCATCGACGGCAAGGGCTCAATCGAGTCCGACGAATACCGTCCCATCGAATCCGAAGCACCCGGCATTATCGAGCGTAAAAGCGTATGCGTGCCCTTGCAGACGGGCATTAAGGCAATCGACTCTATGATACCCATCGGAAGAGGTCAGCGTGAGCTTATCATCGGTGACAGACAGACGGGTAAGACCGAGATTGCCATTGATACTATTGTAAATCAGAAGAATACTGGCGTTATCTGTATTTACGTTGCCATCGGACAGAAGAGCAGCTCGGTGGTTCAGCTTGCAAACGAGCTTACACGCTCGGGCGCTATGGAATATACGGTAATCGTATCCGCGTCAGCCTCCGAGTCGGCGCCTCTCCAGTACGTTGCGCCCTACGCGGGCTGTGCAATGGCGGAGTATTTTCGTGAAAAGGGACGGGACGTGCTTATCATCTACGACGATTTGTCCAAGCACGCGGTCGCCTACCGCGCCCTCTCCCTTCTTATAAGAAGACCTCCGGGACGTGAGGCTTATCCCGGTGACGTATTTTATCTTCACTCAAGACTTTTAGAGCGTGCCGCTTGCGTTTCCGAGGAATACGGCGGAGGCTCAATCACCGCCCTTCCGCTCATTGAGACTCAGGCAGGTGATGTTTCGGCATACATTCCCACCAACGTAATTTCAATCACCGACGGTCAGATATTTCTTGAGACCGAGCTTTTCCACTCGGGCGTTATGCCTGCGATAAATCCGGGTATTTCGGTAAGCCGAGTAGGTGGCTCAGCTCAGCTCAAGGGTATGAAGAAGGTTTCGGGAGAATTGAAGCTTCTCTACTCACAGTATCTTGAGCTTAAGGCGTTCTCGCAGTTCGGCTCAGACCTTGACGCCGACACCAAGTCCCGTCTCGCGCTCGGTGAAAGAATCGTCGAGGTATTGAAGCAGGGCAAGAACTCTCCCGTCCGAGTAGGCTGTCAGGTTGCCATAGTTTACGCGGTAATCAACGGCTATCTCAACGATACTCCCGTAAAGCAGGTCAAGGAGTACGAGGCAAGACTTTACTCACTCCTTGAAAATAAATACACCGCCTTCCTTGAAAGAGTCGAGCAGAATTTCTGGGAGGAGAGCGATATCGAGCTTCTCAAAACGGCACTTCAAGAGATGAGGTGAGCCTATGGGAACGGATATCAAAACACTCCGTGTCAGAATCAAAAGCGTAGATTCCACCCTTCATCTCACCAAGGCAATGGGGCTTGTTGCTTCCTCCAAGATAAGACGCGCCATCGAGTCAATGGCAAGGGGTCTTGAATACTCCACCGCCCTTGAGGAGACTGTGCTTCAGCTCTCGGGAGTCGAGGAATGTCGCAAAAGTCCCTATATGGCAAAGCGTGACACCAATCGCACAAGCCTCGTTGTAATCGCAGGTGACCGAGGTCTTGCAGGAGGCTATAACGCCAATATATTCAGGCTTATGAGGGAGTTTCCCGATGCGACCGTCTATCCCGTCGGCAAGCGTGCCTGCGACCGCTTCGGCAAAAAAACACTCCTCGCCGAAAAATTCACCTACGCCGATGCCCGTGAAATTGCGGACACCGTCTGCCGTGATTTTGCCGAAGGAAAAATCGACCGTTTTGGAATCGTCTGCACGAAATATCACTCGATGATGTCTCAGGAGGCGTGCGTCAGGTGGCTTCTGCCCCTTGAGAAAACCGATAAGAAATCGGCAAGCGCCGTATTTGAGCCCGACGAGATAACCGTGCTCAACAGAGTTATTCCCGAGTACGTTTCGGGTATGATAGTCTCCGCCGTCAAGGAGAGCTTTGCCTCGGAGGTTGCAGCAAGGCGTGTTGCAATGGACTCTGCAGGCAAGAACGCTCAGGAGATGATAGACCGCCTCGGTCTCGAGTATAACCGCGCCCGTCAAGGCGCTATTACTCAGGAGATTACCGAGATAGTAGCAGGAAGCGAAGGAAATTAAAAAAGGAGATTTACAATGTCAGATATAGCAAGAGGCAGCGTTGCTCAGGTAATGGGACCCGTAGTTGACGTTGCTTTTGAGGAGGGATATCTTCCCTCGATATTGAATGCGCTGACCATTCCGAACGGTGACAAGACTCTCACCGTTGAGGTTGCTCAGCATATTGGTGACAACGTTGTAAGATGTATCGCAATGGCGTCCACCGACGGACTTTCCCGAGGACTCCCCGTCATTGACACGGGCAAGCCCATCAGCGTGCCCGTCGGACGTGACACTCTCGGACGAATCTTCAACGTACTCGGAGACACGGTTGACAACAAGCCCTTTGAGTCGGATTGCGACCGCTGGGATATTCACCGTCCCGCTCCGAGCTACAGCGAGCTTGCCACATCCACCGAAATACTCGAAACGGGTATCAAGGTAATCGACCTCATCTGCCCCTTCTCAAAGGGCGGTAAGATAGGTCTTTTCGGAGGTGCGGGAGTCGGCAAGACCGTGCTTATTATGGAGCTTATCAACAACGTTGCAAAGGAGCACGGCGGTCTCTCGGTATTTACGGGAGTCGGCGAGCGTACCCGTGAGGGTAACGACCTTTATAATGAAATGAAGGAGTCGGGCGTTTTATCAAACACCACTCTCGTATACGGACAGATGAACGAGCCTCCGGGAGCAAGAATGAGAGTTGCTCTCTCAGGTCTTACTATGGCTGAATATTTTCGTGACG
>JAFSID010000029.1 GCA_017439965.1 Clostridia bacterium | reverse complement strand
TTTGCTAACAGTTTTCTTTGAGAAAACTGTCGATTTTCGTTCAAATGAATGTAGTCCAAAAAGCAATTTGCTTTTTGGGGAGGCTGATATATCAGCTTCGAAAAGGCTTTTTGCCTTTTCGACATCCTACATTCATTATAATCGAAAAATATTAAGAAAAATAGCAGAAAAAAGCGTTATAGGTATTGACATTATCATAAAACAAGCGTATAATTTGTTTATATTTTAACAACCTCGGTTGAATTTATAAGGAGGAAAATCAACTATGAGTAGAGTTTATAATTTTTCAGCAGGTCCGTCTATGCTTCCCTTGGACGTATTGAACACCTGTGCAGCCGATATGACTGACTATAAGGGTTCGGGAATGTCCGTTATGGAGATGAGCCACAGAACAAAGGTGTACGAGGCTATTATCAATGAGGCCTTTGATACCTTCAGAAGACTTCTTTCCATACCCGAAAACTATAAGATTATCTTTATGCAGGGCGGTGCAACCACTCAGTTTGCAGCTGTTCCTTTGAATCTTATGAACAAGAACGGCAAGGCCGACTATATTGTTTCTGGTCAGTTCTCGGGCAAGGCATACAAGGAGGCACAGAAGTACGGTGACGTGCGTGAGATTGCTTCTTCAAAGGATAAGAACTTCACCTATATTCCTAAGATTACCCGTGAGGATATCCGTCCCGATGCAGACTACGTTCACGTTTGCTTCAATAATACTATATACGGAACACATTACGATTACATTCCCGATACAGGTGACATTCCGCTTGTTGCAGATATGTCCTCTTGCATTCTTTCCGAGCCTATTGACGTTACCAAGTTCGGTATGATTTATGCCGGCGCTCAGAAGAATATGGGTCCTTCAGGTCTTACTGTTGTTATCATTCGTGAGGACCTTCTCGGAAACGCTCGCCCCGATACTCCCGTTATGCTCGACTATAAGACAATGGTTGAGAATGATTCTATGTACAATACACCTCCTTGCTATGCAATTTACGTAGCAGGTCTCGTGTTTAAGTGGGTAGAGGCTCTCGGCGGCGTTGAGGCAATGCACGAAATCAACAAGAAGAAGGCGGCAATCCTTTACGATTACCTTGACTGCTCCAAGCTCTTTAAGCCCACGGCTGAAAAGGAAGTACGTTCTCTTATGAACGTATGCTTCGTTACGGGTGACGCTGACCTTGATGCTGACTTCTGCAAGAAGGCAACCGAAAACGGATTTGTAAATATCAAGGGTCACCGCTCTGTCGGCGGTATGCGTGCTTCCATTTATAACGCTATGCCTGTTGAGGGTGTTGAGGCACTCGTTGAATTTTTGAAGAAATACGAAGAGGAACACAAATGAATATAAAGCTTCTTAACAAAATCGCTAAATGCGGTACATGTCTATTTGACGAAAAATATACGGTAGCTGAGGACGTTGCTAATGCCGATGCTATAATGGTTCGCTCTGCTTCTATGCATGAAATGGAATTTGAGTCCTCTCTCCTTGCTATTGCAAGAGCGGGTGCGGGTGTTAACAATATTCCTCTTGACAGAGCTGCTGATGCAGGTATCGTTGTATTTAATACTCCTGGTGCTAATGCTAACGCAGTAAAGGAGCTTGCGGTTGCAGCGCTTTTACTTTCTTGCCGTAAAATCGTTGACGGTATCAACTGGGCTAAAACAATTGACAGTGCTGAGGATGTTGCAAAGGCAGTAGAGAAGGGAAAGGGCGCATTTGTTGGCCCCGAGCTTCTCGGCAAAACTCTCGGTGTTGTTGGACTTGGTGCCATTGGCGCAATGGTTGCTAACACAGCTCTTGCACTCGGCATGAAGGTTGTTGGATACGATCCCTTCCTTTCTGTTAAGGCTGCTCTTGCTCTTGATAGCAGAGTATCTGTTGTTACTGACCTTGATGAGCTTTATAAGTCTGCCGATTTCATTACCCTTCACATTCCTTCAACCCCCGATACGAAGGGCTCAATCAATGCTAATACCATTGCAAAGATGAAGGATGGCGTAAGAATTCTCAACCTTGCCCGTGCTGACCTTGTTAACACTGCTGATATCAAGGCTGCTCTTGATTCTGACAAGGTAGCCGCATACGTTGTTGATTTCCCGACGAACGACCTTTGCGAATACAAGAACGTTGTGGCAATTCCTCACCTCGGAGCATCTACTCCCGAGTCTGAGGATAACTGTGCTGTTATGGCTGCTCAGGAGCTTATCAACTACCTTGAAAACGGTAACGTTGTAAATTCTGTTAACTATCCTTCGGTTTCCGCTCCGCGTAATTCAGCAAACAGAGTTTGTGTGCTTTATAAGGCTTGCGACGAGGCTCTTTCCGAGATTACAGCAATTACGAAGAGCGCTAACCTTACCAATGCGGTTAAGAAGGGCTACGGTTACGCAATTGTTGACAGCGACGAGGCTATTGATACCGATGCGTTGAATAAGCTTGCGTTCGTTATCAAGACCAGAATAATATAATTTGTAATATTTGCACAAGACAAATCCCTCTTCAGTGGGGGATTTGTCTTAAAAAAGTATTGACAAAACACAATTTTAGTAGTAAAATCTTAAAAAAGCTTGAAAGGGGAGCACGAAATGAGTTTTGGTTGTTCTACAACTAACACATTTGAAGCCGTACAGGTTCATTCAGCCGGTACGACATTCTCTTGCGCCCTCATACACGCACTCAGTGACGCCATAACCCGTATGGCGTCAATTTTTGTTGTTTTTATACTTTCATCCTTTTTTGAACTATTTCGAACATAAATATATTTTTTACGTAAATTGAAGTATATGATTACGCTTTGATTTACTCAAAGCGTTTTTTATATAAAAATTTAAATTTCGTTTTTTATAAACGAAGGAGGTAATTATGAAAAAGCTTTTATCTATGCTTCTTGCAGTTGTACTTGTGGCTGCAATGGCAATCGGTATGGTAAGCTGCGGTGAGACTAACTACGCTGCTGAGAATACCGAGTTTGTAATCGGTGTGTCCGGTCCTCTTACCGGCGGTGCGTCTGTATACGGCGTTGCAGTTGCTAACTCCGCACAGCTCGCTGTTGATGAAATTAACGCAAACGGCGGTCTTGACGGTGTTATGTTTAAGCTCGTTGCAGTTGACGATATGCATGACGCTACCAAGATTTCAACTAACTATGCAAGCCTTTACGAAGGTGGTATGCAGTTATCTCTCGGTACGGTTACTACAGCCCCCGGTCTTGAGTTCACCAACCTTTCCGTTGAGGACAACGTATTCTTCTTGACTCCCTCTGCATCGGGTGATGATATTCCTGCGAATGACAATGGATATCAGATGTGCTTTGCAGACGGTAACCAGGGTGCAGTTGCAGCTGACTACGTAAACGGAATTTACGGCGGTCAGACCATCGGTATCTTCTATAAGTCTGACGATCCCTATTCTCAGGGTATTTACGAGCAGTTCAAGGCTAACCTTGACGCTTCCATCACTACTGTTGAGGCTGTATTCACCGATGCTAACACATCCGACTTCAGCTCACAGATCGATACCCTTAAGGATTGCGGCTTCATCTTTATGCCTATCTACTACACTCCCGCATCTCTCTTTATGACTCAGGCTAAGGCTATCGTTGCTGCTGACGCTGTATATTACGGCTGTGACGGCTTCGACGGTATCAACTCTGCTGAGGGCTTTGACATCTACTCAATTCCTCAGGAAGTTTCTATGCTTTCTCACTTCAACTCCAATGCAACCGAGGGCGCTGCTAAGGAATTTATCGACAAGTACGTTGAGAAGTTCGGAATTGAAACTCTTAATCAGTTCGGCGCATCTGCATATGACTGCGTATACGCTCTCTTCGGCGCTATGAAGGCTGCTAAGGAAGCAGATCCGGATTCTATCGACGTTACAATGTCTGCGTCTGATCTCTGCGAGGTTCTTAAGGCACAGTTCCAGGGCGACTTTTCTTACTCCGGTGTAACCGGTGACGACATCACCTGGGAAGATAACGGCTACGTTAACAAGACTGCTATCAAGTACGTAGTTAAGGAAGCAGGCGCTACCGATCCTAACGCACCCGTTGAGGAAGCTCCCGAGGCTCCTGCAGAAACTCCCGTTGAGGACGCTCCTGTTGAGGAAGCTGCTCCCGAAGGCGAAGTTGTTGACGAAAAATAATTGATTTTTTAATTATTTTTAGAAAATAATACAGTTACGACATTGCTGGCGCAGAAAAACTGCGCCGGCAAAGTCGTGCTTTATAAGATTATAAAACAAAAGGGAATTTTATGGATATCATCACAACCTTAATTAACGGTCTGAGCCTTGGCGGTATTTACGCTATGATTGCGCTCGGCTATACAATGGTATATGGTATTGCCAAGATGCTTAATTTTGCACACGGTGATATAATTATGGCGGGCGGATATACTATATTCGTATTGCTCAATATGACGGGAAATCCTATTGCGGCTATTTTGGGTGCAGTAGTCTTTTGCGTCGTTCTTGGCGTTGTTATTGAAAAAGTTGCATACAAGCCGCTTCGTGGTGCATCTCCTCTTGCAGTTCTCATTACTGCAATTGGCGGTAGTTATCTTTTACAGAGCCTTGCTCAGATCATTTTTGGCTCAGCTTCAAAAATGGTTATTATTGCAGAACTCGGAACGGTAAAAATCGGTGCTCTAAGCCTTCAGGTACATACACTCATTACACTTGCTTGTACCATTGTGGTTATGATTATTCTCAGCCTTTTTGTTAAGTTCACAAAAACAGGTCGTGCGATGGTAGCAGTGTCCGAGGATAAGGGTGCGGCTCAGCTTATGGGTATTAACGTTAATAAAATCATTACTATTACGTTTGCCATTGGCTCTGCTCTTGCAGCACTTGCCGGACTTTTCTATCTGCTTAAGTCGCCAAGCCTTTCAAATACACTCGGTTCACTTCCCGGTATCAAGGCGTTCACAGCCGCGGTTATCGGCGGAATCGGATCAATTCCCGGTGCTATGCTTGGAGGAATCCTCCTTGGACTCATTGAGGCTATTTCCTATAAGGTTACCGTTATTGCGCCTTACACGGATGCAATTGAGTTTTCGATTCTCATTATCATCCTTCTCGTAAGACCCACCGGCTTTCTTGGTAAGAAAAGAAGGGAGAAGGTATAATGAAAACACGAAGCATCAAATGGAAGAATTATATATCATATATCATTGTAGGAATTATAGCAATTGTATTTTCTGTTTGCTCAATAGCGGGCGGGCTTCCTGCATCTACACTTTATTTGCTTGAGAAAATTGCCATTTCTGTTATTCTTGCCGTTTCACTCAGTCTTGTCGTTGGATTTCTCGGAGAGCTCTCTCTCGGTCACGCAGGCTTTATGTGTGTCGGTGCATATATTGGAGGTAAGGTTTCCGTTATCCTGAGTGAATCGCTTAATATGGGAACGATGAACAACCCTTCTGTTGTTAATCTTCTCATTTCACTCGTTGTCGGCGGTGCTTGTGCTGCTATCTGCGGAATCGTAATCGGTCTTCCCGCACTTCGTCTTAAGGGAGACTATCTTGCTATCGTTACTCTTGCTTTCGGTGAAATCGTTAAGTCTATTTTCCAGAACACGAAGCGTGAAACCTTCGGCGGCGCGCTTGGTCTCAAGACACCTCGCTTTGATAAGGATTTTCTCTTTATATTTGCTTTTGCTCTCGTTCTTTTGACATTGTTCGTCATTCAGAACATCATTCGTTCAAAGCACGGCAGAGCAATCACTTCAATAAGAGATAATGAGATCGCCGCTCGTGCAACAGGAATCAACGTAACTAAGTATAAGCTTATCGGTTTTACGGTTTCCGCTTTCTTTGCCGGTATTGCGGGTGTTCTTTACTCCTTTAGTAATTACACGGTGCAGAGTGCAAAGTTCGGATACAACTATTCTATCGAAATTCTCGTTATGGTCGTGCTTGGTGGTATGGGTAGTATTAACGGCTCTATCATCGCCGCTACTTTGATTACCTTCCTTAATACCAAGCTTGCAACCGTTCTTACGGGTGACCTTGCAGTTCTTCAGAATCTTCTTTACGCGCTTATTCTCATTCTCATCGTGCTTTACAACAACGCTCCCGCACTTGCCTCTTTCAGAGAAAGATACAATTTTACAAACTTTATCAGAAAGTTTTATAAGCCCAAGCACGATCCTGCAAAGGTTCAGGATGACAAGGCAAGCTGGGACAAGATACCCACTAAGATTAAAATGGACGCTATTCTTTCACTCGATCTTTCGGGTAAGGAAACACTTCAAAGGGAAGACGATAAGGGGGATGAGTAATTATGTCAGAATTTATGCTTGAAACTCAAAACCTTGGAATCTCCTTTGGAGGTCTTAAGGCAGCGCAGGATGTTAATCTCAAAATAAAAAAGAATCAGATTTACGGTCTTGTAGGACCGAACGGTGCCGGTAAAACAACTATATTTAACCTTTTGACAGGTGTTTATCAGCCCACCGCAGGAACCTTTTTTCTTGACGGAGAAGAGCTTCGCGGTTTAACTCAGGAGAAAATTAATCATAAGGGTATTGCCCGTACCTTCCAGAATATACGCCTCTTTAACAATATGAGCGTTATTCACAACGTTATGGTCGGCTTACATTCGGATCCCAAATACAAGTCATCCTTGTTTGAGTCAATGTTCAGACTTCCTGCACATTTTAAGGCGGAAAAGAATATGCGCAAGCGCGCTAAGGAGCTTCTTGAAATCTTCGGATTACTCGAAGAAAGAAACAATCTTGCTTGCAATCTTCCTTACGGAAAACAGAGAAAGCTTGAAATTGCGAGAGCGCTCGCTACCTCTCCAAAGCTCCTTCTCCTTGATGAGCCTGCGGCGGGTATGAATGCTCACGAAACTGAAGACCTTATGCAGACAGTTCGCTTGATTCGTGATAAGTTTGATATGACCGTGTTGCTTATTGAACACGATTTGAAATTCGTTGCAGGTCTCTGCGATGAGATTACAGTTCTCAATTTCGGCACTGTGCTTGCACAGGGTACTGCCGAGCAGGCTCTCAATGACCCAGAGGTTATAAGAGCGTATATAGGAAATTAAGGAGGAAATACGATGGCACTTCTTGAAGTTAATAATCTGGAAGTATTTTATGGCGTTATTCGTGCCATAAAAGGTATTTCCTTTTACGTTGAAGAGGGTGAGCTTGTTACCCTTATCGGAGCTAACGGTGCAGGTAAGACCACAACGATGCAAAGCGTTATGGGACTTATTCATCCGAGAGCAGGTGAAATAATTTACGACGGTCAGAAAATCAATAACGTTCCGTCACACAAGATTGTAAAGCTCGGTATGACTCAGGTTCCCGAAGGTCGTAGAATCTTTGCAGAGCTTACGGTTTATGAGAATCTTTTGATGGGTGCGTTTATTGAAAAGGATAAGTCAGTTGTTAAAGCAGATATGGAAAAGGTTTACGAGCTTTTTCCGAGGCTTGCAGAACGTCGTAATCAGGTGGCGGGTACTCTGTCGGGTGGTGAACAGCAGATGCTTGCAATGGGAAGGGCTATAATGAGCCGTCCTAAGCTTTTGATGCTTGACGAGCCCTCTATGGGACTTTCGCCTTTGCTCGTTGACCTCGTCTTTGACATTATTAAACAGCTTCACCGTGACGGAACAACCATTCTTTTGGTTGAACAGAATGCGGGTAAGGCGCTTGATATTTCTGATAGAGCCTACGTACTCGAAAACGGTGTTATTACTTTGCAAGGTACAGGAAAAGAGCTTGCCGAGAGTGATTCTGTAAAGAAAGCGTATCTCGGAGGCTGATGATTGGCTTAACGGCAACTGTTTAAGGTTGCCGTTTTTTCAAGGAGATTCTATGAAAAGAACAAAATTACGTGACAGAGCTTTGCCTGATTATACTAAAGGTGAGGAAATATTTAACTCCGTTTCACACGGAGTAGGTTTCGCCTTTGGAATTGCGGCGCTGGTTTTGTGCGTTGTTATGGCGGCGCTCAGAGGTAATGCAAGAGCTGTTGTAAGTGCGTCTATTTACGGCGCTACTATGATTCTTTTGTACGCAGCTTCAACGCTTTATCACGGTATAACTCATACGTTGACAAAAAAGGTCTTGCAGGTTGTAGACCATTGTACGATTTTCTTTCTTATTGCAGGTTCATATACTCCTATGACGCTTGTAACCCTTCACGACGTAAAGCCTGCGTATGGATGGAGCTTGTTTGGTGTTGTCTGGGGAATTACAATCGTCGGATGCGTTTTCACCGCTATTGATTGGAAAAAATATAACGTTTTGTCTATGATTTGTTATCTCGGTATGGGATGGTGCGTTATATTCTTTATCGACGACGTTGCGCGCTCGCTCGGTCTGGGAGGTACGATATTCCTTGCCGCAGGTGGTGTGCTGTACACCGTCGGCGCAGTGTTGTACATGCTCGGTCACAAGCACAGATATTTCCATTCGGTTTTTCACCTGTTCGTGCTTGGCGGAAGCATTTGCCATTTTTTCACGATACTATTATATATTTTGCCTTGTGAAAGACCACTTTGGTAAAAAGGAGCGGATATGTTTAATTTTTTGATGCCCACTTATTATTACCGTACCGTCTTTGATTTACCTGACAGCTTTTGGCGGGATAACGGCATTAAAGGTGTTTTGTTTGATATTGATAATACCCTTGAGCCATATGCGACCGAGCTTCCGAGTGATAGAACCGTAACGCTTTTTGAAATTCTTAAAGCGCAAGGTATAAAGACGGCTATTATATCAAACAATCACAAGGAGCGAGTTGAACGGTTTGCCGCTCCCTTGAAAGCGGAATACTATTATGAATCTCTTAAGCCCAAGACCGAAAACGTATTTAAAGCAATAGAAAATATGGGTCTGAAAAGGGAAGAGGTGGTTATAATAGGCGATCAGCTTTTCACAGATATATGGTGTGGCTCAAGAGCGGGTATTCGTTCAATTTTCGTTGAAAGACTTTCTGATGACGAAAGCGCGTTCATCAGGTTCAAGAGAGCGATTGAAATTCCTTTCGTAAAAAAAATCAGTAGAAAAGGTTACGGTAAGATATGAACAAATTTGCGAAATTCGGTCCGGGTGGCAACTCATCGCTGTTTGCGGAGAAGGGACATAAATCAAGTCTTGATGCACCTGCATGGGTTAAAGAAATGGGACTTGATGCATATGAATATGAATGCGGAAAGGGTGTAAACGCGTCACTTGAAACCTTTGCACAGATTGGCATTCGCGCGGCACAGCTTGGTGTTTATACATCCTTGCACGCGCCTTATTTCATTTCACTTTCAAGTGTTGAAGAGACAAAGAGACTTAACAGTGTGAGATACATAATGCAGAGTCTTGAGGCGGCTAAAGCTCTTGGAGCAGGTGTTATTGTAGTTCATGCGGGCAGCGCTTCGAAAATAGACCGCTCAACTGCTTTGTCATACGCAAGGGATACCGTTGAAAAGGCGCTTCAGGCATCCGCTGACGCAGGCTTTGACGATATTAAAATAGGTCTTGAAACAATGGGTAAGGTCAATCAGCTTGGCACTCTTGACGAAATTATAGAGCTTTGCACAATGGATAAGCGTCTTGTGCCTGTTATTGACTTTGGTCACCTTTATGCAAGGGATCACGGCGGAGATATGGATACATCCGATAAGGTCAAGCAAGCGTTTGATAAGGTTTCGTCTGAGCTTGGCGGTGATGTTGCGGAGAATATGCACTGTCATTTTTCGTGCATTGAGTATTCAAACGGGGGAGAGGTTAAGCATTTGACCTTTGAGAATACTGCCTTCGGACCCGATCCTTCGATGTTTGCTCAGACTCTTGCAGAGATTGGAGTTACTCCGACGGTTATTTGTGAGTCAGCCGGAACGCAAGATATTGACGCTTTCTTTATGAAACAGGTGTATTTGAAAGGACTCGACAAATGACGAGAGTAGAACGGTTTAAAAAGAGCTTTTTTAATGATAAGACCTCTTTCGATGCGTGTCTTGTTACTTCTCGCTCCAACAGGTTTTATTTAACTGATTTTTCATCCTCAGACGGAATTGTTCTTTTGACGACTGATAAGTCGTATTTAATTGTGGATTTCAGATATTATGAAATGGCTAAGAGTAAGGTTTCCACGCCCTTTGAAATCATTCTTGCAGACGGAAGGTTCAGTGATGCTGTCGAGCCGCTGTTTAATAAGCATTGCATAAAGAGAATTTGGATTGAAGACCTTGAAATGAGTGTTTCTACTCTTGAGATTTATAAAAAAAGATTCTCCGAAATGGAATTTTTGTATATTGGCAATGCATTAACCGAGCAAAGAGCGGTCAAGGATGAGCGGGAAATCGAGCTTATTAAAAAGGCTCAAAAAATTACAGATTCAGCCTTTGTTCATATTCTCAACTATATTTCCGAGGATAAGACCGAGAAGGACGTTGCTCTTGAGCTTGAATTTTTTATGAGAAGTCACGGCTCTGACGGAATTGCGTTTGACACTATCAGCGTATCGGGAGCAAAATCCTCTTTACCTCACGGAACACCGTCTGATATATTGTTGACGAAGAATTCTTTTATAACGATGGATTTCGGAGCGCGCTTTGGGGGATACTGTGCAGATATGACCAGAACGGTCGTGCTTGGACGGGCAAGCGATAAGATGTTCGAGGTTTACAATACCGTTCTTGAGGCACAAAGACTCGCGCTTTGTAAAATTAAGTCGGGAGTTCTCGGCTCGGTTGTGGACGCTGCTGCAAGAGACTATATTTATTCAAAGGGTTACGAGGGATGCTTCGGTCATTCAACGGGTCACGGACTCGGTATCGAGGTGCACGAATCTCCTTCGTTTTCTCCAAATTATAAAATATCTATTCCCGAGGGATGTATATTGAGCGTTGAGCCGGGTATTTATTTGGAGGGGGAATTTGGAGTAAGAATCGAGGATATTGTCGTTGTTCGTGAATTTGGGTGTGAAAATTTAACTAATTCGCCAAAACATTTGATAGAAATATAAGTTTTTTACAAAAAACTATTGCAAAATATCAAAAAATAGTATACAATAAGATGTAATTATGTAAAATAAATTTTATGGAGGAAATATTATGGCAGTTATTGCTGGAGATTTCAGAAACGGCGTGACCTTTGAAATGGATGGAGCTGTTATGCAGGTCATCGAATTTCAGCACGTAAAACCCGGAAAGGGAGCGGCATTCGTTCGCACTAAGCTCAGAAACGTTATCACTGGAGCAGTGGTTGAAAAGACCTTTAACCCCTCTGATAAGTATCCGCCCGCATACGTTGAGAGAAAGGATATGCAGTATCTTTACTCTGACGGTGAGCTTTATTACTTTATGGATATGGAAACCTACGATCAGCTTCCTCTTAACGGCGAGGTTCTTTCCGATGCGTTTAAGTTCGTTAAGGAAAATGATATCGTAAAGGTTGCTTCCTATAAGGGCAACGTATTCTCCGTTGAAGCTCCTATGTTCGTTGAGCTTGCTGTAACCGAGACCGAGCCCGGCTTCAAGGGTGATACCGCTACCGGTGCATCTAAGCCTGCTACTCTTGAGACAGGTGCTGAGATCAAGGTTCCCTTGTTCGTTGAAATCGGTGACGTTCTTAAGATCGACACCCGTACAGGCGAGTACCTCGAAAGAGTTTAATTATCAATAACAAGTATTAAGAAAGGATGTAATGCTATGACATTGAATGAACGCGCTGCATATATCAAGGGTGCCATTGACGGTATGAAGCTTGACTGTGAGACCAACGAAGGTAAGGTTATCTCGTTGCTTTCCGAGCTTGTTTCCGATATGGCTGCTAAAATTACCGAGCTTCAGGAATGTAATGAAATTCTCAACGAGTATATCGAAGAGATTGACGAAGACCTCGGCGAGCTTGAGGAATATGTATGGGATTGTGAAGACGATTGTTGCTGTGACGATGAGTGTTGCGGCTGTGAGTGTCTTGACGATGACGGTGAGTGCATTTGCGATGGCGATTGCGATGAGTGTGATTGCGATTGTGATGACGAGGATTACGATTTCTTTGAAACCGTTTGTCCTTCATGCAACGAAAAGGTTTATCTTGACGATAGCATTGATCCATCTAAAATCATCTGTCCTGCGTGCTTCGAAGAGTTTTCTGCAGCAACTGATAATTGACTAAAAAGAGGCTGGTGACAGCCTCTTTTTTAATTCCGTGTTTTCGAGAAAGGATTATTTATGAAGTGTATTAAGCAAAACATTGCAACGGTCGTCAAGCTTATTTTGAATCATGCAGTTTCTTCTGTATATTCTCTTGTTTTGTTCTTGATATTTTACAGTATATCAGAAAGTAGGTTTGTTGCTATCGGCAGTGTTATTTCCTTGTGCTTTTTCTTTGGATTGATTTACAGCCTTATGTGGCATGCAGGCGCTAAGGATAGGAACAGCTACTATTTCAAGGATATCAAGAAGGCTGACGGATTTTTGCTTATGGCTGTTGCATCTCTGCCTACTATTATTACGAACGTCATTGCTTGCATTTCGTCTCTGTTTGCATCTGACGTTGATTTTGCGGAAAGAACCGTTGATTTGATTTATCCTATTTTTTATTATATTAATTATCTCTTTACTCAGTCTATGTATTCAGGACTTTTCGTTGAGTTAAATAAGGGAGCGTCGGGTATTTCTCCATGGTGGTTCCTTATATCAGTTATTCCTGCTATTGTTATTGGCGGAATTGCATATTTGTTAGGATATAATTGCTTCCGTCTTCGCACATTGTTTGGTATTAAATACGACGAGGAGAAGGAAAAGATTAAAAACAATTACTAATTCTATAAAATCCTTCATATAATGATTTACAAGTGTTTGTACGTCGTTTTCGGAGGATTGAATATGGTAATTGTATACAAGAAAAGAGCTAAGGTATTTTTAATTAAAATCCTTATCGTATCATTTTTGTTTCTTTTCTTTGCATTGCTGTTTTTTACTATAAGCAGATATACAGCTTTTGATTCGTATGATGCCACCGTATCAACGTCAGATGACACCGTTACCGTAGTTTTAGATCCCGGACACGGAGGTATTGACGGTGGTGCTGATGTAAATGGAATATTCGAAAAGGATATAAATTTAAAGCTTTCTAAAAGAATAAAAGATTTTTTGGCGTTATATAAAATTAATTGTGTAATGACGCGCAGTGAAGATGCGTTACTGTGCGATGAAAGTGATACATCAAAAAAGAGGGCAGATCTTTTAAACCGCGTTAAAATCACCAACACGTTTGAATCGCCTGTATTTGTAAGCATTCATATGAATAAGTTTCCGATTTCAAAGTATTGCGGTCTACAGGTTTTTTATTCAACGAATAACGACGCTTCGCTAAAATTAGCTGAGTTGATTCAAGAATATACCGTAGCTAAATTACAGCCGGAAAATAAAAGACAAGTCAAACCGTCAACATCATCAATCTACGTGCTTGACAGACTTGAGTGTCCTGCGGTGCTTGTTGAATGCGGATTTATGTCTAATGATGAAGAGCTTAAAAAACTGAC
The DNA here is from genome assembly GCA_017439965.1 of Clostridia bacterium. Taxonomy (GTDB): domain Bacteria; phylum Bacillota; class Clostridia; order Oscillospirales; family SIG627; genus RGIG6353. The sequence goes on along the minus strand of JAFSID010000029.1, from coordinate 16,401 downwards.
TGAAGATGCATATCAGGAAAAGCTTGCTTTTATTATTTGTGAATCAATAATAGAATTTATTAATCAAAGTAATTGAGGATGAGAAATGGCTAAAAATTCAACAAAGGTCGTACACGTTTGTACTAATTGCGGTTTTGAATACTCAAAATGGCAAGGTAAGTGCTACGAGTGCGGTTCATGGAATACGATTGAAGAAAAGGTAGTTTTGCCCGAAAAGGCTGTCAATCCTTATCAGAGACCTAAAATTAATCTTGTAGAAAACCTTTCAACACCTATATCTAAAATAAAAGCCGACAGAAGCGGTGAGTCTCGTTATAAAACAGGTATTTCCGAATTTGACCGCGCAGTTGGTGGTGGAATCGTAAAAAGCTCCGTTATCCTTCTTTCAGGTGAGCCGGGTATAGGCAAAAGTACAATACTTTTGCAGATATGCAAAAAAATGACTGATAATAAGATTTTGTACGTATCGGGAGAGGAATCTGCAACACAAATCAAGCTTCGCGCGGAAAGACTCGGAGTTGACGGTGAAAACGTACACCTTTTGTGTGAAACTGACGTTGACGTCATTCTCGCAGAAGCGGATGCTTTAAAGCCTGATTTGTTGATTATTGATTCAATTCAAACGGTATTTTCACCTGAAATCAGTTCTATTTCAGGTAGTATTACTCAGGTCAAGACCTCTGCAATGACTCTTATTAACGCTACTAAAAAATCCGATATGGCGACCGTTATAGTCGGTCACGTCAATAAGGACGGAGCGATTGCAGGTCCCAAGGTGCTTGAGCATATGGTAGACGTCGTTCTGTCATTTGAGGGTGAAAGAACACAGTCGTACAGACTCATAAGAGCTGCAAAAAACAGATACGGCTCAACTAACGAAATCGGTGTGTTTGAAATGAGTGATGCAGGTCTTGAGGAGGTAACCGACCCGAGCCGAGCACTTCTTTCCGAAAAACCTAAAAACGTTTCCGGAAGCTGTACCGTATGTATACTTGAAGGAAGCCGTTCAATTCTTGCCGAGGTTCAGGCTCTTGTTTCAAAAACCGTTTTTCCGTCCCCGAAACGTATGTCTACGGGTGTTGATTACAACCGACTTTCAATTCTTATTGCGGTTGTTGAAAAGCGTCTTGGTATTTTCTTTTCGACTCAGGACGTATATCTCAACGTAACGGGTGGCTTGAGACTCGATGAGCCCTCGTCGGACCTCGGTATCGTTATGGCGCTGATATCTGCTTACCGTGATATTGAGATTCCCGATAATCTTGTTGCGATAGGAGAGGTTGGCTTATCGGGAGAAGTAAGGTCTGTAAGCTTCATTGAGTCGCGAGTAAAAGAAGCGGCGCGTCTCGGATTCCGCAGAATCGTCGTACCGCACCGCTTGGCGCCTAAGCTTGAAAAGCTTGACCTGGAAGGAGCAGAAATCGTACCCGTTAAATCGGTATACGATCTTGGTAAGATGTTCGCATCCGATAAAGCTTAATACAAGCAGATTTATTCGTCTGCACGGTTATTTCGTTTACTTCGCATTCATCAAACAGACTGTAACCGTCTATTTTATATCTTATTGCTTTTTTCGATTGGTTTACTATTATTCTTACCGTTTCTTCATCCGTGTATCTGTCAAAGATGAATACCCCGTTATTAAGATATACTATCTTCATACCGCCCAAATGTAACGGGCGGTATTTTTTTCGTATATACAAAACTTTTTTATACCATTCAAGCAGATCAACGTCAACGTTATTCCACTTCATCGGCATTCTGTTAAACGGGTCGTCAAGTCCCTGCATACCGATTTCATCACCGTAATAAATACACGGAGTACCAATAATGAACGCTTGAATCACAAGTGCGTTTTTTAGCTTTTTAATCGAATAGTGATATTCACCGTCAGTCATTTTAAAAACAGCTTTTTCACTGTTTTTTGTCGGAGCCGACGCAAAGCGAGAAATAAATCTTTTTGTATCGTGAGTTGATAGAATATTCATCAAAAGCAATTGATTTCTTTCGGGATAATCACACAGCAATTCAGCAAGCACAGATTTCAGTCCGTTTGTGTTTCCGTCTTTTGCAAAATCTATTATTGCGTTCATCAACGGATAATTAGTTACCGAGTCAAGCTTGACGGAATCAAGGTAATACTTATCCTCTCCGTAGGCATTCTTTCTCGTTGCGTTTTCCCATACCTCTCCGATTACAATACCGTTTTCGTTGTTACGAAGCACTGAATCCTTGATTTTTTTAATAAAGTCAAGAGTCAGCTCGTCCGCAACGTCAAGCCTTACTGCGTCAACTCCAAGCCTCATATAGTAATCAATTACTCCGTCGAAGTCGCATATGAAGCTTATAAATTCCTCGCATCCCTTTTTAATTGCAGGTAAGCAACCAATACCCCACCAGGAGCTGTATTTATCAGGATATTCATAAAAGGTGTACCAACCGTAATATTTAGAAGACTTTGATTGATACGCGCCTATTGATTCGTATTTTCCATACTTGTTAAAATAAACGCTGTCATCACCCGTATGGTTAAAAACGCAGTCGAGTATAATTTTAATCCCTTTCGAGTGACAGGCATCGGCTAATTCTTTGAATTTACTTTCCCCTCCAAAGTTTTCGTCGATGTCAAAATATGAACCAACGTCGTATTTGTGATTTGAGAATGCTTTTGATATAGGACTCAAATAAATATATTCAACGGATAATGAGGATAAATAGTCAAGCTTTTCTATTATTCCTTGAAAATTCCCGCCGAAATGTGTGTTGTTTAAAATGAAATCTCCATTGTTTTCTGCAAACTCGGGAATCCCGTTTTCCCAATCCTCGCAGTATCTTGAATCACTTCTTATTTTAGGATAAGACTTATTGAATCTGTCAACGAAGATATGATAAATGCAACCGCTTATATAACCTGTTTTAAAATCTGACTCTATTGTGAAAATAAAGTCTCTGCCAGCATCACGGTTTACAAGGTATTCAATTGAGTCATTGTCTACCGTACCGCTTGATGAATCAATTCTGTACACCTCGTTATTACATTGAATGATAACATCGTAATTAAAGTGGCAGTTGTGATTTAAGACTAATTCGGATATATCCAATGTGTATGATTCGTATGACAAATCGATGCCACGCCATATAAAGCTGTAACGGGCATTGTTTACAGTAAGATATACGTCGGTTATTCCGAGTGAACGCTCTGCCTTAAAAACGAAAATAAACGAATCACCGCGCCTGCACGAGCTTGAATAAGTGTGCTTACCGTTTTTCAGCTTGTATAAGGATACTTTTTTGTTTGCGGAAGTGTTACATCTTATCATTAATAATTCGCCTTGTCAATATGCCATATATTTTCGGCGTATTCACGCACGCTTCTATCTGCGGAGAAGATGCCCGATTTTGCAATATTGATAAGTGATTTTTTCTGCCACAATGTTCTGTCGCGGTAATCGTTGAGCATTTCGGCTTTTCTGTTGGAGTATGATTCAAAGTCGGCAAGGCACATATAAGGGTCTGCTATCTTTCCGCTGCGAAGAAGGTATTCCGCAATGTTTGAAAAGCTTTCCTTTGCAAAGCCTCGTTGTAGCCTGTCTATGATTCTCTTTATTTTATCATTAGCGTTGTAATATTGATATGATTGATACCCCTTTTTCCATAGGTCGTCAACCTCATCCGATTCAAGACCGAAGAGATAAATATTTTCTTTTCCGACAGCCTCCGCAATTTCAACGTTTGCTCCGTCAAGCGTGCCGAGCGTTATAGCGCCGTTCATCATCATTTTCATATTACCCGTACCGCTTGCTTCTTTTCCTGCAAGAGAAATTTGCTCGCTGATTTCAGCCGCAGGAATTAGCTTTTCTGCAAGACTTACGTTGTAGTTTTCGCAAAAGACAACGTTTAATCTGCCTTTAACGATGGGATTGGAATTTATTTCCTTTGACAAATACCAAATAAGCTTGATTATTTCCTTTGCCCGATAATAGTTAGATGCAGCCTTAGCGCCGAAAATATGAGTGATAGGAGGTCTGTCAACGAGCGGATTATCACATAACTCGATATATTCCCAAATAATATTCAGCGCGTTTAAAAGCTGTCGTTTATATTCGTGCATACGCTTTATTTGTACGTCGAATATCGAATCAGGTGAAACAACAATTCCGCTCGACCTCTTTATATAGTCGGCAAATCTCAGCTTGTTGTTTTGCTTTATAGAATCAAGCGCCGACAAAACGCTCTTGTCTTCCCGGTAATTCAACAGACTCTCAAGCTCCATTGCATTATTGCGGTAGCCCTCTCCAATCAAGGTGTCGAGGTATTCCGAAAGGGTAGGGTTTGCCGAGCAGAGCCACCTTCTGTGAGCAATACCGTTTGTTACGTTAGTAAATTTATTAGGTGTCAGCTCGTTAAATTCCTTGAAAACCTTTTTCTTCAAAATTTCTGAATGAAGAGCAGATACTCCGTTAACCTTATTTGATGCGACAAGACATAAATTTGCCATTTTAACGTTTCCGCTTTCGAGTATTGACATATTGGATATTTTGCTCCAATCACCTGGATATCTTTCCCAAAGCAATGCTCCAAAGCGATTGTTGATTTCTTGAATTATCGTGTAGATTCTCGGTAGTCTTATTTTTATAAGCTCCTCGCGCCATACTTCAAGCGCCTCCGGTAAAATCGTATGGTTAGTGTATGATACGCAAGACGTGACGATATTCCAGGCATCTTCCCAGGAATATCCGTGAATATCGAGAAGCACCCTCATAAGCTCGGGGATGCATAAAGACGGATGCGTGTCGTTAATGTGGATGGCGTTCTTTTCTGCAAATCCATCAAGAGAGCCGAATTTTGATATATGACGTCTGATGATATCGTGAATAGCTGCGGAAACAAGAAAGTACTGCTGACTGAGTCTCAGCATTTTGCCTTCGTTGTGATTGTCTGACGGATATAACACCTTTGATATCACCTCGGCGTTACTGCTCTTTTCAATCGCTCTTACGTATTCTCCTTGTGAAAAGAGTGTCATATCAAAGCTTTCAACGTTTTTTGCCTTCCAGAGTCTTAATACGTTTACGTTTTTTCCGTCTTTTCCGGCTATCATTAAATCATACGGAATAGCCTCTATCTCTTCTGCGTTGTCGTAAATAATTTCAAGCCTTCCGCTGTCCCAGGACTCTCGGACGTTTCCGCCAAGCTTTACAACGCAGGATTGCGACGGATGACCTACAAGCCATACTCCACCGTCGTTTACCCAAACGTCAGGTAATTCAAGCTGTTCACCGTCAATAATTTTTTGCTTAAAAAGTCCGTATTCATACATAATCGTATAACCTACGGCATTGTATCCACAGCTTGTTAATGCGTCGAGATAACACGCAGCAAGTCTTCCGAGTCCTCCGTTTCCAAGCGCTGCGTCAGGCTCTTCTTCGAAAATCTCCTCAAGCTCAATTCCCATTTCTGACAGAGCCTCGTAAAACACATCGTACAGTCCTAAATTACGAAGGTTATATTCAAGACTTTTTCCAACTAAAAACTCCATACAGAGATAATAAACCGTCTTGCTTCCACTTTCCTTGTTTATTTTATTTATCCGCGCTCGGCTTTCGTGGAGTATATCGCGCAAAACGAGTGCGGCAGCTTTATAGTAGTAATTCTTTGAAGCCTCGTCAGAGCTTATTCCGTAGAATTTTGTAAGCTTTGAGCGAATTGCCTCAATAATTTGTTCTTTGCTTATTTGATTAATGTTGTTCATATCCGACTGTATACCTCAATATATTTTTTTGCAGAGCTGTCCCATGAAAAATCACAGTCCATACACCGTTTAACAAGCTTGTTCCATTCATTTGTTGAATATAATTCCAGTGTTCTGTGTATTGTATCCGTTAATGCTCTTTCTGAATATTCGTAAAAAGTAAATCCGTTTGTGTTTTCTGTATTATTCGGATCATAGCACCTTACTGTATCTCTTAAACCGCCTGTTTCTCTTGTGACAGGCACCGTTCCGTAATGACAAGCAATCATTTGCGATATGCCGCAAGGCTCGGATAGTGACGGCATCAGCAGAATGTCAGAGCCTGCATATATCAGCTTTGACAGCTCCTTGTTAAAGTCAATCGTAACCGAAATCTTCTCCGGATAAATTCTTTGAAGATACTTAAAAAACTCCTCATCCATATAATCACCCTTTCCGAGAACTGCAAGCTGAACGTTTTCGCTCATAATTCGTTCAAGTGAGGGCTTTATGATACTGAGACCCTTTTGTTCGCACAACCGTGAAACTATTGCAATAATAGGCGTGTTTTCGGATTCTTTCAAATTCAACTCTTTTTGCAGTTCTTTTTTTGACAGCATCTTATCCTTTTTTATTGGGTAAAGTGATAGGTCAATTCCGTTCAATATACCGCAAAAGTTCTGCTGTCTCAGTGTCAGCGCTTTATCCATGCCGAATGAATTGTAACCGCTTAACAGCTCGTCTCTGTAGGTTGGACTCACCGTTGTAATTCTGTCTGAAGTTTGTATTGCGCCCTTCATAAAATTTACGTCGCCGTCGAGCATTACGTCGCTCATACAGCCTTCGGGCAACCCTAAAATATCCTTGTATATTTCTTTTCCGTATCTACCTTGATACATTACGTTATGAATTGTAAATACAGAGAATATATTTCTGTAACGATGGTCGTTAAAATATATTTTTTTTAGATACGGAATTGATAACGCTGTTTGCCAATCGTTTGCATACAATACGTCGGGAAAGAAATCAACGGCGCTCATAAGGTCAAGAATAGCTTTGGAAAAGAAAGCAAATCTTTCTCCGTCGTCGAAATCCCCATATACTCCAAAGCGCTTGAAATAATATTCATTATCAAGAAAATAGTATATTACACCGTTATGCTTGATTTTAAAGACACCGCAATATAATCGTCTCCAGGACAGAGTGACCGTAAAGCTCGTAAGATATTCTACCTTGTGTTCATATCCGTTCTTTATGGCGCTGTAATAGGGGAGAACTACCCTTACATCAACGTCAGGAATGCTGTTTAGTGCGTGGGGCAGGCTTTCTGATACGTCGGCAAGTCCTCCTGTTGAGACAAAGGGTAACGACTCGCTCGTTGCAAACAGTATTTTCATTTTCACCTCATATCACGGAATTTTTTTCGATATAAAACGGCTTGTTCGTATGTCCGTAAAGAGTTGCACCCTCCGTTATGTTTACGTTTTTATCAGTGATAACGTTTTTAAGATTGCAGCCTACGTCAACGCTTGTGTTCTCAAATAAAATGCAATTCTCTACGTTACAGCCCTTTCCTATTCTGACTCCTCTGAATATCACTGAGTCGCGCACGTTTCCTTCAATCTTACAACCGTCGGCAATTAAACAGTTTTTGACGTTTGCATTATTACAGAAGCGAGTAGGAGGCGACGAATGAACGTTTGTATAAATTGGTCTCGACTCTACGTGAAACAGATTGTTTTGCTCGTCTGTCGACAACAACTCCATATTTGCGTGAAAAAAAGACGAAAGCGAATCTATACAAAAGTACGGTCCGTTGTATAAATATTCTCCTATATTCAAAGTGCTGGTATTCTTTCTCAAAACGTCATCCGTAAAGCTTTTATCGCCCGTCGAAATACTCTCGCTCAAAACTGATTTGAGAAGCTCTGTTTTTATTACCGTTATATTGATCATCAGATTGCGCTTACCGTGAGTGTCACTGTTTATTGAATATATTTCCGTTACGCGACCTAAAGTGCTTTTTATTGCGACGCGTGATGTCTGAGTCCCTCTCGGAACAAAAACCGACTTTGTTACAAGCGTGATATCACGGTTGTTTCTTTTATGGTCATAAATCAGTTCATTTACGTCTATGTTGGATACAACGTCGCTATCACTCATAACCGTGTATTCTTCTGTTGATGAATATATAAAATCAGAAATGCTTTTAATAGCTTCAAGACGCGTCGTATAAAGCTTTTTGTTATCCGATGAGAATCCTGATACAAACGGTGGAAGCAAAATTAAGCCCGCATCCTTTCTTGCGAGATTCCATTCCTTTCCGTTTGACAGATGCCTCATCAATGAATAATAATTGTAGTGAGTTATTATTCCCACTCTTTTAATATCTGCATTTGCCATATTTGATAAAGGGAAGTCGATAAGTCTGTATCTGCATCCAAAGGGCACGGACGCCATAGTCCTGTCTTTAGTTAGCTCTGGGATGCTTTTATCGTGAAGATTAGAAAAAATTATACCTAAGGTTGCCATTCTGTCTCCTTATACTATTTTGTCTCCGTCGTTAACTTGTGCGCTTTTATTAATTACAGTTATAGGCGCAAGGTAATCCTCTCGACCGACTGTGGCTCCTTTTCCGATAACCGAGTCAGCATCAACTATTGAATGAATAACGCTTGCGCCCTCGAGAATTTTAACTCTGTCAAAAATCACAGAGTCAACGACTCTCGCACCGCGTGCAATATAAACTCCCTGTGCTATGACACTGTTTTCTACAGTGCCGTTTATAATACAGCCTTCAGTTATGTTTGAATTTACTATTTTTGCGTCACCTCCAACGAACTGCGGAGGCTCGGCGTTACTTCTTGAGCGTATCTTCCATTGTCTGTCGGCCGTTGAGAAAACGGGTGAATCACCGAGCATATCCATATTTGCTTCCCATAGACTTTCAACAGTTCCGACATCCTTCCAATATCCGTCGAAAGTGTAAGCAAAAACACTTTCGTTATTATTGATCATATGCGGAATTATATCTTTTCCAAAGTCCTTTGATGACTTGTCGTTTTCATTATCCTGTTTCAGATATTGCATTAACGTGTCAGTTGAAAACACGTATATTCCCATTGAAGCAGAAGTTCCTTTTGGTATTTCGGGTTTTTCTTCAAAGCTGTTTATTTTAAAATTATAGTCATAAGTCATAATTCCAAAACGTCGTGCTTCTTTAAGGTTAACCTCTTTGACAGCAATTGTACAGCTTGCATTTTTACTCTTGTGATATTCAATCAGTTTTGAGTAATCCATTTTGTATATATGGTCTCCCGATAATACTAAAACAAATTGCGGGGAATACTTTTCTATAAAATTTAAGTTTTGATATATCGCATTTGCGGTACCCTTATACCAATCTGTGCTTTTTGATTGATAAGGCGGAAGTATTTGCACGCCGCCCGTGCTTCTGTCAAGATCCCATGGCTGTCCGTTGCCTATATATTCGTTTAGTGTTAATGGCTGATACTGAGTAAGTATGCCTATTGTATCAATACCTGAATTTGCGCAGTTAGACAACACAAAATCTATAATTCTGTATTTTCCGCCAAAGGATACAGAAGGCTTTGCGTCAGTTGAGGTCAAGGCTCCGAGTCTGTTACCTTGTCCTCCCGCAAGAATCATCGCTACCGTTTCTTTTTTCTTTTTCATATTATCTCCAAATTATCGTCACTTTTGTCAATTGTATAGAATTTTGCCGTATACCCTTCGATTGTCAGCTCTAATGAATACACACGCCCGTGTGAAGATGCTTTTTGCGCTTCAAGAGCTTCTTCGTTACGTTTTGTGGATAAAAGAAGCTTGTATTTTCCCGGCTCATCTACTCCGATTTTATATTTGTATCGACTTATGGGAGAAAAATTAAATACGCATATTATTTTACTCTTTTTTAAATTAATACGTTCAAATACAATTATATTTTGTTCATTGTCATCGGATACAATCCATTGAAAACCTTCCCAAGAAAAGTCGTTTTCCCATAATTCAGAATTTTTCAGGTAAAAATTGTTTATTTCTCCAAAAAAGCGTTGCAGGTCCCCGTGCTTTTCAAAATCGGTCATAAACCATTCAAGCTCTTTTTCGTAGTCCCACTCGGAGAATTGTCCGTATTCACAACCCATAAAAGTCATTTTTTTACCGGGATGTGCAATCATATAAGAATAAAAAACCTTCAAAAGCTCAAATTTTTCCGAATATTCGCCGTAGCATTTGTCAAGCAACGAGCGTTTACCGTGCACGACCTCATCGTGAGATATTGGTAAAATGAATCTTTCTGAAAAGGCATAGAAAAAAGAGAAGGTCAGCTTGTTGTGGCATCCCGACCTGAAATACGGGTCAGTTTTAATATAGTCAAGAGTATCGTGCATCCATCCCATATTCCATTTCAGGTCAAAGCCAAGCCCAAAATCGTCACTCTTTCTCGTTACGTTTTTCCACTCGGTTGATTCTTCTGCTATAACTATTACCCTCGGAAATTCAGTGTGAATTGACGAGTTCAGCTTTTTGAAGAACGCAATGGCTTCAAGACTTTCGTTTGTACCGTTGGTGTTTGGAACCCATTTGGAGTCGCTTCTGTCGTAATCGAGGTATAACATAGATGCTACCGCATCGATTCTTAAGCCGTCTATGTGGTATTCCTCAAGCCAATATAAAGCGTTTGAAATAAGAAACGACTGTACCTCCTGCCGACCTACGTCAAAACAACGAGTACCCCACGACTTATGCTCGCTTCTCCATTCTGCTTGATATTCATAGCATTTCTCTCCGTCAAAATCCGCAAGACCAAATTCGTCCTTTGGAAAATGAGCGGGCACCCAATCGAGTATGATTCCGACGCCGCAGGAATGAAGCCTGTTGACGAAGTACTTAAAATCGTCAGGAGTGCCGAAGCGTGAGGTAGGGGCAAAATAGGAGGTTATCTGATATCCCCATGAGCCTCCGTAAGGATGTTCCGCTATCGGCATTAGCTCTATATGAGTATAGCCCATCCGTTTTGCGTAGTTTGCAATTATGTCAGCATATTCTCTGTAATTTAAATACTCGCCGTTATCTTTTTTGCAAAACGACCCAAGATGTATTTCATATACGTTCATAGGTATTGGGAGTGAGGCGCTGTCCGAACGGAGTGGAATACTCTCGGTATATTTTATCCATCCTTCATCGCTCCATTCAAAGTCGGTAAATTCCCAGAATCTTGAGGCGCTTTTTCCTTCGGTTTCGGAATAAAAAGCATACGGGTCGGCTTTTCGAACTGATTTATTTCCGTTTGTAATTTTGTACTTATAATAAAATCCGTCAGGACAGTCGATGTATACTTTTATTTCCCATACTCCTTGATTGGAAATCTTATTCATGTACCATCCGTCGCTCCAGCCGTTAAAGTCACCGACTATTTCCACAGAGTCGGCGTGAGGAGCCCATACTCTGAACACGTATTCATCATTTAACTTGTGTGAGCCGAGATATTTATGAGCCTGAAAATTTGTGCCTTCGTGAAATAAATACAGAGCCTGACTATCTTGCATTTTGAACCTCGCATATTTTTTATAATATATATTATTCCTAAAATAACGAATTATACACAAAAAATGCACCGAGCAAAACGCTCGGTGCATAAAAGAAGTTAAAATTTTCCGTTTCCGTCAAACGACAGATAGCAGGTATCGTCACGTACAAGCAGAACGACGTCGGGCTGATATTCGTTGAGATATTCATAAATGCTTTTATTGTTGTGTCTGAGGTCTATTGCAAGCATTGAATCAAATGAAGTGTAAAGCAAGGTTTCAAGCGGATTGGTAAAGGAGTCACCGAAAATGAGCAGCTTCGGTAGCTCGGGTCTGTTTGTGTAGATATAGGTTTCCGCATTATCTCCGCCCATATATACGTTGTAGGTTATGTCCTCGTTAACATCCTTGGGGACGAAGAATATTCTGTTAATATGGACACCGCTGTCGTATCTGTCAAAGGGGATTGCAACCTTTGGCTCGTAATACGAAAGATAATCGGGGATTGGATAAGCCTTATAAATCATTCTTGCTCTTGAGCCGAAAAAGTTATGCTCAAGATTTACGAGATTGAAGTCCTCCTCACTAAGCCTTCCGTCAGCCTTGTCGGTTATTTCGAGGTAATCCATTATCGCGGTATAAGTGCGAAATGCTCCGAATATATTGTAGTGATGGTCGGTCACCGAATAGTAGGAACGGTAATCCTCGTTTTTGAATATATTCATCATATTGACGTATTCAATTCCGCAACTGTCAAGTGCTTTGAAAAATTCAGCTTCAACGAGGCTTAGGTATTCACTGTCGTTTTCGAGGTAATCGGGATAATCCTCTCGAAGCATCGAACGCTGCTCGGGTATTCCGACATAGATGAATTGCGCTCCGACGTCCTTGCAGGCATTGTCGAGTGCCGAAAGCTTATCGGACATCTTTTTGCACGATGCTACAACATCATCCTTTATAATCGTTCTCGGAACGTTATACGGCAGGAGTGCAGTATTTGTGAGAATGATGTCGTTTACGTTAACCTTTTTAAAAACGTTTGCATTTAAATAAGTGTAGGCGTATATCATCTCATCACGGAATGCGATGTGGTCTGAGAGGTATGTTTCCCACTTTGGCAGATAAGAGCCGTTTAAGAATTCCTTTGTTGAATATTCGGGAACGGTTGCAAGATTTCTGTTTTCGTAAAAAGAATAATCCTTATTTTCTGCAAGCTTAGTTGCAACGGGGATGGAGAAAATAATGAATAAGAAAACTATGATTGCAAGAAGGTTATATAATTTTTTCATTCTGTTCCTCCTTAAAATCTAAAGTAAATAAATGCGTTGAAGGTCGTGTTGATTAAATAAAGAATTGAAATAACGAAAAGGATTGCAGCGAGAATACCTGCCGGATAGTCTGTTGCAAGCACTCTGAGATTTTCGTTTTTGATTTTGGAAAGTAGTTGCGTCAGCTTTTTGCTGATGGGCATTGAAGCAAAAATACAAATTACGAGACAAAGAGCATTTTGAATTACAAGGTATACGAAGCGGTCGGTGATTTGACCGAACGAAAACATTCTGCCGATATATTTAAATGCAAACGAAAGGGAAGGGGAATTGAAAATCACCCAGCTTATAGTTGTCAGAAACAGACAGTATATGTGTGAAAATACCGCAGGTATCTTATCGAGGAGCTTTTTGAGGAAATATTTTTCTAAAATCAGAAATATTGCGAAGTATACTCCCCAAGCCATAAAGGTCCAGTTGGCACCGTGCCAGAAGCCCGTGAGAGTCCAAACGACGAGAATGTTGAATATATGACGAGCTTTGCTCGTTCTGTTGCCTCCAAGAGGAATGTATACGTAGTCTCTGAACCACGTTCCGAGTGACATATGCCATCTTCTCCAGAATTCAGTAACGCTTTTTGAGATGAGCGGATAATTGAAGTTTTCAAGAAAATGGAAGCCGAACATTTTGCCGAGACCGATAGCCATATCGGAATATCCCGAAAAGTCGAAGTATATCTGGAACTGGAAGGTAATAGCTCCGAGCCATGCCAAATCAAAGGGGAGTGACTCAACGCTCAGCGCAAATATCTCGTCTGCAACTGCTCCCATTGTGTTGGCGAGAAGCATTTTCTTTGCAAAGCCGAACATAAAGCGACGGGCTCCGCTTGCAAAATCGTCAGCCGTTTCATTTCTGGTTTTGATTTCCTCAGCAACGGTTTTGTAACGGACGATAGGACCGGCGATGAGCTGAGGGAATAGTGAAATGTAAAGCGCTATATTTAAGGGATTCTTTTGCGAGGGAGCATCACATCTGTAAACGTCTATAACGTAGCTGAGGCCCTGGAAGGTATAGAATGAAATACCGATAGGTAAAAGTATTTGAGCAACGGTTATATCAATTCCGAATGCTTTTACAAAGCTTTCGGCAAAGAATGTAAAATATTTGAAGTATGCAAGAAGCCCGAGGTTAAGTACCGTGCAGGTGATGAGCGTTATGAGACTTGCGCGTTTGTGTTTTTCTTTAAAGACGTCAACGAGCAAGCCGCTGACGTAATTAATAATTATCGAAAACAGCATCAGTATAATATATCGAGGCTCACCCCAGGCATAAAAACCAAGACTAAAGATTAAAAGAACAATATTTCTTAAGCCTCTGAATTTTTTTGGTACTATGAAATATAAAAGAAATGCAGCTGATAGAAACACAAAGATAAATATAACGCTACTGAATACCATGTTATACTCCTATATTAATAATGATATGAAAATTATATAACAAATCGTTTTAAAAAGCAATAGAGCGTTGAAAAATGTTGACATTCAATTCGATTTTGATTATAATTATACCGTAAACCTCGAGATATTTAATATTAAGAGCTGATAATAATTAGTTTAGGAGAAATAATATGGCAACTTTATTTGGACAGAAGCTTTCGAAACGTGAGATTTTAAAGAGGGTGGGGGACGTTTCGTCCATCGCAGGAGCACGCGAGCTTGAATATACCTCGGGACCTGCAAGAGGTATGCGCGCTATTGAGGTTAAAAACGGCGCAGGGTTATCCTTCACCGTTCTCCCTGACAGAAATATGGATATTTCCTATGCGTCGTATAACGGAGCGCCTCTTTCTTATATTTCAAAAACAGGAGAAATTTCACCTGCTTTTTATAATGAAAAGGACTTTTTGAGAAACTTTACCGCGGGACTTATCACATCTTGCGGTCTGACCTATTGCGGAGCACCCTGCGAGGATAACGGAGAAGCACTCGGACTTCACGGTAGGATTTCAAATTCACAGAGCTATGACGTTTCCGTCAGCCACGAATGGATTGACGACGACTACGTTATAACCGTTAAGGGTACATCAAGACAGGCAACCGTTTTTGGTGAAAATATGACGAATACCAGAACTATCACGGTAAAGCTCGGCGAGAATAAGATTAACGTTGAAAACGTGATTGAAAATAATTCCTTTGAAAAGTCACCGTTTATGCTGCTTTATCATATTAATCTCGGATATCCGCTCGTTGATGAAGGTGCTAAGATTTCTACAAACTGTGAGTATCTCCGTCCGATCAACGACGCAGGTGCCGCTAACGCCGATGCCCGACTTCTTGTTGAAGCTCCACAGCACGGCTTTGCAGAGCAGGTATTCTTCTACAAGGCTCCCAAGGATGCATGGGCACAGATTGACAACGATAAGCTCGGCTTCGGCTTGAGGGTTTCCTACGACGGTGAAACGATGCCCTATCTCGTTGAATGGAAGATGATGGGCGAGGCTGAATACGTTATAGGTCTTGAGCCTGCCAATTGCTCAAGCGAAGGTAGAGTTGTTAACCGTGAGAGCGGAATTCTACAATATCTTGAGTCAGGCGAAACCAGAAAAATCTCTTGTTCTTTCGAAATTGTATAATTAGGCATATCGGTTTTTGGCATATTGCACAAATTTTACAAAAAATCAAACTTTTAATTATTCTTTTTTCTGTACATACTATTGACTTTTTATTTCAGTTGATGTATAATCAAGGTACAAACAAGGGAGTATAATCCCTTAAAAAATACGCACACGGTGTGTGCAAATATCTATAAGGAGAAAAACTTATGAAGAAGATCACAGCCATTGTGCTTGCTGCTCTCATACTCGTTGTATGTGTAGCTGTAAGCGTATCTGCAGCTCAGGCTTCCGCAGTTATCGTTAAGGATACTGTACTTAAGGCGTCTGCTACTGTAGATGGAAACCTTGATCCCGCTTACCTCCAGTCTCTGCAGGTAAAGATCAACCCCCCCAAGTATGCCGGTGCTGAAACCAACGTTAAGGCAACCGTATACGCACTCTACGATGACAAGTATGTTTACGTTTTCTATCAGGTAGAGAATGATACTACTCTTATGTCAGCTGACCCTGACTACATCGCAGACCATCCCCATCCCTCCCTTAACGACGCTGTAGAGCTTCGTATCGGTGATGACCTCGAGGAAAAGCTTCCTGAGTACACCGGTTCTAACGCTGCTCACCACCTCTTCATCATGGACGCTTATGGTAAGAGATTCTCTTGCTATGAGGATGCTATGGAAGATTACATCGATTATCAGAAGGGCGCTGCAAAGATCGTTTCTGATACCGCTTACAACATCGAGATGGCTATCCCGCTCGTTAACCCCTTCGCTGAAGGCGATATCATTCAGTTTAACTTCCAGGTAGATGACCTTCAGGATGACGTTGGTACTACCGGTTACATCGGTCTTGGTGACACCTACATGGGTCTCGAAGACTTCACCATCGGCGGTCTCGCTCCCGGTGGAACAGTAAATGAGAACATCACTCACGAGGGTCAGCAGCCCACTGAGCAGACTCCTGTTGAGACTCCTACCGAGCCTGAGCAGCCTGCAGTTGAGCCCGAGCAGCCCGCAGTTGAGCCCGAAGAGCCTGCAGTTGAGCCCGAGCAGCCCGCAGTTGAGCCCGAAGAGCCTGCTGTTGAGCCCGAGCAGCCCGCAGTTGAGCCCGAAGACCCCGCAGTTGAGCCCGAAGAGCCTGCTGTTGAGCCCGAGCAGCCCGCAGTTGAGCCCGAAGACCCCGCAGTTGAGCCCGAAGAGCCTGCTGTTGAGCCCGAGCAGCCCGCAGTTGAGCCCGAAT
>JAFSID010000028.1 GCA_017439965.1 Clostridia bacterium | reverse complement strand
TCTGGTTTCGATCATACCAAGTGCTTCGAGTGCCATAATAGTTTCCTCCGTAATATTAATTTAAAATTTTAACTTATTTGATAACAGGGAGAATCTTCTCAACGTCGGAGTGGGGTCTGGGGATTACGTGAACCGCAATAACCTCACCGAGCTTAGAAGCTGCTGCTCCGCCTGCTTCGGTTGCAGCCTTAACTGCTCCTACGTCGCCTCTTACCATAACGGATACGAGACCGCTACCGATCTTCTCAGTTCCGATAAGAGTTACGTTTGCTGCCTTTACCATTGCATCTGCTGCCTCGATTGCTGCAACGAGACCTCTGGTTTCGATCATACCAAGTGCTTCCATAGTCATTTTAATTTCCTCCTTGACTTCAACCTTTACTTCTTCAGGTTGGGTTGTGTTTATAGTATTATTATTTTTAACTGTTGTTTTTGCCGCAGTCGATTTTGACGCGGACTTTTTCTTAGGTGCGTCCATCGTAAAACTCCTTATTTCTTAAGTCTTTCGGCGCTAAGGTTGACGATGCGCATTGTTTCTTCATGAGGGCGTGCTATAACGAGACTTGCACAGGGCTTCTTGATTGCGTGAGCGGAAGCATTTTCAATTGCCGCCGTTACCGCAGATACGTCACCCTGAACAACGAGTGTTACAAGACGTCCACCCATTTTTCTTTCCCATGTAACAAGCTCAACGTCTGCCGCCTTGCACATTAAATCAAGTGCGTCGATTGCAGCCGCTACACCGGAAATTTCAATAAATCCAAGTGATTTCATAGGGCACCTCGTCAATTCTTATCAAAGCCGCTAAGCTTGAGCATTTTTTCCGTGTCCTCTTCGACGTTAGCAATCACATGGTGCGATACAACGCCGCTTACACGAGTTGCCGCATCAAGCGCAGCTTCAACTGCCGCATTGACTGCATCAACACTGCCACGGAACTTAACGACTACTAAAAGAGGTACAGGAAGTGCATCGGCGTTTGCGGGCTTGTTCTTGTCGAACACCTCAACGGTAACGCTTGCCGCCTTACAGCCTGCATCACAAGCTGCGAAAGCCGCAACCAGTCCGTACACCTCGACCATTCCTACTGCTTTTCCCATAAGTCTTACCTACCGATTATTCATTTACGATAGCAATCTTCAAGCCTTCCATCTTAAGGTTGGTCTGAAGTGCCTCGTTAATCTGAGAGAGAGGATACTTATGAGTGATAAGCTTCTCCATAGGAATGCCGATTGCCTTAGCACGCTTAAGGAAATCAAAGGTCGTCGCATAATCGCGAAGGTTGTAGGTCCAGGAGCCTACGAGGTTGATCTCCTTCTGGCAAAGGTCAAAGTGAGGATTGATGGTAGCGTCTCCGCCGTTTACGAAGAAGCCAAGCTCACAAAGACCGCCGCCTGCTCTGATAAAGCTATATACGTTGGAATG
The DNA here is from genome assembly GCA_017439965.1 of Clostridia bacterium. Lineage (GTDB taxonomy): Bacteria > Bacillota > Clostridia > Oscillospirales > SIG627 > RGIG6353. The sequence continues at coordinate 11,735 of JAFSID010000028.1, read as the reverse complement.
AGCAACGGCAGAACCTGTACACTGGAATGCAAAGTCGGCAAGATAGCCGCCGAATGCTTCCTTAACACCGTTTGCAAGCTCCGTACGGTCCTTGTAATTCTTGAAGTTTACAAATCCCGTAGCGCCCATTTCCTTTGCAAAATCAAGACGCTTCTGCTCGCCGTCAACAGCAACTATGTTCTCAACGCCCATAGTTCTGAGAACAGCGATACAGATAAGACCGATAGGTCCGCAGCCCTGAATTACAACTCTTGAGTTAAACTTGAGAATACCCGTGGTCTTAGCACGCTCTACTGCGTGGATAAGAACAGCACTGGGCTCGATAAGAATTCTGGAATCAAGGTCAAGATGGGATACGTTAAAAATGGTAGAGCCCTTCTTAACGAGGATGTAATCGGCAAACCAGCCGTTGAGATGCTTGTCATCGTCGGGAGTAAGACCGTAGCAGTCAGCCGCTCCAACGTTAACCTTGTTCATATCGAACATAGTAATCTCAGGGTCATCCTTGAATACGAGACAGGTTACAACCTTGTCACCAACGCTGAGTGACTTACCTGCACTGTCGCGCTTTACGTTCTTACCCATCTTAACTATCTCACCTGTACCCTCGTGTCCGAGAACTACGGGGATAAGTCCGAAGGGGTCACGCTTATACTCATGAGCATCAGTACCGCACACGCCACAGCCTTCAACCTTGACGAGTATTTCATCGTCGCCAATCTCGGGGATGGGAAATTCTTTGATTTCGAATTTCTCAAGGCCGGTAAGAACTGCCGCCTTTGCCGTCTTGGGAACAGCACCTGCGGGAGCCTTGACGGTAGTCGATGCAGAGCCTTTGTTCATGTTAGCAATCACTTCTTTAACGATTGCTTCAATCTGCTCGGATCGAATATCCATTTTATGTACTCCTTTATTCAATTATTTCCTCAAAAACTTCTTTTGCGTAGGCTGAAAGAGCCGTGTCCTGCTCCTCACTGCCACCCGATACACCGACTGCACCGATTACCCTTCCCTGAGAGAGAAGAGGATCTCCTCCGCCGAATATTACTATTCTGCCTTGGTTGGTAAACTGTATACCGTATAGTGACTGTCCCGGAAGCGAAAGCGTTGAAAGCTTTTTCGTGGACATCTTCAGCGCAACGCAGGTGTACGCCTTATTGGTTGCGATATCATAGCTTGCAAAATATGCGTCATCCATAGACTCAACGGCAATAATGTTACCGCCTGCCTCAGCAATTGCAACAACTGCGCGGACTCCCATCTCCTCGGCCTTTTTTTCAACCTTGTCGATGATATATTTTGCAGTTTCGAGGTTCATATTGGAAAGCGTCTTTTTAGGAGCTCTCTCACCTATTACCTGTCTTACGATATCGTCAATGAGCTTATCCATATTTGCGCTCATGGCATTAACCTATTATTTGCCGAGCTGTGCGAGAACCTTCTTGGTAATCTCTGCTACAACGTCGTCAGCAGCACCGGTTGAGCAATTGCCCTTGCAGCTACCGCCACAGCCGTGACAACTGGGCTTACCGGCCTTAGCGTTGGGACAAATGTCTGCAGGATGCTTACCGCTGAGACCGAACTGACGTCTGATCTCGTAAAGTCTCTGAACCTGAGCGTCGGTAAGCTGCTTGGGTCCTCCGAGAACCTTAGCCTGATAAAGAAGCTGTGCGTAGAATTCTACGGACTCCATCTTGTGATATGCATTGAGAAGTGAATCCGAGAATGCGAGTGCACCGTGATTTGCAAGAAGAACTGCATCGTAGTGCTGGAGATACTTTGCAACTGCATCGGGAATCTCCTCGGTGGAGGGGGTGCCGTACTCTGCAATCGGAACACATCCGAGTGCGATTACTGCCTCGGGCATAATGGGCTCGGTGAGCGGAATGCCTGCAATAGCAAAGCTGGTAGCGTACATAGGATGTGCATGAACAACGCTCTTAACGTCGGGACGCTCCTTGTATACGCGCATATGCATCTTGATTTCGGAAGAGGGCTTAAATCCAGGGTTAGCCTGAATTACCTTTCCGTTTGCATCAACCTTACAGATGTACTCAGGGGTCATAAAGCCCTTGCTTACGCCTGTGGGAGTGCAAAGAAATTCGTTGTCGCTGAGCTTAACGGAAATGTTACCGTCGTTGGAAGCGACCATGCCTCTGTTGTAGATTCGTTTACCGATCTCACAGATTTGTTTTTTGATCTCATACTCTGAAGTCATGATTTTTTCTCTCCTTCTCTATCAGTAGTATTCATTATTTAACATAATAAATTTTATCACTAAAGACATATAATGTCAATAGATTATGAGGTATTTTGTTGGATTTCGTTGCGATTTTGTTGTTTTATTTTGGTTTTCTGTGATTTTTTCTTTATTTCTGCAAGAAATCTAACAGTTCTTGTACTCCCTCTCCCGTGTATGCGCTTGTGAAAAATATTTTTTCACAGCCTGCATCCTCAAGCCACATCGCAGCCATATCGGGACGGGCGTCGGGAGCGTCAATTTTCGTAACGACTCCGACTACCGGACGGTTTGACATTCCGACGATATTCGGCGGAAAATACGTTCTTTGCTGTGTTGCCGATGCAACGAGTCCAACGAGGTCGGATTCGTAAGAATACACGGCAAGCGCACCGCCGAGTGTTTTCGTTTCCGCATACTCACCCGGGGTGTCGATTATATCGTCCGAGTACAGTACGTATTGGGTTTTGTGATAAGCAAGGTCTCCGCCTCTTATTGCATCAATAAGTGTGCTTTTTCCGCTTTCGCTCTTGCCAATCAAAATTAGCTTTCTCATGTCTTGGTAACCGCACAAACGGTAAAGCCAAGCTTTTCCTTTGCATAGTCAACGACTGCGCGAAGCGACTCGTCAACCTCGGAAACGGTTCCCGTTACGATAAGTGTTCCGCTGAAGCGGTCAACGAAGCCAAGCTCCGCTCCCGATGTCTTCAGCGCTATATCCGCCGCGATTATTGCGTATTCGGCAGGTGACATCGTTACGATACCGATTGCCGATTTTTCGGAATAATCACGGGCGGGGTCAAGACCAAGCTTTCTGTACAAAATCTTGTCGGGATTTGCAATGTTGTGTGCAATGGTTATCTGCTTACCCGGAACAAGCTCTTGTATTATTCTTTGTTTATAATCCTTTTCAAGATTTTCCAATGCTATCACCTTATCAGCCACCGATAACAACCTTAATACCCGTTGATTCAGCAGCCTTCTTTAAAGTATTCATATGCTCTTTGTCGGGAGGTGTTATATCTCCCATCTTATATTCCCTGCCAAGACCGACGTACTTATCATATCCGAGGCGATGGTACGGAAGCAGATGCATCTGTTCAACACCGTGAAGGCTCTTTGCAAAGCTTGCAATGTCCTTGATTTCTTCTTCTGTATCGTTAAAGGTCGGAATGACGGGAACTCTGACAATGAAGCTTTTTGCTCTCTTTGCAACCTCAACGGCGTTTTGTAAAATAAGCTCATTCTTCATTGTCGTAAACTCCTCATGCTTTGCGCTGTTCATATGCTTGATATCAACAAGGAAGGTATCAATGAGCGGTATGAGGGGTTCAATCATATAGAAAGGCACACAGAGAGTGGTTTCGATTGCGGTATTGATACCGTAATTCTTGCAGGTACGAAGCAATGCCTCGGCAAATTCAGCCTGGCAAAGCGTCTCACCGCCCGAAAGGGTGATACCGCCGCCGCTTCTCGTGTAATAAACCTTATCCTTTTTGATCTTTTCAAAAACCTCGGCAACGGTTACGTCCTCTCCGATAGTCTTCTCCTTGCCACCTTGCAGCATCGTCTGGATGTCGTAGGACTGAGACTCGGGATTACAGCACCATCTGCATCGAAGAAGACAGCCCTTCAAAAAGACTATGGTGCGAATACCCGGACCGTCGTGGGTTGAAAATTTCTGAATATCAAATATTCTGCCTCGGGTCATCAAATCCTTTTCAAGCATTAAAATCCACCCTGCTCGGTACGGTTGATGATATCATCCTGAAGCGATTTGGAAAGTGTAGTAAAGAGTGCACTGTATCCCGCAACGCGAACGATAAGGCTCTGATACTTTTCGGGATGAAGCTGAGCATCACGAAGCGTATCACGGCTTACGACGTTGAACTGCACGTGCATACCCTTCTGGTCAAAATATCCTCTGACGAGAGATACGAAGCTCTCAAGACCCGACATTCCTTCAAGGGCAGAGGGATGGAACTTCATATTGAAAAGCGTACCGTTTGAAGCAATTCCGTGGTCAAGCTTTGCAACCGAGTTAGCACTTGCGGTAGGACCGCTCACATCCATTCCTGCGGAGGGAGAAACACCGTCCGCCATAGGAGTGTAAGCATAACGTCCGTCGGGAGTAGCACCGGTCTGTGCTCCGAGAGGTACGTTTGCCGATACGGGATAAAGACCTGCGTGGAATACACCGCCGCGAGGATTCTTATACTGCTGTAAGGGCTTGGTATAGGTGTAAGCCGCTTCTCTTGCGAGAGCGTCTACCTCCTCAAGATCGTTACCGAACTTATCAACGCTGAGGATCATATCACGGATATCGGAATATTCAGAGGTCGAGGACTCGGGAAGCTGACGCTTGATTTCAGCAAGCTCCTTCTCACCTACCTTAACTCCGTGTGCCTCAAGCTCGTGACGAATCTTATCAACGAGATCGGAGGCTTCGTTCTTGCCGTAATTTGCATTAAGGGTTTCCTTAAGCTTTGCAAGGGTTATCTTCTTTTCGTCAAATACAAGCTTCTTTATAGCATAGAGAGAGTCGGCAACGTTTGCAACGCCAAAGCCCTGTGGACCCGTGAAGTTGTAAATTGCACCGCCCTGCTCGGGAGTCTTACCCGACTCGATACATCCGTCTATCATACCGGAGAGATACGGAAGAGGACAACGCTCAGCGTGAGCCACGTCAATCGCGTTATCGGCATTGACGAGAAGTCCTATCATATAGTTCATATGGACCTTGTAAACGTCCATAAACTCTTCGAAGCTCTTTATCTCCTCTACGGGCTTTGTACGGATGGATATCTGCTTACCCTTGTCCTCGCCCTGAGAGAATACAAGCTCAAGCACACGGCACATATTGAAGAATGCCGCATCGTGCCAGCCCCAAGTCTTACCGCCCTTCTGAGGCTCAACGCATCCGATGATGTTATACTCGCGTGCATCCTCAACCGTAAGTCCACGGCCGATAAGCGCGGGAATGATAACCTCGTCGTTGTAGTACGCGGGAAGACCGCTACCCGTACGGGTAAGCTCAGCAGCCTTCAAGAGAAGCTCGTGAGGAGTCTTATTCCATACACGGATTGAGAAGGAAGGCTGAGGAAGCATTACGTGCATACAAGCCGCAATACACATAAAGGACATATCGTTGGTTGCATCAAGACCTTCTGCGGTCTGTCCGCCTACGATAAGATTCTGGAACATACTGTATCCCGCGAAGCCCTCTGCGGAAACGGCGTCACGAATCTTGTTCATATCATTAAGCTTTATCCATACGCAGTCAACGAGCTCCTGAGCAAAGGACTTGTCAAACTCGGGAGAGCTCTTATATGCTTCGTAATAGGGATACATATACTGGTCAAAGCGACCGGGAGAAATCGAGTGACCGTTGGACTCGGTCTGGAGAAGCATCTGAACGAACCAGAAGGACTGACAAGCCTCCCAGAAGGTTTCAGCTCCGTTTGCGGGTACTCTTGAGCAGTTGAGAGCAATATTCAAAAGCTCCTTCTTGCGAGTGGCATCGGTTTCCTTCTCAGCCATCTGCAAAGCAAGGTTAGCGTATCTGTTAGCATATGTAATAGCTGCGCTTGCGCTTATAATTACAGCATTGAGAAGTGCAGACTTAGTAACGTAATCCGCATCTCCAACGTTGATTTTTTCAAGCTCAGCCTCTGCCTCTGCGATAATTCCCTTATAACCAATCTTTAAAACCTTGTCGTAGCGTACGGAAACGTGTCCGACGCCGTTGAAGAAATAGTTTCCGACGGTAAAGATGTTAGCCGCAATTGCATCGCGCGTTGCCGATGTCATATAAGACTCTGCAAGCTCGCTTGTAGTTCTTCCCTTCCAATACTTGAAGATGCCTGAGAGAATCTTTTTGTTCTCGTCGGAAATCTCAAAGGGGTCAGCGCTACGCGTTGCAACAGTCTCAAACTCATCCTCGACCCACTGGCAAGAGAACTCGGGGAATATCTGACATCCTCTTGAATTCTTTGCGGTAGAACCGACAATAAGCTCGTGGTCACGAATTACAATGGGGATATTCTCAAGAATATTCTGAAAAGCCTTGGCACGTCTGATTACCATAGGCTCGCCCTCCGTCTTCATATAAGACTCGGTCAAAAGAACTGCACGCTCAACCTCTATCTGAGGCTTAGCCGCCATAAGATTCTTTTTGAGAAGGTCTATTCTCGGTGTTTTTTCAGCAGTTTCAACAGTATATTTCATAATTTCACCACCATAGAAATTTGGTTTCATACTTTTACATTTATAATTATAGCGTATATTTTGGATTTGTCAATATTTTTGAGTAAGAAAATCTTGTTTTTTGTAATATTTTTAGAAATCAAATGTTGTTTTGTGTTGTTTTTGTTAAATTCAGGTATTAAAATCTGCATTTAACCACACTTTTTCAAGAATTGCAAGCGCCGTTTCACTGTGAAGCTTACACTCAGCACGAAGCGCGGAGGCACTGTTCCCTACCGCTACGCTGTATTTTACATTCTTCATCATCGGTATGTCGTTCACCGAATCACCGATAGCAAGGGTCTCATACAAGGACACGCCGATATGTCTCTGAAGAGCGCCGAGGGTCACTCCCTTATTCGCATAAGGCGGTACGTATTCGGATATACTTCCGTCGGAATAATGAGTACGCGAATACGCTCCTTCAAAGCTCGGTATCGGAGCTCCGTATGATACAATCTTATAAATCGGCTCTTTAATTTCAAAGGGCTTTAAAAATCTCGTATCATTTGGAAATACGTTGCTCTTATCATTAAACGACCATACCTTACCCTTGCCGAAAAATCTCAACACGGAATTACCTGCTGAACAAACGGCATAATTCATAGCGTCCGCAGAAAAAGGCTTATGGAAAATCACCTTGTCGGCATAGGTCATCAAGGCTCCGTCGGAGGATATAAAATAGATGCTCTCACGAAAATCCGAAAGATACTCACAAAGCTCTGAGTATACTCTGCCCGAGGATACGGCAAATTTTATTCCTTTATCAAGAATCCCCTTGATACGCTCGACGGTATTGCTATTCAATTTTTCATCACCGTACGGAAGAAGTGTTCCGTCAAGGTCGCATACAACAAGCTTTATCATTTATATCTCACTTTTTCATATACTTTATCATAATAATTATATATACAATAAATTGTGCTGTCAAGATGATTTTACAAAAAAATAACGCCTATCTTGTGATAAGCGTTAAAAAGTGTTAAATTTTAGGTGATTTCGAAAAATAGGTATCAAATTGTCTCAGGTTGACCTTCTGCCTCCGTCAACGAGAAGATTCTGCCCCGTTATATACGAAGCCTCATCGCTTGACAAAAACATCACCGCATTTGCAAGCTCGTCGGGTGTTCCAAATCTTTTCAGCGTAGTTCGTTCATCGAGCAACGTATTTTCTGAAATTGTATTAATCGTACCGGGAGATACACAGTTTACGGTTATCCCTTTATCACCTACAAGCTTGGACAAAGCTTTAGTAAAGGAAATAACAGCACCTTTAGTCATTGAATAATCAACGAAGGCGTCAAGTCCGTATTCGCCCGCAACCGAGCCGAGATTTATAATTCTTCCGTATCCGTTTTCTATCATATGCGGAAGTATTTCCTGAGTAGGATACATAGTGCCGAGAATGTTTATGTCAATTATTCTTTTCCACTCTTCTGTTTTCTGCGTTATAAAATTGTTACCGGGATATATTCCTGCATTGTTGACGAGAACATGAATCTGTTCAAATTCCTCAACCGAGTCTCTGACAGCCTTGCGGATTGCCTCCTCGTCGGATACGCTTATACAGATTCCTTTTATTTTTGTATTATATTCCGAAGCATCACGGACAGTCTTTTCAAGCTCTTTTTCAAGTATATCAATTGCTACAACATTTGCACCGAGCCTTGCGTATCCGAGAACGATAGCTCTTCCTATACCCTTTGCGGCACCCGTTACGATTACGTTTTTACCTTTAAAATTCACAATTACACCTCCATATTTAAATTTTATCACATCGACCATATCTTTTCAATGACTAAAACAATACAGTTTTAACACAAACGACACAAAAAAGACTGCCGAAGCAGTCTTTTATATCGGCAAGAACAATCCTGCAATCTGAAAGAAAACGAGAAGCGACAAAGCGTCAACGATAGTCGTTATAAACGGGCTTGCCATAACGGCAGGGTCGAAGCCTATCTTCTCGGCTATAATCGGAAGAGTACATCCGACAAGCTTTGCAAGAACGATTGCAACGAGAATGGTTATGGAAACGATGATTGCAACCTGAACGGTTATATCCGCATTTCCGAGCACGAGTCTGTCAAACCAATAAAGCTTTGCAAAATTTGCGATTGCAAGGGTAATACCGCAAAGAAAAGAAATACGAAGCTCCTTCCACTGTACGCGAAGCATATCCGTAAATTTTATCTCTCCAAGAGACAAGCCTCGGATAACAGTCACCGAGGACTGACTTGAGGAGTTACCCGCTGTACCCATAAGCATAGGGATAAACGAGGTCAAAACAACGTAGACGGACAGCGCCTTCTCGTAGCTTGTGATAATAATACCCGTAAAGGTTGCAGAAATCATAAGTATCAAAAGCCACGGAACACGGGATAAGAAAATTCTCCAGATGCTTGATTGAAGGTAAGGCTTTTCCTGAGGTGTAATACCTGCCATAATAGCAAAGTCCTCTTCGGTCTCTTCGTTAATGACGTCAATAGCGTCATCGACGGTAACGATACCGACAAGCCTTCCCTCTTTATCTACAACGGGAAGAGCAAGAAAGTCGTACTTTTCAAAAAGCTTTGCAACGTCCTCCCTGTCGTCGAGCGTATTTACGGAAATGACGTTGGTTTCCATAATATTTTCAATCGTTTCCTCACGGTCTGCAAGCAATAAATCGCGTGCAGTCACAACGCCGATAAGATGACGCTCGTTATCGGTAACGTAAGAGGTGTATATCGTTTCCTTATCAACGCCCGTTTTCTTGATGTGCGAAAACGCATGCTCAACAGTATAATGCTTTTTGAGGTCAACGTACTCAATGGTCATTATACTTCCTGCACTGTCATCGGGATACTGTAATATCTGGTTTATTGCAAGACGTGTTTCGGCATCTGTGTTTTTCAGAATTCTCTTTACAACGCTTGCAGGCATTTCCTCAATGATATCAACGGTATCGTCAACGTAAAGCTCGTTGAGTATTCGGTGAAGCTCACTGTCGGAAAATGAACGGATAAGAGTTTCGCACTTATCGGAGGTCATTTCAACAAAGACCTCGGAGGCAGTGTCCTTTGGCAAGAGACGGAATAAGAGTATCAGGTTTTCATCGCTCAGCTCCTCAAAAATTTCCGCAATATCCGCAGAATTTTCTTCTAACAAAAGCGTTCTTATGGCGGCATATTTTTTAGTCTCAAGCAGCTCCGTAATTTTATCGAGCATATTCCGTCACCTCCTTAACGGATATATTATAAGCCTTAAAAATCGTCTTGTCAACAAGAAATCCGCCCGATTTTGTCGGGCGGATTACAATTAAAAGAGTCCTGTGATTTTTCCGTCTTCGTCGAGGTCAATCTTCTCAGCCGCAGGAACCTTGGGAAGTCCGGGCATAGTCATAATATCGCCCGTCAAAACGACGATAAAGCCTGCGCCCGCCGAAACCTTAACGTTCTTAACAGTTACGGTAAAGCCCTCGGGTGCTCCAAGCTTCGTGGGATCGTCTGAGAAGCTGTACTGAGTTTTAGCCATACAAACGGGACAGCTTGAGAAGCCAAGCTCTGCAAGCTTATCTATCTGCTTCTGAGCCGCGGGAAGAATTGAAACGCCAACGCCTCCGTATACCTTGCGTACGATTGCTTCAATCTTTTCCTCAATCGTAGTGTCAAGCTCGTATGAGAAGGTAAAGTTGCCTTTTTCCTCCTCGCATAGACGAACCACCTCACGAGCGAGTGCCTCGCCTCCCTTACCGCCTTCAGCCCATACGGTTGAAAGCACGGTGTTAACACCGAGGCTCTTGCACTTATCAATGATAAAGTCAATCTCGGCATCGGTATCAGTCGGGAAACGGTTAACGGCAACCACACAAGGAAGCTTGTATACGTTCTTTATGTTGGAAACGTGACGGAGAAGATTGGGAATACCCTTCTCAAGCGCATTGAGATCCTCGGTTGCAAGAGCGGTCTTGGGAAGTCCGCCGTGCATCTTCAGAGCGCGAACGGTAGCAACTATTACAACGGCACTAGGCTCAAGCCCTGCCATACGGCACTTGATATCGAGGAACTTTTCGGCACCGAGGTCAGCACCGAAGCCTGCCTCGGTAACGGCGTAATCACCCATTTTGAGTGCCATCTTAGTAGCAATAACCGAGTTACAGCCGTGAGCGATATTTGCAAAGGGACCGCCGTGAACGAATGCGGGAGTCCCCTCAAGAGTCTGCACGAGGTTAGGCTTGAGAGCATCCTTGAGAAGTGCCGCCATAGCGCCCGTTGCCTTAAGGTCACCTGCGGTAACAGGCTCGTCGTTGAAGTTATAGCCGACGATGATTTTCGAAAGTCTGTCCTTAAGGTCGGATATGGAGTTTGACAAGCAAAGAACCGCCATAATCTCGCTCGCAACGGTAATGTCAAAGCCGTCCTCACGGACAACGCCGTTTGCCTTACCGCCCATACCGTCAACGACGTGACGGAGCTGACGGTCGTTCATATCAACGCATCTCTTCCAGGTGATACGGCGAGTATCAATTCCGAGAGCGTTACCCTGATGAATGTGGTTGTCAAGCATTGCGGCAAGAAGATTGTTTGCCGCGCCGATAGCGTGGAAGTCTCCCGTAAAATGAAGGTTTATATCCTCCATAGGAACGACCTGAGCGTATCCGCCTCCTGCGGCACCTCCCTTAACACCGAACACGGGACCGAGCGAGGGCTCACGGAGAGCTACCACAACGTCCTTACCTATTCTCTTAAGACCGTCCGCAAGACCGATAGTTGTGGTTGTTTTTCCCTCTCCCGCAGGAGTGGGGGTTATTGCGGTAACGAGAATAAGCTTACCGTTTTCTCTCTTGCTCTCGTTAAGGAGCGCAAGATCAATCTTCGCCTTATATCTGCCGTACTGCTCAATATATTTTTCATCAACGTGAGCCACCTCGGCAATCTCGCCGATGGGCTTCATTACACATTCCTGTGCTATTTCAATATCTGTTTTATACGTTGCCATAACGCTATTCTCCTTTAACCCTTGAAATACTTAACCGCAGATTCAAACATACGGATATTGTAGTTACCGGGTACGTTCTTATAAAGACCCGAGCCGATTCTCTCGCTGTGACCCATCTTACCGAACACACGTCCGTCGGGAGAGGTAATACCCTCAATTGCGAACATTGAATCGTTGGGGTTGAAATGCACGTCACTCGTAGCGTTGTTTTCAAGGTCAACGTACTGAGTTGCAATCTGACCGTTAGCGGCAAGCTGTCTTATAAGCTCTT
>JAFSID010000027.1 GCA_017439965.1 Clostridia bacterium | reverse complement strand
ACTTCAACTTGATGTCAGAAACTTTGTTTGATTGGTCAAAGAAATGGATTGCTGATAATAATTGAGCAAATTCCAATTTATCGAATAGATAATTTTTTGAAAAAATAATAAAAATCGTAAGTTTTTTTCAAAAAACAAAGTGGCATCCAAATGGTTCGGAACAGCCAAAAAATCGACTTGTGAAAACAAGTCGATTTTTTTATCCATTGCGAAAGCAATGGCATATCATCAGTCCGTCAGGACTGTATATCATCACGCGTTAGCGTGTATCAAGAAGCTTTCGCAATGATGATATACAAGGCTAAAGCCTTGATGATATGCAATTCCTTGCGTAATTGATGGTATACAATGCTTCGCATTGATTTGTAATTAGAATTATGCTATAATCATTACAAGGAAGTGATATCATGCCAAGGAACTATCTGCTTGTATATTCAGAACAGCTTGCAACAGATGTCGAGTTGCTATGTCAAAATATTAAAGTACCATCAAATACCATTTTTCAAATCCGCAAAAGTTCGAGCAGTGTGTATGCAAATATCCGTGAAGCCCAATACGCACACGGCAAAGCGGATTTTGTATCGAAACTACAAATAGCACTTAAGGAAGCTAACGAAACAGGATATTGGCTTGAACTTTTACATAAAACAAATTATATTGACAAAGCAACCTATAAAAATCTCGATTCAGCTTACACAAGCATTCGCGTAATGTTGATTTCTTCAATAAATACAGTTAAATCAAAACAATAAAAACAGCTCCTGATTCCATACTTGGTTTCAGGTGCTTTATTTATTTTACTTCGCTGTTTTTTATTGCATAATCAAGCAAAATATTTATAAGTTCATTTCTTGACCGATTCGTTTCTTGTGCTAATTTATCGAGATTAGCAACCGTTTCTTCCTTTATTCTAATTGAAAAGGTTTTATATCCATCTTCACCCTTTAATGATTTTCTGTTTATGATGAGTTTTTCTTTCATTTAAAATCACCTCACCATTATTATGCCTTGACAAATGCTATAAATATATGTTAGAATATATAACATAAAATTTAAGGAGGTCATAAAAATGACGAAAAGACATTCAACCAAAAAAGCGTTGATGCTCAGTCTGCTTTCGCTTATAGTCTGCGTATCGATGCTCGTCGGCAGTACGTTCGCTTGGTTCACCGACAGCGTTACCTCTTCGGGTAACAAAATTCAGTCCGGCACTTTGAAACTCGACCTTGAACTGCTTGATAAAGAAACCGGTTGGGATTCCATCAAGGAATCCAAGGCTCCAATCTTTGACTACGATCTTTGGGAACCTGGCTATACCGATGTGAAGATTCTCAAGGTTGAGAACGAAGGCACTCTCGCACTTAAATGGTATGCAAAGTTTGTTTCCGAAAACGACCTGTCCATCCTTGCTGATGTGATTGACGTTTATGTTTGCCCGAGCGCAACCGAACTTACATATCCCGCTGACCGCAATCTCGACGGTTACGAAAAGGTTGGTACTGTTCGTGATTTCGTAAATACCATTGAAAGCACCACCAACGGCAATCTTAAAGCTGGCGAAGTTGCTTATCTCGGTATCGCTTTGAAAATGCAGGAAGAAGCCGGCAACGATTATCAGGGGCTCACCCTCGGTGCATTCGATATTATGATCCTTGCAACGCAGGATACGATTGAGAACGATAGCTTCGACGATCAGTACGATGCAGATGCAGAGTATGACAAGGTACAGTTGCCTGCAAAGAATGTCACCGTAACTTCTCAAGAGGAATTTAATGCAGCGTTTGCTGAGGCTGCAAAAGGTGATCGAGAAGTGAACATTGATGCAACCGGCGTGACTCTTGAAATTACCGAAGTTATGGCAAACGGCTCTGCTGCTGCCACTGAGATTCCTGCCGGTGTTACCATTAAGGGCGCAACGTTTTCGCCTACCCACCGTGGCGGTAACTACATTTTGATGAGTGCCGGTGCCAATGAGCAGGTAGTATTTGAAAATTGTATTTTTGATAATGCCGGCAATAACTTGGTGATCGGCAGCACTGTAGATGGTCCTGACTCTGTTATTTACAACAACTGCACCTTCACCGGTTCGGTAATCACCAATTTTGTTGATAATCCTGACGGCGTTGCAGAGTTCAACGTTTGCAGATTCACAAAGGCAACTTCAGGTCTTCCTATGAGAAACTTTGTTGAGGGTATGGGTGGAACTCATAACTTTAATGGTTGCACATTTGACTACACCGGTGTAACCCAATCTTCAATGGGCGTTATTTCAAGTGGCTGTGTGAATGTATACAGCGAATCCGGTTATAGCACCACCGTTGTTTTGAATGGCTGCACCCGGATCAGCTGCGGTACCCGTACTTACGGCCCGAACAGTTCTCTTGTTATTAAATAAATCTTAAAGTCAGTCCTATCCCATTCGTGAGGATAGCAGCATCCAAATGGTTTGGAACAGCCAAACAAATAAGGACTTGCGAAAGCAAGTCCTTATTTGTTTTATCCATTGCGAAAGCAATGGCATATCATCAGTCCGTCAGGACTGTATATCATCACGCGTTATCGTGTATCAAGAAGCTTTCGCAATGATGATATACAAGGCTAAAGCCTTGATGATATGCAATTCCTTGCGGAATTGACGGTATACAATGCTTCGCATTGATTTGTTAACGGTATAACTAAAAAACGGTTATACCGTTCTCTTTTTTCTTAATCCAACCTCAAGTTGACTTTTCTTCACACAAAATCTCTTTTTAGTATGTTGGAAGCTGTAAAAATTTGTGATATAATTATTACAGTGATCACGAAAAAACTACAAGGAGAATAAGTTTATGAATATTGGTACGAATATATACACGCTCCGCAAGGAGAAGAAAATTACTCAAGCACAGCTTGCCGAAAAGCTTGGCGTTACGGAACAAGCTATTTCAAAATGGGAGAATGATCAATGCGCTCCCGATGTCAGTCTCTTCCCGATGATCGCAGAATTTTTTGGTGTCTCCATAGATCGTCTTTTTGGATATCATACAAGCAGTTATAATGATGCCGTGGAGGCAATCATGAAATCTGCCGACGACAGCATGAATACATATAAGGAAATTGAAATTATCAGCGAGGGGTTAAAAAAGTATCCAAACAGTCCTGATTTAAAAATCTACCTTGCGTTTTCTTTGTCAATGATTAATCGGATGTCAAAAGACGAAAAAGAAAAGCATGACGCAATCGAAAAAGCCATTAAGGTTTGTAAAGAGGTGGTAAATTCTTGCGGAGATATCGAAAAAGTAGATCAAGCCCTTAATATGTTGCGAAGAATATATTGTGAAATCGGTGAGTTTGAAAAAGCTGTTGATGCTATTGAAAGAATCAGCGCAAACGGATATAGGCAAAGGATAGTTGGAAAGGCACAAGTGTTAAAATGTCGCAAAGATTATTTAGAGCACGCAAGATTTACGGAAAACAGTTTGTTTGAGTGTTATCTGATTATGGATCAACTTTTTGAGCAAAAAAGAATAGTATTGCTTGAAGGGAAAGAATATGAGCAGGTGTTGTCCTGGTGCCGTGCTCACGAAAAATTGCTCTCGATCTTTGATGAGGGCTGTGAAGATTTCTTTGTGTGCCATAAGCTTTGGAATTGTGAGGCAAAAGCAGAAGCGTACAAAGAGCTTGGTAAAAAAGAGGAGTGTTTGCAAGAATTACAAACGTTTGCTTTGTTGACAAAATATCTGAATCAAAATGCAAGGGCTGAAAATTATCAAATCGGTTTGCGAAATCCCCTGTATTTTTCAACGATAGATGATTTGGGTACACAAGAAGAATTTATGACAACGATATATTTTGAAAAGCTATTATCCAAGTACGACAGCTTTTTTGATAAGGATGAAAACTATTTGAATTTCAAGAACGCTTTGATAAAATAAAATTTCGCCCCGCATTGCGCGGGGCTTAATTTTTGTGTCCGTCAAAAAGAATCAGAAATTCTCCCCATAGGTATCTTTCCACACAGCTCTGTTTTTGTTAAAATGAGTGCTTTGAAGGTCGATTTTTGTTGCATAAAATCAAATTGTATGTTATAATCAATTCAATTGGTAGATGCTATCAAATCAAAGGAGTAAAAAATGGGTAATAAGCGTATATTCATTGGATGGAATGGTGACGATAACAGAGAAATTGCCGTTAAGGTCAGTAATTTGCTCAGCGAGGAGGGATATTCTCCCATAATCGGAGGACAGTGGCGTGCTTCCTTTACTGTAAGCCGTGATATAATCGAGCAGATGATTGGCTGTGATTATGCAATTATCCTCATTGAAAAGGAAGAGAGAAAGAATAAAAACGGCGACGTTGTAAGCTTAGGCTTCAATCCTAACGTTATGATGGAGCTTGGATACCTTTTGCACAAATTCAACGATGCAAACCGTATCAGACGTATACTTATCAATCTTGACCCCGGAGAGCTTCCCTCGGATATTCAAGGCACCTGGACGGTGGTGGTGGATAAGCCCGATTATGACAAGGATGATGATGCGGCGAAGGATAAGGTGTTCTCCGACGTTGCCCGCAAGGTTGCCGATGACTTTTTTGAATACATTGAAAACGGAGATAATCTTTCCAACAAATTGGATTATTTTGACAATTGGGAAGAAAACATTCAGGATATATTAAAGCACACGGGAAACGTGCGTATTGCCGACAAGCTTATATACGGTATGCAGGCGGCTATTTATTCGGACGATTACAAGAGGCTTTATGAAAAGCTTGCGGTTATTAAGGATACCCTTTTGAAAAAGGATAAATTCGGAGAGTATTCCGCCGTTGCCTGCGCTATGGCTGTTTTAAGCGTGTTCGTTTTTACTCACCGCCTGACTCAGTCTCCTACCGAGGAGCAATTCGACCAAATGTTCCGTGAGCTTAACTGCGCTTATGAAAAGGATATAAAGGATCACGACCTTCGCACCTGGTGTAAGATATTCAGACTCGACAAGCTTGAGCTTTGCTATGAGGTGTATGCCGCAGGACAGACAAACGTTGAGGACAAGCGCGAATATTATTATGATGCACTTGAGCTTTGTCACGAAATACTCGGAATGATAAACGAGCATATTACGGGGGAGGGAGCAGCAGACGATAAGTATGCGCTCATCTATCTGGCATTTGCCAGCCGTAACGTATCTCAGATACATATGCATCTTGCAGAGCTTGAACCTGAAAAGGCTGAGGAGCATATTGAAATACAGAAGGAATACTGCGCTAAAACACTCGAATACCGTCAGTCACTTTTTGATTATTACAACGACGGTAAGCGCAAAAATTCTCTGTCTATGGATTTTATTTCGCAGGAGTATCTTCTTGCCCTTTGCGAGCAGAATGCTTTTGAAACGAGCAGAGCTACAAAGCGTGCAAACGAGCGAATTGCAAAATCAATATTCAGAGAGTGGAGCGAGCGTAATCAGATAAGAAATATGATATTTGAGAAGGTTGAAGGTGCATTATCCTCAACACTTAAAGAATAAAGGAGTTTTTATGAGCGATAAAAAAAGCCTGGCAATGCTGTGTGATTACGGTCTTGACGACGCTATTGCTACCTTGTATCTGCTTGAATACGCCGACCGCTTTAACAGAATTGATATCGTTTCGATAGGCGGTAATTTTCCGCTTAAGAGCACGTTTGTTAATGCAAAGCGAATTTTAACACATTCGGGTAAGAGGTTGAACAATATCAGAATAGTGGACACCTCGTCATTTTCTCAGCCCGAGGAGCATATCCCCGAAATTCACGGAAACGACGGAATGGGAGACGTACTCCCCGAGGAGTATTCCGAGACGGCATCCGTTATAGCTTATGAAAAATGGCTTGACGAGTTGGATTCGTCGTATATCCTTTTGAGCCTTGGACCGTGCACTGTGACGCTCGATATTCTGAAGCACTACGGTGAATTACCGCTTGTTATGATGGCGGGCAATATTTCCGAGCCTCCGAATTATAACGGATACGAGTTTAATCACGGGCTTGATACTCAGGCGTTTGCGGAATGTGTAAAGTATCCTCACGCTTGTGCAACCCTTGACACCTGCCACAATCCTCTTTGTGACCTTAATTTGTTTGAAAATTCTCAAAAAGGACTTCTCAAGACGATGCTTGACAGATACCGTGAGATGTCCCGAAGCCGTCACGAAGCCGTTTGCAGCGTGTATGACCTTACGGCAGCGGTTTATCTTATTCACCCCGAATATTTCAGAACCGAAAGGCTTAACGATAGGGATGGAAACGAGGTTACTGTTTTAAGGTATATATTCAACGAGCCAATCGTTTGATTTTAAAGCGTTGACAACGCATTTTTAAAATGATATAATAACAAGTAGGTGATTATCGTGGAGGATACGACAAAAAGCTATTTGAATTTCTTTTCGGACGATGAGTTTGAGTCGATAGCGTGGGAGCTTACGAAGCACAATCCCGTCTGCTATGACACCTTCGCCGTGGTTGTTAAAAGAATGCTTACGGGGTATATCGGACGCATTTGCAGCGGATATTGTTATTTGCGGGACTCTCATCTTCAAGAGGACATTTTTCAGGATATTTATATCAAGCTTCAGAAAACCTGTATAACGCATTTCTTTTTGCGTAACGGTGAAATTAATTACGATCCTCTCGGCTTTAAAAACTGGGTTTTTACCGTTGCGAAGAATTATATTATTGATTTTGCGAAAAAACGCGGAAGGATACAGTTTAACGAAGCGGAGCTTGATAAGTTTGAAAACACACCCGACTCCTCCGATATCGTGGTTTCGGACGATGCACTGTGTAAGCTTTCCGAAGCATTTTGCACTGTAATATGCTCAAATCTCGGAATACATAAGGTTCTTACCTGG
Source organism: Clostridia bacterium (assembly GCA_017439965.1). Classification (GTDB taxonomy): domain Bacteria; phylum Bacillota; class Clostridia; order Oscillospirales; family SIG627; genus RGIG6353. The sequence goes on along the minus strand of JAFSID010000027.1, from coordinate 10,458 downwards.
CTTGCGGTAATGATAACCGTTTGTTACAGAAATCAGGACAAGATTGATGCAAACCGAACGGTCGAAGAGGAATGTACCAATCTCACGCTTGAGCAAATGCTCGATTTGATTTTGTCCCGAGCGGATAAAATAACCTGGCTTTCAATAGGCGATGAGCAAATTGCGGGTCTGAGAAGCCGTCTTAACGAAACGGGAAAGAGCGGTGTAAGACTCGGAGATATGAAATACGGTGATTTTTATATGAAGGCGGGCTCCATTAAGTCCATCAGCGATTGGACTAACCGCATAAAAGAATATCTTGAAAAGAGGTGAATATAATGGAGCATCTGAGCTTTGAAAAAATCGTTGATTTCGTATCCTATAATAAAATAACTCCCGAGACCGAGAGACTCAGCGCAACGGTCAACGGACATATTGCGAGATGTGAGGAATGCAGAAAGCTCGTTACGGCTGTTCAGGACGTCTACGACGAGTTTTGCAGAATAGCTGAAAATAAAGGTGTTGAAAACGGTTACACCGTGCTTTCAAAAAACGATTTTATAAAATATTTGGACGAAGGATATCGCAAGCTGTTGGCAAGCGACAATTTCGACGAAACGGAGAAAGACCTTGAAAAAAATAACTTTAGCCTTTGACAGAGCGTGGATTTTAAGCAAGAGGGGAGAGTCTGTTCTTCCCGTTCAGGCGCTTCTCAATTTTTTTGGTGAGGCGTATGACGTTGCGGTTTTGCGTTCAAGCATTACCGATTTTGAGCTTGTGGTAAAAAACGACGGCATAAGCGAAAAGGAAATATCGAAAAAAATATCCGAGGTAATCAAGGATGTGTTCTCTGCGGACTTAAAGGAGGTCGCAGAGTATACCGTGACGGATTACGTTCCCGAGGTTAAGGAGGATGCCGAGGAGGATGCAAAGGCAGACTCCGAAAAGGAAAAGGCGGATTTTGTGCTGAACGATTCCGAAAAGGTGTCAATCGTTCTTAATAAAATAAACGGGCTGATTGGCGCAGAGGAGTTTAAGGCTCTCTGCGAGGAATGTGTCAAGGTTGCGCCGAGACTGAAGCAAAACAAGGTGCTTGATGCGTTTACACACAGATGCTACCTCTTTTCTATGAATGCGGGAAGCGGTTATTCTACTTATCTTAAGTATTTTTCGGAGCTGATTTCCGCCCTCGGACTCGTGCCGACGGATAAGCTTCCCGTTGTTGAGGAAAAGCTTTTGCCTGCAACCGTCAAGGACAGAGGCGGAAACCCGTTCGAGAGCGTCATAACTCTTATCAAGCAAAAGACTCCCATACTTATCTCAATTGACGTAAGCGAATGGATGACCAAAATATCCGAAAGGGACTTCAGGGATTTTCTTGAGGAGCTCGAAAACGGAATAGGAAATCACATATTCGTGTTCAAAATACCGTTCGTTGAAAAGACCGTGCTTTCCAATATTATGAGCGGCTTGGGTGATTTCGTTTTCATAAGAGACGTATCGGTTGCTCCGTTTGATTCAAGCGAGCTGAGAGCATTGGCAGAAAGCGGTCTTAACGACAGAGGCTATATCGTTGACGAGGACGTATGGAGCGTATTTGACGCAAGACTCGTTGAGGAAAAGAACGACGGCAGATTCTACGGCTTTAATACCGTGAATAAAATCATTTGTGAGATGATTTACCGCAAGCACCTTGACAACGCATTTAACGACGTTGACGATATGCAGATAAAGAAAAATGAAATTCTCGGACTTTCCACCACCTATGATAAGGACGTCAAGGACGGCTTTGATGTACTTCGCGAGCTTGTTGGAGTTGAGGCTGTTGCCGAGCGTGTCAGAGAGATAGTCGGACAGATTGAGGTTGCGCTTAAGAATAAATCTGTTGATTCTCCTTGTATACATATGAGATTCGTCGGCAACCCGGGAACGGGAAAAACCACTATCGCGCGTGTTATCGGAGCTATCCTCAAGGAGAAGGGTATCTTGAGAAACGGAAGCTTTTTTGAGTATTCGGGAAGGGATCTTTGCGGACGCTACGTTGGAGAGACCAGCCCAAAAACCGCGGCAATTTGTCGTGACGCTTACGGCTCTGTTCTGTTTATAGACGAGGCTTACGCGCTTTACAGTGACAAGGGCTACAGCAGTGTCGATTACGGTAAGGAGGCAATTGATACCCTCATTGCCGAAATGGAAAATCACCGCTCCGACTTTGTCGTTATAATGGCAGGCTATCCCGATGAGATGAAGCATCTTATGAAGGCTAATGCGGGTCTTGAAAGCCGTATGCCCTACGTTATTGAGTTCCCCAATTATACGAAGGTACAGCTTTTTGAGATATTTATGAAAATGGTCAATAAGAGCTTTGATTATGCAGAAGGCTTTGAAGAGGTTGCTAAGGAATATTTTAACAAGCTTCCCGAGGAGCTCATTTCCTCAAAGGAGTTCAGCAACGCAAGATTTGTAAGAAACCTCTTTGAGAGAACCTGGGGAAAGGCGGCAATGCGCTCTCAGCTTGACCGCGTTGAAAAGCTTACTCTATCTAAGGAGGATTTCCTTCTTGCAAGTTCTGAGGATGAGTTTAAGATAAACGAGAAGAAACCGAAAAATACGTTAGGCTTTGCTTGACGTCCAAATATTTTTTAATTTACGGAGGATTTAACAATGGCAGATGAAAAGCAGATGAAGGAAGCCCGTGTGGTTTACGAAACGATGTGCAAGGCACTTGAGGAAAGAGAATGGAAGTTCAAGAAATTTGATGACGATCTTACTATTTCTCTCGGCGTAAGAGGAGACGATCTCCCCATGGACGTTGTTATGATGGTAAGAGCGGATGCTCAGGTAATATCGCTCTTTTCACCCCTTCCCTTTAAGATTGCAGAGGACAAGAGAGTTGAAGCGGGTCTTGCGGTTTGCGTTGCAAACTACGGCCTTGTAAACGGAAGCTTTGACTACGATATCTCTGACGGCGAGATTCGTTTCAGAGTTTGCTCAAGCTTCAGAGAAAGCCTTATCGGCGGTGAGCTGTTTAACTATATGCTCCACATTGCCGTTAATACTATTGACAAGTACAATGACCGCTTCCTTATGATTTCCAAGGGCATTATCGACCTTCAGAAATTCGTTGAAATGGAAAACGAGCAGGAATAATACACAAAAAAGGGCAGGTTAAAAACTCTGACAGAGTTTTTAACAGCCCCCTTTTTTTGCGCGTTTATCAGCAGTTTAATGTAAAACAGCGTTCTTTTTGTATTGAATAGGCGTAATACCTGTGTGCTTTTTATAAAGACGGTAAAAATTTGAGTAGTTATTAAAGCCTGATAAAAATGATGCCTCCTTGACGGAATACCCTTGTCGCATAAGCTTGTTGCAGTAGATTATTCTGCGGTTGATAACGTAATCCCAGAGTGATATACCAACGCTTTGCTTGAATATTCTCTCAAGGTGGAATTTGTTTATGTGAAACCGCTCAGAAATATCCTCGCACGTTATGGGACAGGTAAAGCTTTCGTTTATGTATTCAAGCACCTTGTCTGTAAAGGTGAGGCTTGCCTCCCTTGACGGTGACACAGTGCCGTTGATTTTTGCCAGAATTTGAACTACAAGACATAAGCCGAGCGCATTGCTCGTATCGTCATCATTCTTTGCAAGCTCAAAAAGCCTTTCAAGATCACGGTCAACTCCCATAGATGATATATTTTCTGCATTGATTTTGTTGCCTACACCGAGCTCTCGCTTTAAAAATGCGTCAAGCAGAAGGGAAATGTCATAAGGTAAAGCAGATACGATTGACTCGTTGATATACAGAGACAGCCTTTCATAATATCGGTCGTGGTCAAGCTCTGTGCGATGAAGCTCGTTGCGGTTTAGAATAAGCGCGTCCGACTCCTTAACCTCATAAGGCTTGCCTTCAATACGGATTTTAGCGTCTCCACACTTGAACCAGGTGAGCGTCATTCCGACATCATAATGCAGAGTACTTGGGTAAGCCCTATCAATGTTATAACCCGTAATCAAGCAAAGTGAGTAATAATTTTTATCAAAAAACTGCTTTTTATAATCCTCTCGCATAAAAACCTCCAATTGTCAATATTATACATCATTTTAGCAAAATAATCAATTTAATTTTTAATTTTGATGTGATAAAATATTTTTCGTAACCCAAGGAGACTATTGATGTGATAAAATGTTTTTCGTAACCCAAGGAGGACATATGACAAGACTTATACTTATAAGACACGGATACAGCGTCGGCAATAAGGAGAGGCGTTTTTCGGGACAAGCCGATATTCCGCTTGATGAAATCGGCATCCTTCAGGCAAGAGAAATTACCGAATACGTAGTAAATAATTTTGATATTGACGCGGTTTATTCAAGCGACCTTTCCCGTGCATATGAAACCGTTAGGGGAATTGCAGAGGCTTTTTCCTTGCCCGTTATTAAAAGAAAGGGGCTTCGTGAGTTGGACGTCGGAGTATGGCAGGGGAGACCCGTCTCCGAGATTGCGGAGGAATATCCCGAGGAATTTAATCTCTTCAGGACGAATGTCGGCAGATACAGACCCGTAGGCGGTGAAAGCTATGAGGAGATGATGAAGCGCGCGATGGATGAAATATATCGCGTCGTTGCTGAAAACAAGAGCAAAACCGTAGTAATCGGCACTCACGGAGGAGTTATACGCGTTATACGGGCGTTTATAAAGGGCTTGTCACTTGATGAGATAAAAACTCTCTCTCACGTTCCCAACGCCTCTGTCACGATTCTTGAGGAGCGTGACGGAGCACTTTCGATAGCCGTTGAAGGCTATAACGGATATTTAACACAAAAAACCACGGAGATACAACTTGGATGATTGATTATTTGTTTTTGCTCGGAGCAATTTGTTGCTCGGCGTTTTTGAGCATAACCGCAACCGTTTTTAACAAAATGAATAAAACGGGTAAGAATTTTTCGGGGCTTTATAATCTCATAGTCACGCTTTCCTCCTTTGCCGTTTGGACGGTAGTTTATTTGAAGGATGCTTCCTTCTCACCGCTCGTGCTCCTTTATTCCTTCGTCTTCGGAATATTTTACGTTTCGGCGTTTATAGGACTGTTTAAGGCAATGGGCTGTGGCTCGGCATCGCTTACCTCGTTTATAAAACAGCTCTCACTTATTCTGGTGGCGCTATGGGGACTTGTGTTTTGGAATAACCCGATATCAGTCACCGTGTCAGTCGGTCTCGCTCTTGTGCTCGTTTCACTTTGGTTTTGCTTCAAGCCCTCAAGGGCTGATAAAACGAGCGTTAAATGGTTTATCTTCTCCGCAGTTTTGCTTATCGGAAATGCAGGCTGTTCAATAGTGCAGAAGTATCAGCAAATCCGTTTTAACGGTGAGCACGGAGGCCTTTTGATGTTCGGCGCAACCGCATCGTCGGTGCTCTTTTGCTTGATTCTGTATTTGAGGGGTGACAGACCCAAAATTTCGGATATGCCTCGCTTTTCACTACCGTTACCGATAATCGCAGGTATAAGCAGTGCAATGCTTAACGTTTTCGTTTTGCGCTTGATTGCCTCACACTTGTCCGAAAGCGTGTTCTTCCCCGTTATTGGAGTAGGAGGCATTACGCTTACAACTCTCTTTTCCGTCGGCGTGTATAAGGAGAGGCTTACCGCTTCAAAATGGATAGGTCTTGCAATCGGAATAGTGGCAATAGTATTTTTGAATATATAACGAATTCTCCGAGAAGAAATATCTCGGAGATTTTTTTCTTGACAAATGGCCTAAAATGTGATATCATTATGATATCAAAAAGAATTAAGGAGAAAATATTATGGAAGAAAAAATACTTACCACTAAAAAACACGGTATGGCGGTGCTTGTTTTAACCTCGCTCATACTTCTTGGCGCGCTCGCGCTTTGTATCGTCAGTGCGGTGCTTGAGAGCTTTGTGCTTCTTGGAATATCAATCGTCGTTATGTGTATTGGTTGGATACCCTATTGCGGACTTCGTGTCCTCAAGCCCCAGGAGGCGCTTGTTATAACACTTTTTGGTAAATACAAGGGCACGCTCAAGGGTGACGGATTTTATTATATAAACCCTTTTTCAACTGCCTTCAACCCTGCCGCCAAGACCTCGCTCAATCAGAGCGGTGACGTTAATACGCTTAAAATAAGTGCTCAGGGACAGAGCGTTGAAATACCCTCCAAGAAAATATCGCTCAAGATAATGACCCTCAACAATAGCCGACAGAAGATAAACGATTGCCTCGGCAACCCCGTTGAGATTGGCATTGCGGTAACCTGGAGAGTGGTTGACACGGCAAAGGCCGTCTTTAACGTTGATAATTTCAAGGAATATTTATCCCTTCAGTGCGATGCGGCGCTCAGAAACATCGTAAGACTTTACCCTTATGACGTTGCTCCCAACGTTGACACGACGGGTGACGGTCTTGCGGATGACGGAAGTCTCAGAGGCTCAAGTGAAATCGTTGCGGGCAGAATAAAGGAAGAAATTCAGGCAAGAGTAGACGAAGCGGGTATTGAGATAGTTGAAGCAAGAATTACATATCTTGCGTACGCCACCGAAATTGCCGCGGTAATGCTTCAGCGTCAGCAGGCATCCGCAATCATCGACGCCCGTCGAATGATAGTTGACGGCGCCGTCGGTATGGTTGAAATGGCTCTTGAAAGACTTGAGCAAAATACAGACATCAAGCTTGACGAGGAAAGACGCGCCGCAATGGTGTCAAATCTTTTAGTCGTGCTTTGCGGAAACCGTGATGCTCAGCCGATAGTAAATACGGGAAGCCTTTATTGATATGAAGAATGAAAAGAAGCAGATTCCTTTAAGACTCAGCGAAAAGCTATACCGAGACCTGCTTGCGTGGGCGGAGGATGATTTTCGCTCGGTTAACGGACAGATAGAGTATATACTGACCGAGTGCGTTAAGCAGAGAAGGAGAAACGGCAAATACGTTTCCGACGACCTTGACGCTCCGCTCGACGTTGACGTTGAGGAGTTCGAGGACCAATGATATTTGTCGCAACGGTAGAATTAGCCTTATTCAAGCAGAATGCTTTAAGGAGAACAAATGAACATAGACAATATAATTTTAATTGGTATGCCAGGCTCGGGTAAAAGCACCGTCGGAGTGCTCCTTGCAAAAAGACTCGGCTACAAGTTTCTTGATACCGACCTTCTTATTCAGGAGAGGGAGGGCAAACGCCTTTTTGAAATAATGAGAGACGGCGGACGGGACTATTTTCTCAAGGTGGAAAACGAGGTCAACTCATCCGTTGACTGTCACCATACCGTTATCGCAACGGGCGGAAGCGCCGTTTACGGCAAGGAGGCAATGGAGCATTTTTCAAAAATGGGAAAAATCATTTACATCCGCGTGCCTCTTGAAGCACTCAAGGAGCGTATAAGAGATTTTTCAACGAGAGGTATACTTATGAAAGAGGGACAGACCCTTGACGACATTTTCAAGGAGCGCTCGCCTCTGTATGAAAAATACGCATCCGCAATCGTTGATACGAGTGATGACGGCGTGTTTGAGAATTGCTTGAGATTGGAAAGGGTAATAGATTCTATAAGAAAATGAAAAACGTGATTGAAATTCAAAATCTGACTAAGACTTACGGTAGCTTGACCGCTGTTGATAATTTATCCTTCAGGGTTAAGGAGGGCGAGCTTTTCGCATTCCTCGGTGTCAACGGTGCAGGAAAATCCACAACGATAAACATAATGTGCTCGGCGCTTCAGAAGGATTCGGGTAGCGTTATTATCAACGGGAATAATATTGACACCGATTCCGATAAGGTAAAAAACGATATAGGAGTCGTTTTTCAAGGCTCGGTGCTTGATAAGTCTCTGACCGTGCTTGATAACCTTCAAAGCCGCGGTGCTCTTTATTCACTTCACGGAAAAGAGCTGAGACAGAGGATTGACGAGGTTGCCCGTCTGCTTGACTTTTCCGATTTGCTGAAGAGGACGGTAGGCAAGCTTTCGGGTGGACAGAGACGTCGGATAGACGTTGCCCGTGCGCTGATTCACAAGCCTAAAATACTCATTCTCGACGAGCCTACGACGGGTCTTGACCCTCAAACGAGAAGCCTTTTGTGGAAGGTTATTTCAAGCCTTCAAAAGAGCGAAAATATGACTGTGTTTTTAACCACGCATTATATGGAGGAGGCGGCTGACGCCGATTACGTCGTAATTTTAGACAGCGGTAAAATTTCAGCCGAGGGCACACCTTATGAGTTAAAAACCAAATGGGCAAGGGATACCCTTACTCTTTACGGAGTGGATTCGGAGAGGGTAGAGGGACTCGGTATTCCATTTGAAAGGCTCGGTGACGGCTATAAGCTTTACGTTTCATCTCCGCTTGAGGCAAAGACAATCGTGGTCGAAAACGGCTTTGATGATTTTGAGCTTGCCAAGGGCAAAATGGATGACGTATTCCTTGCCGTAACGGGCAGAGCACTCAACGGAGGTGAAGCGCAGTGAGAACGTTTTTATCCTTAACAAGACGAAATATAAAGCTCTTTTTCAGTGACAAGGGGATGTTTTTTACCTCTCTTATAACGCCTCTTATTCTTCTCGTTTTATACGCAACATTTCTCGGCAACGTATACCGTGACAGCCTTATTTCGAGTATGCCCGAGGGAATTACTATCCCTGACAGAATTGCCGACAGCGTTGTCGCAGGTCAGCTTATATCGTCGATTCTCGCTGTATCCTGCGTAACGGTAGCCTTTTGCTCAAATATGCTTATGGTTCAGGATAAGGCAACGGGAGTCAGACGTGACCTTGACGTAACGCCCGTGTCACCTGCAATACTGTCGCTATCCTATTATTTCGCATCGTTTATATCAACTCTCGTAATATGCTTTACCGCAACCGCCGCTTGTCTTGCTTACGCAAGCGCTCTTGATTCCTACATAGGCTTAAATGACGTTTTAATGCTTCTTGTTGACGTAGTGCTGTTAAGCCTTTTCGGTACGGCACTCTCAAGCATTATCAATTATTTTCTCTCGACTCAAGGACAAATTTCCGCAGTTGGCTCAATTATCAGCTCCTGCTACGGATTTATCTGCGGTGCGTATATGCCGATATCACAGTTTTCTCCCGCCCTGCAGAAGATAATTTCCTTCCTCCCCGGGACCTACGGTACCTCCCTTGTGAGAAATCACGCTATGTCCTCGACTCTTGACGAGATGGAGACGGCGGGTGTTCCCGTAGAGCTTATTGACGAGGTAAAAAAGACCTTTGACCTTAACGTCAGCTTTAACGGTGACGTGGTTAGTCTTAAGGGTATGTATTTGATTCTTGCGTTAACGGTTGCTCTGCTTATCGGCGTATACGTTTTGATAAACGTTATGGGCAACAGAAAGGAAAAGAGATGAATTTTCAGGAAATAGCCTTAAACAGACAGTCCTGCCGAAGCTATGACCCAACGCGCGAGGTGGAAAACGATAAGCTTCAAGCAGTGCTTGAGTCAACCGTGCTTGCGCCTTCTGCCTGCAATTCGCAGCCATATCATTTTACCGTATGTAAGGGTGAGCTTGCCCACGAGGTTGCACGTGCAACGACAAGTGCGGGAATGAACAAATTCTCCCTTGACGCACCCGTTGTGATAGTGGTGTCGGAGGATAGCTATTCCGCAACCGCCGCTCTCGGAGCGAGAGTCAAGCATAACGATTACCGCTCGATAGATATCGGAATTGCCGTGGCGTATCTGACTGCCGAGGCTTGCGCGCAGGGGCTTTCAACCTGCATTCTCGGTTGGTTTGACAACGCTAAAATAAAAAAGCTTTGCTCACTTGAGTCCGACGTACGCCTCGTTATCACACTCGGCTACGCATCACCCGAGGATAAGCTACGCGCGAAAAAGCGTAAGGAATTTGACAAAATAATAACCGTAAAGGAGTAAAAATAATGGTTAAAGGAATTGAACACATTGCAATTTACGCAAAGGATACCAAGGCGCTATCCGATTGGTACGTTTCACTTTTTGACGGTGAGATAGTTTACGATAACGGAAAGGGTACATACTTCGTTGCTTTTGCGGACAAGAGTATGATTGAATTTTGCAAGAGCGCTGACGAGAATATTCCCACGGGTCTTGAGATAGCGGGTATTCGTCATATAGCCCTCACATCAACCGATTTTGAAAAGGACGTTGAAAGAGTTAAGTCCAAGGGCGCTGAGATACTCAAGGAAGCAGTAGTATCCGATAAGGGTATCGGAACGTTTTTCTTCCGTGACCCCGAGGGTAATATCCTTCATCTCATTTTCCGTCCCAAGCCACTTGTATAAGCAAAAAAGAATGCTGAGTCAAATGACTCAGCATTCTTCAGACTGTCGAAAAACGCCCATCAAGCGAAAGCAAGATGAGCGTTTTTTGTGTTAAAGCGAAGAAAAAGTATAAAAAGGAAAATTTATCTAAGGATTCGAAGTGGAGGTTGTCCCTCCACTTTCTCTTTGCGAACCTT
>JAFSID010000026.1 GCA_017439965.1 Clostridia bacterium | reverse complement strand
TTTGCTAACAGTTTTCTTTGAGAAAACTGTCGATTTTCGTTCAAATGAATGTAGTCCAAAAAGCAATTTGCTTTTTGGGGAGGCTGATATATCAGCTTCGAAAAGGCTTTTTGCCTTTTCGACATCCTACATTCATTATATATGACAATAACGGAATCAAAGGAGACTGTATGGGACTTTTCGGAAAGCGTGAAAACTCAAAAAAATTCAAGCTTGCTCAAGCTGAAAAATTCAATAATCTTGTAATCGAATCGGTCACCGAGCGTGTGGATAACGAGGAGATTCTCGTCGGTAAGTCGGGTAGTACCTCTATGCGACAAAACCGCTTTATCGTATGCTCGGAGGGTAACGTGGTTTTTGAGGGTGACGTTTTTGAAATATCCATCTCCGAGCTTATGAGCCGTAACGGTATTATAATTCAGGGCTGGGATTTCGAGACCGAGCGTGAGAGGACCGTGGTCGCTCATTTCTCATATTACCGAAAGCTCAGTGACGCTAAATAAGTCTGAAAGGAATCGTTGAAATGTACAGACAGATAAGCCGTGAAATGCTTGATTTTATAAACGCCTCGCCTTGTCCGAGAATGGTTGTTGAAAATCTCAAAAAGAGCCTTGTTGCCGAGGATTATATCGAGCTTTTTGAAAATGAGAGCTGGAATATAAAGAGAGGCGGACGCTATTTTCTTACCCGCTCGGGCTCAACTCTTATTGCCTTCCGTATTCCCGACGAGGATATCCGCTCCTACCGTGCCGTGCTTACTCATACCGACAGCCCCTGCTTTAAGCTCAAGCCGAGCTTTGAGCTTGACTCAAGCGGAGCTAAAAGGCTTTCGGTGGAAAAATACGGAGGACCTATACCTGACAGCTTTTTCGATATTCCGCTTGCAATTGCAGGAAGCGTTACCGTATCCTCGGGCGACGGAGTGTGCGAAAAGACGGTGTATCTCGAAAACGCCTGCGTCATTCCGAGAACACCTCCCCATCTTTCAAAGGAGCAGGGAACGAATCCCGCAGTCGATATGTGTCCCGTTTATTCCTTCGGTGAGGGCAAGGGACTTATCGAGCGTATTGCCGACGCTCTTTCAACCTCTCCCGAGGATATTTTATCTCACGACCTTTACGCCGTACCCTGTGCAAAGGGCTTTATATGGGGAGAAAACGGAGAGCTTGTATCCTCTCCGAGACTTGACAATCTCCAGTCGGTGTTCACGAGCCTTGCAGGCTTTCTGAACAGTGACGAGTGCTCAAGCATTCCCGTTATGGCGGCGTTTGACGGCGAGGAGATTGGAAGCGGAGGAATTGAGGGCGCCGCATCCGATATACTTTCAACCACCCTCAAGCGTATCAGCCGTTCTCTCGGTATGACCGACGAGGAGCAGGACAGAATGATTTCCGAAAGCCTTTTCGTCAGCGCCGATGCCGCTCACGCACGTCATCCGAATCACACGGAGCTTTTTGACCTTAAGAACTCTCCCGTTATTAATGGAGGAGTCGTTATAAAATATAACGCGCAGAAGCGTTATACTACTACCGCCGTTTCCTCGGCTCTCTTTTCACAGATAGCGAAAATGGCTCAGGTGCCCTGTCAGGTGTACGCCAACCGCTCGGATATTGCGGGAGGCTCAACTCTTGGTCATATTTCTCAGGAGAGGGTTTCGGCACTAACCGTTGAAATCGGCGCACCTCTTCTTGCAATGCATTCGGCTACCGAAACGGGAGGCGCAAGAGATACCGAGTATCTTGCCCGCGTTTTTGAAATGCTTTACAGCGTGTCACTCGAAAAGGGACGCGACGGATATATAATTAAATAATTCGGAGAATATATGAAGCTTATAAACAATTTTAAATTTGATATAAAGGATATATACGGTGATATAGTTATAGTGTATCCCGAGGGCTCGGCTGATGTGGTCGATAAAATTCGTGAGAGCCTTGACAGGTCCTGCTATTGCTATAATTGCAGACAGCTTGGAGGAGCCGTTTTCAATCGTGACTCGGTGGATGAGATAATTTCTCTTCTCAATAAATGTAATTGCTTTATTCCCGTGATAACAAATTCGCTTCTGCTTAAAGAAAATGCTCTTTGCAGAGCGGTGCTTTGGTATCTTATCGGATATATGAAATCCCTTCCGCGCGGAACGATCGTCCCCTTTATTTACGAGTCCGAAGGGGATGAGCTATTGGCTAAGACACCTCTTAAGAACACTAACTTTTTCTCGGATGCCGAGGCTTTGCAAAGCACTATAAAAAACCGCTTTTCATCAAGGCTTCTGCGTAAAAATTATTATGAGAATATCTCCGTTAACACATATGCTTCTCGTCGTATCGTCTATCACTGTCTGAGATTGCACTTTGATATCCGAGAGCAATCCTTCCGTAATGCAAAGGAGCTTTACAGCGACTATACCTCAAGAAGAATAACTGACGAGGCGTTTGATGCTTATATCGAAAATTGTGTCAATTGCGGATGTAAGGTGGTAAGCTTCGGAAATCCCAATGCACTTACACCGCCGATGGCTGTATACAGTGACGAGGTCACGCCTAAAATCGAGGATTATACCGACTCGATAGCGGGTAAAAGGTTTTATAGAAAAAATTCTGCCGAGATAATCAGTAATACGGGTATTCGAGCTGAGCTTGAGGTGGATATCATTATACCCGTTCATAAGATTCTCGGAGCCTTCGTCAAGTGCTATCTTGAGTGTAGTGACGCTGACGCTGACGTAACCGTTCTTCTCTCTCTTATGGAGGGCGACTTCATGGAGGAAATATCCGAGTGTGACCTTGACCTTCTTGACGACGTTGAATACTGGGAAAAAATGTATCCCGAAGGCGTTTGCGTTAATAGAAATCACAGAAGATTTTACTTTGACCTTGGTATTGAAAGACGTTCAGATTCACTCGTTCCCGACCCGTCTTTGAATATAGGTAACAGATTGGACTTTATCTTTCCGCAATAATAGGAGTAAAATATGTTTGATATAAAAGGCACGACTCTGGGAGAGTTTGATTTTTCAACCCGACCTCTTGAGAAGGATGAGAAAAAGTTTTACGGAATTTTTATTTCCCACTCAAGCTTGGACAATAAAAAATATCTTGAGCCTTTGTGTGAGAAAATGATTGAAAACGGTCTTGATCCGCTTTACGATCAAGGCTTTCTTGAGGCAGGAGACGATTATCAAAGCATTATCGAAGAGAGTCTTGACTGCTATGCGGCAATTGTCATCGTCACTCAAAGCTCTCTTGAATCAAAATGGGCGAATTATGAGATGGGTATGCTTACCGCCAAGGGAATACCCGTGTTCCTCTTTGACCCCGAGGGATGCTTTGCTCGAACTCCCCTTGAGGAATACCACGACGTTTATCTGTCAAGGCTTGACAAAATTTTCAACGATATGGATTTGCTTGTCGAGGCGCTTGTGGATTCCTCGCCCTATTCCGAAATGTTCACCGAGGAAATACCGTTTATTGATTGCAAAACCTTTAAAAAACGTATGCGTGAGCGTGTTGAAACCGTCGTTGCAAGAATTGAAAGCAAAGCCTTCGAGGAGATTTATGACGAGCTTTTGACCTGCAAGCTCGGTGTACTCGTTCCGAATTTCGGACTGTTCTACCAAAATTACGTAGACGGAGAGCATTGCTACGCAAGAAGACACGCCCTGCTTGAAAACGGCGTTTGTCCGCATAGCAAAGCATCCTGCGCCTTGGCCGCATCACGCACCTTGGAGGAGGACAATAAGGAATGTGTGCTTCTCAATCACATTCTGTATACCGGAAGAGTTCTAAAAAAAGGGGAGACTGACCATCTTGGTCGTTCATCTGATACTGTGTCGCTCCTTTTTCATATGCCCCTTCACAAGCTTTACGGAACTGAGTTTAAGTTTATTATTGACGTGCCCGAAAATCAGAGAAGTGACACGATTTTTAAGGCGCTTCAGGTGGCGGGAATGAATCCCGACGGCTCAATGAGTATCAACGGCGGACGAATTTACATATCACTTTACGAAAGGCGAGGTCAGGGACTTTTCAGGCTTAATGAATTCACGAATAACTTTCTTTGCCCTCACGCTACTCATCACGGAAGAGAATAATAAAAATGTGGCTAAGCTTGGTACTTAGCCACATTTTAGATAAAAGATAAGAGAAACGGTTGAAAGCAGTCCTTGGGATTGCTTTCTTTATTTATAGTTATCGGAATAAACAGCACCGTTGTCGGTTATCCATACAGCACTTGCCTCGGGGAATTTCTCAAGAAGCGCCTTGCCCTCCTCAAGAGGCAGGACGAAGAGAGCCGTTGACAGTGCGTCGGCTGTTGCGGAGGAGGGGGGGATTACCGTAACCGACGGAAAACAGTCTGCGGGATAAAGTGTGTCGGGAGATATAATATGATGATAGAGGATGCCGTTATACTCTCTTACGCGCTCGTAATTTCCGCTTGTAACGACCGATAAATCGGATACCTCTACCGTGTCGAAGAGGCTTCCCTCGGGTGAGCGTATACCGACACTCCACGGCTTTCCTTTTTTTGAGCCGATGGCAACCACGTTGCCTCCGAGATTTATAATCAGAGAGTCAAAGCCCTCCGCCTCAAGCACCTCGCGGAGTCTGTCACCCACCCAGCCCTTTGCAAGAGAGCCTGCGTCAACTCTGACGTCGGGGTCAAGAAGGGTAACTCTGTAAGGGTTATCCTCCAGAAGCACCATATCCGACGAGGTGTGAGCAAAGGCGCCCTCAAGCTCCTTTTTGTCGGGTAGCTCACCGCCGTTGATAAAGTCCTTCCACAAGCCCGTAACCGAGCCGAACGCCGTAATAAGAGCGCCGTCGGTCTTTTTTTCCATCTCCTTTGCAAAGGTTAGAAAATCGTAAAGCTCACGGCTTATTTCAAGCGTTTTTCCACTGCTTTCGTTTATAGCCTTGAGGTTGATGAAATCCGCATCCTCGTAGGCGTTGAGTAGGTCGTCGTAATAAAAAAGCGTTTCCTCGATAAGAGACCTTGCACGGCTCCATTCCTCCTCGGACTCAAAATATCCGCTAACGTCAACCACCGTGTCGAAGGTGCTCCATATCTGCGTTGAGTATTTTTTCTCACCGCAGGAAGTAAGACAAAGAGATAGCGTCAGAAGTAAAAATACAAAAAGCCTTTTCATTTGCCACCTCCGATTTTTTCAAGATACGGAAGGGTAGCTTTGAGAAGGACGGCGTTGAGAATACCGAATACCGTACCCGATATTATAAGAATAGGGGAGAGGGATATAACGCTTGACGTACCCCATAAAAGCCCCACTGCCACAAGCTGACCGAGATTGTGCGAAATACCTCCCGTGACGCTGACGAGAGATAGGCTTGAGCGTGCTTTTAAAAGCAATTGCATAAGCAATACCGACAGACCTCCGCCCGCAAGACTCAAAAGACCTGCGCTGACTCCTCTTGTAATAAACGCAAAAAGAGAGCGTGCGAGACAGAGCGAAAGCGCCAGAGGAAAATTGACGGTGTAGAGCGAATACATAACGGGAAGGTTGGAAAGACCGAGCTTTACACCCGGTAGGGTAGGGAGGGTCAGAAACGCCGACTCAACTGCGCTCAGTATTATACAAAGGGCAAAAAGGAGTGCCGTGCGCGTAATTCTTCGGGTCATTCACTCACCACCTTTAAAAATACCTCGTTGGGAAGACAAGCCGCCCATTCGCCGTCACGGGTAAGTCTGCCCGTATTAACGCAAACGAGGTCGGGACAGTCGGAGACTTCAAAATATACTCCCTCCCCGTCACAGACGATGACCGCACCGCATTCGAGCGGGATGCGGTGCTTTTTATAAATACTTTCACGGCAGACCTCTTTTCCGTTTACCGACACCTCGTAGAGCGTGCCGTGGCTACCGTTTTTGAATATTACGAAAAGTATTCCCGCAATTGCGAGAATAAGGGCTAAAATTATCAGGTCTTTTTTTGAAAAGAGCTTCATTACGACTCCTTTTTGAAAACGTTGTGCATATATTATACTACACCGAAAGCTCGTTTGTCAAATACATTTCCCTTTGACAAAACGCGATTGGTGTTGTATAATGGTTTGTGTTTTAGGAGGTATGCTTATGTATAATGCAATAACCGCTTTTCTGATTGGTATAATTGAGGGTATTACCGAATGGCTTCCCGTCAGCTCAACGGGTCATATGATACTCTTTGAGGAGCTTATGCCACTGAATATGACAGACGCCTTCAAGGAGACCTTTCTCGTCGTGGTACAGCTTGGCGCAATTCTTGCCGTCGTGCTACTTTATTGGAAAAAGCTTTTCCCGTTTTCCTTTAAAAAGGGAACGCCTCTTTTACAGCCCGAATCAGTTTCCCTTTGGATAAAAATATTCGTTTCCTGCATACCTGCGGCAATCGTCGGAATACTTTTGGACGACGTTTTCGAGAGGCTGTTTTATAAGCCCGTTCCCGTTGCAATCGCATTGATAGTCGTCGGCGCGTTCTTTATAATTATCGAGAATTACAACAAGAGAAGAACGCCTGAAAAGACAACGCTCTTGTCGATAACCCTCACCGACGCCGCGATAATCGGTCTGTTTCAGGTAATAGCGGCGGTATTTCCGGGTGTTTCACGCTCGGGTGCTACCATAATCGGCGCAATACTTATAGGCATTTCCCGTACCGTTGCGGCTGAATATACCTTCTTTCTTGCAGTACCCGTTATGGCAGGGGCAAGCCTTTTGAAGCTTTTGAAGATTGGCTTTTCCTTCACCTCCTACGAGCTTATCGTTTTAGCCGTAGGACTTGTAACCGCCTTCGTTGTGTCTCTTGTTGTAATCAAATTTCTCGTAGGCTACGTCAAAAAGCACGATTTCAAGGCGTTTGGCGTTTACAGAATTATTTTAGGTCTTGCCGTTATTATTTTGCTTGAATTTATTATAAAGTGAGGTTTTTTGTATGAATTACTATCCCATAAAAATTGCGGGCGTTGACAGACGTCTTCCCATCTGTCCCGTAACCGATGAGCTTTATATCGGCGCTTTCGTTATCTTCGGTGACGTTGAGCTTACCACAGCCGCCGCATCGGCGCTTCTCGAAAAGGCTCCCGAGTACGATTATCTCATTACCGCCGAGGCTAAGGGTATTCCGCTCGTGCACGAAATGGCGCGCCTTGCGGGAGATAAAAAGTATATGCTCGCCCGTAAGGCTCCCAAGCTTTATATGACGGGAGTTTTCGAGGTGGAGGTCAATTCCATCACCACCGCAAAGAAGCAGACCCTTTACCTTGATACCGCCGACGCCGAAATGATGAAGGGCAAAAGGATACTTATCGTTGACGACGTTATTTCGACGGGTGAGTCTCTGCGCGCTCTTGAGATACTCGTTGAAAGGGCGGGCGGTGAGACTTGCGGACGTATGGCAATTCTTGCCGAGGGAGACGCAATTGACCGTGACGATATCATTTATCTTGAACCGCTTCCTCTATTCAATCCAGACGGAAGCGTAAAGGAATAAATATAAAATGCGTTACAAATAAACGATTTGTAACGCATTTTTTGTGAAATTGCTTGAAATCTTTAAAAAAATATCGTATAGTATAAGATGGTAAAATGGAGATGATATCTCCAAAATAAAACAAAAAGGAGAAAAATCAATGACAAAAAGAAGCACAAGACACTCTCTTATTCTGAGTGCCATTTCCCTTCTTCTCTGTGCGTCAATGCTTATCGGTACTACGTTTGCGTGGTTTACCGACAGCGTTACCAGCACGGGAAACATCATCAAGTCGGGTACTCTTGACGTATCTCTCGAGTATATCGAGGATGCAAAGACCGACCCGCAGACCGCGGCAGATACCGCATGGAAGGATGCATCCGAGGGTGCAATCTTCAATTATTCAAACTGGGAGC
>JAFSID010000025.1 GCA_017439965.1 Clostridia bacterium | reverse complement strand
TTTGCTAACAGTTTTCTTTGAGAAAACTGTCGATTTTCGTTCAAATGAATGTAGTCCAAAAAGCAATTTGCTTTTTGGGGAGGCTGATATATCAGCTTCGAAAAGGCTTTTTGCCTTTTCGACATCCTACATTCATTATATCAAATATTTTATTGAAGAATATTTACATATTTATTCTGTTTATATCCCCTTGAACAGAGAAAACACCGCAGACAAATGGGATATCCTCACACGGCTTTACGAGTACACCTCTCTTTATAAGCTCATCGACCACAAGACCGACACTCTGCATAGCATAATACCCTATCCATTGATTTATCTGACTGTGTAAACGTTTTGGTACGAACTGTTCAAAGCCTCGTAACAGCTTCATTATCCAATCCTCAAAGACTCTGTTTATTATTTCATCATCCATATCAAATAATGAAATAAATTTTTCAAACTGCGCCTTTTCAAAGCACGGAAAATTCAAAAAATATCTTTCTCCGCTTCCAATCAAAAGATTTACTTTTTTAAGCTCTGCGACATCCTCTTCCGAAACAAGCTCCGCTTTCAGCTCGCCGTGAACAGCATTTCTAATAATACCGCTTTCACACATATAACGTGTTCCGTGACCGTGGTAAATACCGTTGTCAAAATATTTTCCTATCCAGTAATAGTAAACGCTGATAGGCACGCTGTCATCCATCGCCAGATTGCATCCTGCACTATACCTATGAACGTCTTCCCTTTCGTTCTCCGTTTCCTCGATTATATACCAACCGTAACCGCCATCGGTTCTCGGAGGAAAAGGTCCGTTTTCCAGCTCCAAGCGTTTTTTTGCTTCACGTCCCGCTCTTCTCATAAGATAAGGAACGACCATATGACCAAGACGTTCAACGCCAAAGTCATTCCCGTAGAAATCGAGCTGTTTTATTCTATCCTCAGCATTTTTCAATTCCGATTGCATTTTATCGGCAACTGTCAAAACGGCAGTCTCTGATATCTCACTTAAAGAGCGCCTGTTATCCAAGCTGAATATAATGAAATTTGTTGAATATTTGTTTCCGTTTCTGATTATCGCATCTCCGCATTCAAGTCGAGGAAGCTCGTCCTCTATATACATCGCGGGTATTCCTGTTTTAAGGCTTATTTCTTCAACTGTTACGGGCTTTTCGTAAGCTGCAAGGCAAATTGCTCTTGCAATTTGCGTGCGAAGATATGTATGGGAATCCATATTTCCATTGCATATTGTAGTATTCCAGTTAATTCTTTCATATACCTTATCCATTTTTTCGTCTCCTATCCTGTCTCTGATTTTTTGGCGTCCTACATTCAGACGCCATTTTACAGTTGTTTCGGGGAGAGAATACTTTTCCGAAAGCTCCTTGACAGATAACTCTCTGACGTAATGATCCGCAAATATATTTCTGTACTCACTTGAAAGAGTGTGTAAACAGCGAAAAACACTGTCATAACGATTGTCACCTTCTTCGATAGGTGTGTCCGCAATCTCAAAAAGTTCATCCTCACAAGATAATATCATTCTGTTTTTGTTGCGTTGGTCTATAAAACGTGCATAGCGATTATGCGCTATTCTCCATACCCATGCGTCAAAGGATTTGATATTATACTTATTCATACCGTCGAGGATATGATATATGATGTCACTTGCAAGGTCCTCGGCATCATAACTGTCAGACAGACGTTTACGGCAAAACCGATAAATCGGTTCTACGTACTCTGTTATCTTATTCGTGTCCGTTTTAACTCTCTCCTTTCTTTTCCGTAATTGCAATTACACCCTTTAAGTGCATAAAAATCATTTTGGATAGGTGATTTTATGAAATTATATCATAAATTTTCGAATAAGTCTATGACGAAACCGCCGAGAGTAATGCTTGGTTACTCTCGGCGATTAAGCTTTATCGTTGAAGCATTACTTCACAACAGCAATTTTCTGACGGCTTTTCAAACTCCCGTTTTTCTGCACTGCGCTTTCCATTAACCTTACTCCTCATAAACCAACACCATAGGAGGACAACAGTAATCCACATCCTTCAGATGCAAGCCTTTGCCGTATGCCTCTCTGACGATAGACATAACAAAATAAGCGGTTGCTTCCATATATCTGAAGAGCTCCGGAACTGACGTAAGGTGCTTGGGAACAGCCGTTTTCAAAGAAGCGATAAAATCCGCAAATTCATCCCCTATCGCCGCTTTAATTTCTTCGGTCGCATTTTTAATCACCGCACATATTTCGTCATATTCCGCTTTCTTTAATATAGGAATTTTAACGCATAGCTTATCCTCTGTATGTCCTACCACACCAAGCTGTTCAAGAGTTGGGATATATGAAATAAATTCGTTCGGTATATCCGACGTTTCAAGAGAAACACCGTCGTATATACTCCACAATAGCGGAATGATATGCTTGAAATACAGTTCATATGCACCTCCGTAACGATGAGGGCTATCCCAAAGTGTAGTGTCAAACTCATATAAGCGGATACGCTTTGTTCGTCCAACGGATAATGCTTCGGACGTGCGATGACCTCCGTGTATACAATATTCTGACGCTTCCATATACTCCTTTGTATTGTATCCTGCATCGAAGGCTATTGCTTGTGCAAACCACCAGCCGCCGTCCTTTCGCTTCGGAAACTTGGGAGATTCAATCTTGCCGCTCCCGAAATGTTCAAAATCTTGCAATACCTTCAAAACGGCATATCTATCAAGCTTTGTTCTTTCCTCGCTATCCATACTTTTTACGAAATCCATTTTGGAAATCTTATCGGACATTTTTTCGATAATGCTCCATACACTATCAAAATGCTTGTGAGCGAATTTTTTCTGTGATTCGAAATTTTTCAGAATATCCTGCGCCTTACTGATAATAAAATCCGAAAACACCTTTCCGCTATCCGTCTGTACCATCAGTTCGCCGTCTACAAGCTTTTTGACGATAGGCTCAATGTAAGCAGCAGGAATCCCAATCGCTTTTGATAGGTCTCCAATCGTTATGGGCTTATCGTATGCAAGAATCAAAAGATTCTGTGCAATCAAATCCTCTTCTACAAGGGATATAGGCTCTCCCTTGAGTCCGTCCGAGCCACCAAAAGAAAGATTTAATCTTCCCGGTAAATAATTTTCTCTTGTTTCCATAGCTTCAAGTCCTTTCTTCATCTGACTGCGACCTGCGGACAAACGGCTTTTTACCGTACCCTCGGGAATATTCAACCCTTCAGCAATATCCAAAACACTTTGATTTCCAAAATAAAAGCGTATCAGGACCTCGCGTGTAATAAAGCTAAGATGATTTAGCTCCTTGCGAATCCTTGAAGCCTCTTCCGAAGTGAAATATTCTTCATCCTCGCCTTCCGCCACCTCTATACTTTCGTCCAAGCATATTGTAACGGGTGTGCGATATTTTTTTCTAAGGTTATCGTTATGCTTGTGGCAAAGCGTATTGCTTAGCCAAGTTTTTGGATGTTCTATTACTCCTCCACGGTGCATATAGGCAAAAGCCGCAAGCATTGTATCCCCAACAAGATCTTCGGCATCATTTTGCGAATTGCATTTTGTCATCGCAAGTCTTATCAGATAATCATAATATTCAATGATTTCATCATTTGTCATAAAAATACCTGCTTTCCGGAATGCTTTTGAACGTTCACCTATATAGTCGTAAGAACTGAATCTTGGTTCGAGCTTGAAATGATATTTTTATAATTATATCATAAAAGTTTTAATAATACTATAATATTTCAATCACAATACCCCGCCATATTTATTCGGATACTACATATACACGTGATTTAAAACGGTTTTATACCCAAGGTCGACAGAACTAAAAGCACCGCTTTTATTTTCATCTGAGGTATTCGGCGTTTGAATATCGTCAATTTGTCTTGACTCAAAACGCTAAAAAGTGCCTTGCCCGTTTATCAGGCAAGGCACAATTTTATTAATATTCAATATAAATAACGTCGTAAATATCAAGTCTTGCAACGTCAAAGTAAAGCTTGCCGTCACGCTTTTCCCATTTAACCTCAGTGCCGAGGTTAGTATAGACCTTCTTGGGCTCAATATCAAGAAGAAGTGAGAAGCACACGTTGTAAAGAGGTGCAATCTTCTTGGTATTCTGATAGTTGAGAAGAGATACTGTATAGTGCTTTTTCTCCTCGCTGTGACGGATAACGTGCTCGAGATACTGACACTCGTCGGTCTCGAAAATCGCACCGCCGTTCTCGTTGATAAGAGAATTGATAAGGGTTGCGAAAATATCGTAGTTACATACGGTCTTTGAGCGCTCGAAGGGAGCGAAGGAGTACATAGAAGCGCCCTTGCCGTACTTGTTATAAACGAGTGCGGGAATATCGGTCTTTTCGCTGGGAGGATTACTGATAGCCGAGGAATAACGGTGGAAGTTACGCGCATCGGTAAAGGGATAGGTAACGGTTGCAAGCACGTCTGCCGAATCAGCTGCAAGGTCAACGGTAACAGCCGCCTCGGTAAACATTGCGGGATAGGTCTCGTTGAAGTGCTCGAAGAACTTCTGTCCCTTTTCGGTGGGAGCCATATATACGGGCACTCTGTCAACGAACTTATTATACTTAACGCCGAGAACGTCCTCAAGCATAAACTTATCCTTATTGGTGCCGTCGGTGGAAAGTGCGGACGAACAGCCCGTAACGAAGATGCGTCCGCCGTTTTCAACGTATCGGCGAATCTTCTCACACTCGCTCTGACTCATACGGTAGAGGTCGGGAAGGATTATAACCTTATAGCGCGAAAGCTCGTCGATATTCTTCTCGGTGAGGATATCGTAGTCGATATGCGCACGGGAGAGAGCCTTGTTGAGAGTCATAAGCTTCTCACGGATAACTCCGCAGAAGTTACCAAGCTCTGCCGCAGGTCTATTCTCTGAGCGACGGTCGGTATAAGAATCAAAGTTGATATATACGGCAACGTCACGAAGCACGCTTGCCTCATAATCAATTGTCTTGAAGAAGGGCTCAAGCTCGCGCTTGACGTCTGCCATCATCTTGTAAAGCTCAACGTTAAGTCCTCCGTCGGGGTCGATAGCGTCGATAAAGAGGAAGCTACCTCCGCAAAGGAATGCCGTATAAGCCTGAAGAAGAATTTCGCTCTTGTCCTTGATTGCGGTATGATATGCAAGGTCGGGAGCACGGGAAATCATATACTCAAAGGGGTTATTCTGAGAAAGGTTGGGAAGGAGACGGCAAACGATATCGGTTGCGTCACGGTCAGCGTAAAAGTCGCCCGAAACGTAATCCATCGTTGCAAAGTAATCGTTTCCGAGACCCGTAAGGTAGGAGTTGGACCAGCTTGCACACTGGAGAGATACAGTAATATCGGGCTTAGCGCGGTGTGCCGCATCTGTAATTCCCTGAGCGTAGGTAGAAACCGTATCAAACTTGAACTGAATGTAACGGAGATAGTTGGGGTCTGTCCAGCTTATAGTAGTGGGAAGGTCATAGCCCGTTTCGGCCTTGTATTTTGCCTTACACCAATCACAGACACAAATAGGCATATAAAAGCCTATCATATCTACCCAAAGACCCTCGATATCATACTTTGAGACCATTTCATAAACGAGGCTGTGGAAAAGGTCGCGGTAGGGAGAGTTGAGACAGCAGGTAGCAAAGCGTCCTGCGTCACCTGCATGACCGCCTCCTGCATTGGTGATCTGCCATTCGGGATGACGTCTTGCGCCCTCAGCACACCAGCTATTGAGGTAGCCTACGACACGGATGCCTCTCTTACGGAGCGCGGCAACGGTCTCACCGAAAATATCTCTCGTATAAGTAATCGTATGACGGAATCCTACCTCTGAGGGAAAGAGGCAGAGACCGAGACAGTTTGAAGCGTAAACGTAGGCGGTATCAACACCCGCTATCGCCATACACTCTGCATACTTCTCCGCGTCAAAATTTTCGAGATTCTGCTCTCCGCTGGGGATATGCATATCAACGAGGTTTCTGAAATAACTTTTTTTGTACCACTGTGACATAGCTTTTTCTCCTTATTTCTGTTCCTCGACCATAGTAGGAAGCGAGGATATTTCATTTTTAATCGTGGACATAACAACAAGCGTTTTCGTGAGATTTACTCCCTGAATACACTTAACGTAGTTGAGAAGACTTTCAAGAGACTTTGAGCTTGAGGTAACCACCTTCAATATATAATCGTATTCACCCGTAATATAGTGACATTCAACTATCTCGTCGTTGAGTCTGACCATATCACGAAAATTGGTGTCAAACTTCGGATGCTCGATGGATACGGATATATAAGCAATTATATCCTTGTCAATCTTTTCGTGATTGATAAGAATGGTATACTGACTTATTACGCCGTCGTTTTCAAGCTTTTTAATTCTCTCGATAACCGCAGAGGTGGAAAGATTGATTTTTTCACCGATTGCGGTAGCGTTCATTCTTGAATATTCCTTGAGGCATTTGAGTATTTTCAAATCAACGATATCCATATTATACTCCTTTCTGTGTTCCTTGTTGAGATTCTATCAAAAATAGCAAGAAAAATCAATAGAAAAATGTAATATTTTCAGGCAAAAAGGTAAAATTCCCAATATTTTTCGGGGATATTTGCACAGCAATAAACGGAAGGCTATTTTTCCTTCCGTCTGAAGCGATATTATATCAATTTATCAATGCTCTCATCACAGTCAACGTACACGGTAGCAAGAGCCTTGATACTGTCCTGACCGTAGTTGTTGCGATCGTAAATGCCGACCGTTTTCATCCCCATTGCGGTTGCAGTTTGAATGGCAACGAGAGAATCCTCGAAAAGCCAAGCATCGTCAACACTGCATCCGAGCACCTCACACGCCTTCAGGAATACGTCGGGCTTATCCTTACCCTTGCCTATATCCGCGCAGGATATAACCGATACGAAATATTTTTCAATATCACAATGCTCCATTGCAATTTTTATCCATCCGATATCGGTTGCGGAGGCAATGCACATCTTAACGCCTTTTGCGAGATAGGTATCAAGAAGCTCCCTCGCTCCCCTTTTGAGCTGAACGTCATTTCGGTAAAAGTCGGTTATTAAAAGGCTAACCGCATCAAGAAGCGCCTTACCGCTTTCTCCGATACCGTATTTTTTGTGTATCAGTTCCATTGCATCGGCAAGAGTCAGAGTTCTCACCGCCTTATCATCCTCAACGGACGGTCTGAAGCCACCGTCGTTTAAATATTTCTCACCAAGTCTTGACCACATAACCTCCCAAATCATAAGAGAGTCAACGAGAGTTCCGTCCATATCAAATATTGCGTATTTTATGTCCATTTTATTCACCGTCCAATTCCTTCGGTCAAAAGTACGTGTTCGTATATTTTCATTGCAATCTGCTATTACTAATATATCGTAGGATTATTCAAGCTCAATTATCCAACATATACTGTGATAACGATAATCGAAAGTCGAAATTCAAGAATTTCGACAGCAAAGCTTTGTTTTGCTAACAGTTTTCTTTGAGAAAACTGTCGATTTTCGTTCAAATGAATGTAGTCCCAAAAGCAATTTGCTTTTGGGGAGGCTGATATATCAGCTTCGAAAAGGCTTTTTGCCTTTTCGACATCCTACATTCTTTATTATATAGTATCACGAATAGCTTTTTAATGCAAGAGTTTTCCCCAAAAAGTAATTTCAATCAGGCTTTTACATTTTTCACACAGGAAATACCACATAAAACACAAAAAACGGCTCGCCTATCGGCGAACCGTTTTTCGTGG
>JAFSID010000024.1 GCA_017439965.1 Clostridia bacterium | reverse complement strand
CCTGGTCAATATTCATTTCGAGAATTTTTGACTCACCAACCTTAAATTCAAGGCAGAATACAACACCGCGATAAAGGAGGACAACGTCGATTCTTTTGCCAAGACGAGGAATATCGTATTCAAATATAATTTGGCCATAAACATTGTTAAGTGAAGAAAACACGTTCTTCATAATGTCGATTTCCGCTTTCCACGCATCTCTTGTTGTGGTCAGTGCTTCGCCATGGTAATTGTCATCTAATATTCTGTATATCGAAGCCGAATCTGTATATAAGAACGTTGCGAAGTCGCTATTATACAAACATCTCGCCATAATTATTGGCTCCTTTATTAATTCTTCTCAGGTACTATTTCAACGATATCGTCCAACTTGCAATCAAGCGCCGTGCATATCTTTACCAGCACATCACTCGACACTGTTGCTCCGTCTTTTTTCATCTTTGCGAGTGTTGCCGGGCTGATACCAGCCTTTGCAGCGAGCTCTTTGCTCTTCATTTCGCGGTCGATGAGCAGTTTAAAAAGTTTCTTATAGCTTGCAGCCATGTTACACCTCATAAAAAGTATTTTTATACAAATACATTATACTCCTTTTTCTGACAAATTGCAATAGGAATTTCGAATGAATTCAACGATCTTATAATTATTTCAACAAAATTATACTCGGTTTTGGGCTGCTGATGTTGGCACTAACTTATCAGTTCCCAAAGCCTTTTCTTTGTCTATTGTGGTGCAAATTTTAATTGCTGAACCTCTTGACAAATGGCTGAAGAAGAGTTAAAATACGACAACTCTGATGGACTGAAACTGCGAGAGCGACCACATTGGTTGACCACTAATCTTAATAAAAAATTATCCGCTCCCCTGAGGCCGAAGGCATCAATTTGGGAGCGGATTTTTACGACCACATACACGACCATAGACACGATTGGAACACATGGAGACAAGATGCCAGGAGAGCGCGAAAGGTCATTTTTGCCGTAGCGGAAAGGTCTGAAAAAAGATAAAATGACCAAAAAATGTTCAAGTCGCCCTTGGGGTGGTAGAGTCCGCAAGTTCAAGTCTTGCACTCAGGCCATAAAAAGAGATTCGTAAGAGTCTCCTTTTTGTTTTGTATATAGATGAATTTAGAGCTTTTTGGTATTTGTCCAAAATGCTCTTTTCTCTTCCCTGCCACGCAGTTTCGGATGGCTGTTACGCAATTTGCTACGCAGATTTCGGTAGATTGATTTTGATTACGGTTGTAGTTTTTTGAAATGCATTACGACGCATAACGCATAGCTTAATAATCAATTGACAAACAGTCTTTATTATGATAAAATACGGTAAAGCTTAGAAAGGTAGGTAAATCTATGGGAAAATTAATAGGTTCATTTTCCGAGGATGAAAGAGCAGAACGACCCGACCTTAATCAATGTCCTGACTGTAAGTGCTTTTTTGACGGTGATAATTGTCCTATATGCAATAAAGAATGTCCTCAGAATATGAGAGCAGGCAATCGTCCTGCTGTCAAGCAAAAAAAGAGACGAAAAAATTCCGGCAGCAGCAGAGTGACGTTTATATCCTGGTATCACACCTGGGGCTTTATGGTCTTTATGATGATAGTTTCTCCGATTATATCCGCGATTCTGATTATTACCAGCCCTCACGAAAAGTGGAAAAAGATCGTTGCCATTTCGCTTTCTGCGATTCTTATCGTAATATCCACCTTTGGAATAGGACGCATTATTTCGGGTATATCCGGTACGTTTGAGAAACCTGTAAACGACAAAATTTCAAGAAGTGAATACGTTGCAATGTGTGAGGATATTACCGCAGAGCAGTTTTACCGTTCAGCCGACGGATACGAAGGCGATTACGTAAAGGTGAGGGTTAAAATTGACAGGTCGGTAAACTACGTGGACAGCTATTACAACGAGAAAGACTACTTTTGCTATCTTTGCGAAGCTCAAGACGGCTCGGAGTATAAATTCATAGTCCGTGACTGTCTCTTAGAAAACCAACAAAGGTTTATTCCCGGTGACGTAATAACGGTATACGGCGAAGGCGCAGGAGAATGTACGGTCTATCACGATGACTACGAATTCGTCACAGCAATGTGCTTGAACATGGCTTACGTAGAGGTTGAATAAAAACAAGCTAATCGTAAAACAAAAATCCGTTGAGTAAAATCAACGGATTTTTTTAACATAGCAAAATTGCATAGTGATAAATTAACTGTTGTTATACGGCACACAGAATTTCAAGTCTGTTTTTATATTGATCAAACACCCTTACGCTCAAAAAATAGACTCTTATCAACCATAATCGGTACAATATTGACATTTCAAAGCATATGTGATACAATTTTTTAAGCTAATTCTATTAAACGAGAATATAAGGAAGCAATTATGAAAAAGACTATATCCTTCGCTCTGGCTCTCCTGATAGCGTTATCGTCATCTGTCTTTACGCTTTATTCCTGCACGGAAAAGCCTAACGCTGTTGAGGGCAACAATCACGAAGTTAAAAAATACGAAGAGGACTCCATATACTACGAGCGCAGTCTTGTATCCGACGGTCTTGAGACAGTGGATTACGGCGGGAGACCCTTCAGGGTCGTTGCACTTTATCCCGATGAAATCTTCATCGAGGATGAAGAGCGCAACAAGGGAGATCTTTTGAAAGATACGACCTTTTCCGTAACCGATACCGTTGAAAAGCGCTTCAACACAAACGTAGAAATCGTTTACACGGGTGACTACATAGAGGTGCGCGATTATATTGCAAAGACGGTGCTTGCAGGCTCGGACGAGTTTGATCTTGTGATGTCTCACCTTCTTGAAACGGGCAATATTGTCGAAAAAGGACTTTTTCTCAATTGGTACGACATTGAAAACGTAGACTTTTCAAAGCCGTGGTGGTACAAATCAAACAGTGAGGAGCTGACCTATGACGGCAAATGCATTCTTGCAGTATCACATCTTAACCACTCTGCAATTACGGAAACCTTCTGTTTGATGTTCAATAAATCCCTTGCGCAGGCATATGAGCTTGGAAACCTTTACGACGTAGTGCTTCGCGGTGATTGGACCTACGATTATTTCTTAGAGCTTGTTGCAGACGTTTACAAGGACAACGGCAACGACAAGCGTGACGACGGTGACTTTTACGGAATGACACAGCTCGGCTCAAACGCCATTATGACCTGGATATACGCTTTTGAGAATCCTATCTGCAAAAAGAACGAGGAGGGCGTACCGAAAATATCTCTTAAGTCGGATAAAATAGACACCATCGTAAATCGCATTTACGATTTGTGCTACAATACAAACGGTGTATGGTGCGATTTCACTCAAGGCTCAAGAAAGTTCGATGCCTGCAAGCTATTCTATAACGAAAAAGCCATCTTCACTCATAACATTCTCGGTGCGGTACTCACCGAAGACCTTCGCAACTTTGAGGACGATTACGGAATACTTCCCTTCCCCAAATACGACGAAACGCAGAAGGAATACAAAACGATGTCAAGTGAGTGGCAGACAGTCTTAGCCATCCCTAAAACCTGCAAGGACACAGAGTTTGTCGGAACGATAGTTGAAGCACTGTCGGCAGAGAATTGGAAGACCTGGACACCGACTATATACGAAATTGCACTTAAAACAAGATATCTCAGAGACAACGAATCAAAAGAGGTGCTTGATATATTAATCGAAAATACCGTTTACGACTTCGGCTACGTATACCATTTCGGCTTCTCAAACTTCCTGTCCGAAATGATTCTTTTGAACAAGAACAGCTTCCAATCGTATTACAGCAGTAAAAAAGGTATGGCAAACTACGGTCTTAAGCAAACGATAAAGGCTTTTGATAAATTAAAATGACAAGAAAAAATCCGTTGAATATCGTTCAACGGATTTTTTATATATAAAACGCTTTAATTTGCCGAAAGGCAGAAAACCTCCGAAACGTCCAGCAGTGCTCTTTTAAAAATCAATTCGTGTGTAAACGGTAACGGATGAACCTTATCGTCGCAAAACAGCCCCTCGTTCATAGTTTTTCCATCAAAATTGAGTGTAGTTATACGGTTAATATCAATATATAATTCATTGCTACAATCACGAATCCACGCATTTGTTCGCTTGATAAATTCAGAATTATCAGTATCCAATCTTGGAGTGATCGTAACTAAAATAGGAATTGAGCCCGCCGCCCTTACCGATGCAATAAGCTTCTGCTCAGCAATTAGCCAGGTGCTGTAATCCAAATTATTTGTACCGCAAGCAAGTAATACGTAGTCGGGCATAAACAGTGTTTTGCAGTAGTCTTCATAAAAAGCGGTTACCTGCTCGGTACTTGCGCCTCCAAATCCGCTGATGGCGCACGAGCCATTTAGCTTCTCTTTCATTTTCATACAGTAACGCTCGGATTGATTTGCAAAAACAGATGCACCTTCAATAAAGCTGTCACCTATAATCAAAAGTCTGCATTTATACGGTTCAAGTGAATAGTTTCGGAAGCTGTTCACGGTTACACCACCGTCCACGGAATAGCTTCTTTGTCCCCAGTGCTCTCCGACGTCGTTTGAATCGGTGGGCATAACGGTCATAGTATCACTTTCCAAGGTATATGCATCGGTAATCTTAAGCGTATGCTTCTTGTCACGCTTTGTCATTTCAATCACGTATTCATGACCTTCGGATATTTTAAATCCGATGGGGCGCGAATACCGCACCGTCATATCCGACGAGGTCTCGATAATACCCCCGTACATTCCCATTTCTCCTGTTTCAAAATTGACAAACGAAGCAGAGCCTCTCGGCACGGGCAAAGCGCTACCGACTGCTGTAAATATCCGAAGCTTTGAGTCCTTCAATGACAAAAGGTTACATCTGCATATTATGACATCACTTTCAAGGAAATAATTTATACCGGTTGCCATTTCTTTACCGTATAGTATCTCTTTCATTTCGTCCACCTCATTAACGATAATATATCTTACGAAATCAACTATGATTAAAAATTCTTCGATTAATGCTATTCGGTTCAACACTGTCGCCCTACCGCATTATATCGCACAACGAGAACACCGTCAACCTCCTCAGCGTCAACAAGCTTAAATTCAAGCAAGGTACCGTTCATAAACAAGGGCTTTGAATCGGCATAAGCGGTAACGGGCGCTTGAACAAGAGATAATTCGTCAACACAATCGGCTCTTAAAAAGCTTCCGTTTATTATGCTTCCGCCTTCAAGCAGGTAAAACTCCGACTCGAGACTTTCATCAATAATGCTCAAAGCAAGCTCAACGTCAATTTCACTGTCTCCTGCGATTATATAAGATATTTTCATATCCCTCAAATACGAAAGATAACGCTTATCGACCTGAGAGGTTAAGACCTCGACGATATGTGCGTTGTCATAGCCCTCATCACTGTCATTAATAACGTTCGACTTCCAGCCAAGCTTACCTTTCGGGTCAAAGGCAATAGCGTAATAACCGCAAGTCTTGTCAAAAAAACAGCTTTCAAGTGAGTCTGTCGGCTCATATCGAGTAAGGTCGGGATACCAGCCACCCGTGAAGCTCTCCTCCATAGTAATTCGTCCACAGATAAATCCGCCCGAGCCCTGACGCTTATACTCGCGATTGATTTCATAATATATCTCAGTCGCACGCTCGCATGCTGACGAGGACAAAAAATCTCCTGTCACCTTTCCGTCGGCCGAGGTAACCATGTGGCAAATAATATAAGGTCTTTTCATTTTATTTCTCCGTTACAAATCAATTATCCTTAAGCAAATCACAAAGCATATCGTACGCAACTTTCGCTTCTCCCTCGCGCCGTGAATCAAAGTCACCCCACCAAATACGAGAATCATCCGTTATATGACAACTACAACGCCAAACACCTTTACCGCGAGAAGAAGTTATAGCAAAACTATCAAATAACGGCTTTGCGATATAGGCTTTTCGGTACAATTCTCTTAGCTGAGAGCGGGCATATGCTCTGTCAGGCTTACCGATTGCCGTACTCGGACCCGGCAATAGCCCTTTGTCCTTGAGATGATCGTATGCAACCTCGTAGGCATTTTTGCGCGCTTCAATTCTCGTCTCGCCAAAGCCTCTGAATTCAGTTTCGTATTCTCCGAGCCTCATTATACAAACGTATCTCCAGCTCTTTTGTATCTCTCGTGGCATTGTAAAGCTCTTGTACGGAGTATAAGACTTAATCTCCGAGGTGTCTAAATATCGGTACTGAGGATTAGCATTAAACTCCTTTGAGGTCCAGCAGAGTACACGGTCATAAAATACGTTGACTGTTTGATTGATAACAAAATCCGGATAGAGCATTATATCGACAACGTCGTACAAAATCTCAAAATCCCATCCGCAGTCAAGGACCACGGCTCCGACAATAGCCTTAAACAAATCAGCCGTTGCGTTTTTGTCAATCAACTTACCGTTAATGAATTTTGAGAAGCCTAAGCAATCAACACGCGCGGAAAGATACGAATTACCGCAAAGCTTTTCAAAAAATCGCAAATAGGTCTGCTCACCTATTATAAGCTCGTATTCATTACGCGGATTTCTGTAATCATAAGATGCGTCAACAGATTTAAGCTTGCAAAAGCGTTGACACAAAATTCTTGTCGTTACCGTGTTTAATGCGCTCTCGCCTATCCGTATAAGGATAGTATTCTTTTGTGAAGGAAATAACGCTTGATTTAACAAGCCGATGTCCCGAAAGTCATAACCTACCGTATCCTGAACGGTTACAAGAAGACCGTAATCCATTAGACGCTCACACCTCACTCTGACTTAAATATTATACCATTCACGCATTATATTGTCAATAAAACCAAGGTCTTGACATTTAATTTCGGATATTATATAATTACAAAAACATTAAAGGAGTAATATATGTTTTTTAAGGAATTTGAATTACCAACACCTCCAAGCTTTAAAGCTCTTGAAGTAAAAATAACCGATTTCGGAGCAAAAGAAAACGAAAAGTGTACAGATGCAATTGCAAAGGCAATAGCATATGCAAATGAAAACGGAGGCGGTAGGGTCATTATACCAAGGGGTAATTGGCTTTGCGGTCCGATACATTTGAAAAGCTTTGTGAACCTGCACTTTGAGGAGGGTGCTACCGTTAGCTTTTCGACCGACAGAAACGATTATTTACCCGTCGTGCTTATAAACTATGAGGGTGTACGCTGCTACAACTACTCCCCTTTTATTTACGCAAACGATGTTGAAAATATCGCCATAACCGGTAAGGGCAGACTTGAGGGTAACGGCAAGTCTTGGTGGGATTGGTCAAGAATCAGTCTTGACGGCAGAAACAGGCTGTACAAGATGATGGTCTCAACTCCCGTTGAAGAACGTATTTTCGGACGTGACGAGGATTATCTGAGGTTGCCTTTTGTACAGATACTCAACAGCAAGAACATTCTCATAGAGGATATATATCTTCACAATTCTCCCTTCTGGACTGTACATCTTGCGTGGTGTGAAAGGGTTACGGTGCGCGGTATAACGATAGAAAATCAAACTCACTCTACAAATACCGACGGAATTAACATTGACGCCTGCAACACGGCACTCGTTGAAAACTGTACCCTCAAGACTATGGGAGACGATATGTTTTGTCTTAAATCCGGCAGAAATCAAGATGGTTGGGACGTTGGAAAGGCTTGTGAAAACGTAGTTATCCGTCACTGTCACGGAGTCGGAGAGTCAACGAGCGGAGGCATCGTTATAGGAAGTGAAATGTCCGGATCTGTAAGAAATATTCTGGCACACGATTGCGACTTTGAGAACAACATAAACTGCATCCGCATTAAAGCAAAGGACGGAAGAGGCGGTGTGGTTGAAAATATAGAATACAAAAACTTAAGCATAAAGAAAGGAAAGAGGGGCATCAGTCTCACCTTCAGATATTCCTGCGAGGCAACAGACGATCCCGAGGTTCCGTTCCTGAATATGCCCGAGTTCCGTAATATATACTTTGAAAACATTCTTTGTGAAAATACCGATATCGGTTTAGCAATTGACGGTATCCCTCAAGGAAAAATGAGTAACATTCATATGAAAGACGTGACCATTCACGCAAGGCAATGTATGACTGCTGACTCGGTATCAGGTCTTAATATGACAAACGTCGTTTTTAAACAAATCGAAAAGGAATAAACAAATCAAAAATCCGATGCAAATGCATCGGATTCAGACTGTCGAAAAACGCCCATCAAGCGAAAGCAAGATGAGCGTTTTTTGTGTTAAAGCGAAGAAAAAGTATAAAAAGGAAAATTTATCTAAGGATTCGAAGTGGAGGTTGTCCCTCCACTTTCTCTTTGCGAACCTTT
>JAFSID010000023.1 GCA_017439965.1 Clostridia bacterium | reverse complement strand
GTATCACTCCCAACCTTGCTCAAGTTATGGGGAATACCGATTCCGAATCTATACAAAATGCAATAAACGAGGCAAAAAGAACGGGATTGAATAAGGTTGTTATCCCGAGATATAACGAGCGTACAGAACGAAATATATGGATTATAGACACTGCGATCTTATTGCCCTCCGATATTGAAATTGTACTTGATAACAGCCATCTTCGTATGGCTGACGGAGTGTATTCAAATATGTTTCGAAATGCTCTTGCACGTACTCCCGAGGGCTTGCTTCAGGAAAACGAGCAATGCAATATTCATATAACGGGCATAGGAAACGCTGTACTCGATGGTGGCGAGCCTAACGGACTTGATGAGTATACCCAACTTAAAAACGGCAAACCGCACGTAACTTCAAATGTTTTGATTTATCTCCACAATGTTCGTGATTTTTCTTTAACGGGATTCAGTGTTCATGATCAGCGATATTGGGCGATAGAGCTTATGTTTGCCCGATTTGGAAGAGTTAAAAATTTGTCTTTCCGACTTAACCGTCATCATATAGATGCCTATCAGCCATGGCGCTTTCAGGATGGAGTTGATCTACGTGTAGGCTGTAGTAATATTCTCGTTGAGGATATTGAAGGGGAGATAGGAGACGACCTTGTAGCACTTACTGCGCTTTCCAATCCTAATAATGAAGAGGC
This sequence comes from Clostridia bacterium, assembly GCA_017439965.1. Taxonomy (GTDB): domain Bacteria; phylum Bacillota; class Clostridia; order Oscillospirales; family SIG627; genus RGIG6353. The sequence goes on along the minus strand of JAFSID010000023.1, from coordinate 40,699 downwards.
CGAAAGGGTAGAAGGGCGTGACCGAGATATTCATGATATAATCATAAGGAATATACGTGGAATTTCCAATATGTGTTCAATCATTCGCATTCTTTGTCATTTCGGACAAAGAATATATAACGTTACGATTGACGGTGTTTATGACGTAGGCAGACCGGGGCTCGATGCGAGAACACAAATGGTTCTTCGTATAGGTGACGATTGTTCAGCTTATTATAGAAAGGACTTTGCTAATCGAGTCAAGCTTGGTGAAATGTTTAACATTTCTGTTAATAACGTCTTTTCACGAGGACTTTCTGCACTTAATATTTCTACTTGTGTTAAAAATCTTACGGCAAGAAATATACACGTGCATTCGGATGGCGGTTATGCAGTTATGTTCGGTTATTCGGTTGTGGGTAAGGTCTTTATTTATCACCCTTCACGCCGAGAGGAATATGATGACATAAGACTTCTTTTGCGGGATAGTGAAATGAGAACACCGGATAAGATTGATGACCTCGAATCAGTTCCTCATACCGAGCTCGAAAACGTGCTTGTGGAAAACGTTTTCTATGATGTTGAAAATGGATATTCGGATGCGGTTGTCGGCGTGTGGAATGCGAGATGCAAAAATGTTTCCGTTAAGAATATTTTCAATTCCACCAACGTTGACAACGTAAAGTATTATGATGAATTAAGCTCAAAAATAGATATATGATAGAAAAGTCGCCTTGCCGAAAAGCAAGGTGATTTTTGTAACGTCGGGAACTTTTTTGTCTTATTTTCGTCTAATAGGTAAAAGGAGGATGAAGCTATGAGAAAAAAGCTTTTGTTTTTATCACTTATTCTGTCTGCGGTGCTGCTTTGCTCGTGTTACCGTTCGTATGATTTTAACGAGAGAATCGAGCTTCCGATAAGACCCTCGGAGGATGAGCGTATCGAAGCCGTTGAGCCGTCCTTTTACGGAGTGCAGTATATCAGAACCGACGGCTATAACGAGAATTTTGAATACCCGAGGCTTATAAGGGTCACCTCCGAAAAATCACTTGAATTTTATTATGAGAATTTCAACGGAATATATTTTCTTGGTCACCGAGAAAAAATATACTCGGATTCCACGGTTGGCTTTGTCGATGCCATAAGCGGATACGACGAGGAATATTTCAAGATTCACGATATTTATCTCGCGGTGCTTGAGGAGGGGAGTGGCTCTATCCGTCACAGCGTGGCGGGAGTACTTGACGGAACGTCGGTGTCAATAAGCTCTCATTCTCCCGAGGTGTGCACCGAGGATATGGCGGAATGGCATATAATTATCGAGGTTGGTAAGGGAACTGTTATTGATAAGATAAACGGCAAGGACGTACCCGTTTATACGCCCGAGGAAATATACGAAGCGTTTCTTGAAATTCTAAGAAACAGCGCACTTGAATATCTTAGGACGAATTATCTTACGACCGATGTAACGCTCGGAATAATCGAGCGCACAAATTTCGGTAGGGCAGTTGAGGAGGGCTTTGACAATCCTTCAGGATACAGCCCCGGATATAACGAAAGCCCTGCGTGGCGTATTGAATGTACTCTTGGCGAAGAAGCCTTTGCTCTTTACCTTTGCGACAGCCCGTTTGTTTTCGGAACGGTAAACGCTCCCGAAAAGCCCGAGGTTGAGGTAGCCCAGCCGTCTCTTAATATGGCAACGCTCTGTGACTTTGTCAACCGATACGGTGAAGAGCTTGGCTGGGAGGAGCTGTCTCCGTATTACCGTGAGGAGATTGGCGGAGATTTGTACATTCTCCTTTATCCGATAAATATTGACTTTCACCTGCTTGTCGCAGGCGAGAGCACGGATGATAAGCCGTTGTATTTAAGACTCGTTTCGGAATACGATAACAACGTATATATCGACGTAAGATACGAGGATATCGACCGCTTTATAAACGAATGTCCGAGCACTATGTATTTTTCTTATGCAACTGTTTTGAAATACGCAAAGGGCTTAGGTGACAACGAGGGCGTTCGTCATAAGGATTTCGTTAACACCGATGCCGTTGAGTTAAACAGAGTCAGAGACGTTATTGCGCGTGCAAGTCTTGAATGTACCGTTGAATACGATACCGAAAGAGTATATTATGACCACAATCTGCGTATGTGGAAGGTGAATTTCTCAAAGTATGCTCAGCTTGGAGGTGACCAAGACGTTTATCTGGATGAAAACGGTATTACCAAGCTTGTTATTTACGGAGAATAAGAGGAGAATAAGAAATGAAAAGAATAATACCTTTGATATTACTATGCGTGTTTTTGCTCGTTGGCTGTACCCTGAATAATACGGATATCGGTGAGCCGATATCCGAGGTTGAAAAAAATCAGACAGTTTTTGATACGAAGAATATAAAATCCGTTTCCTTTTTTACACACCGTGATGAGACTTGCGTGGCGGTTGACAGTGAGCACCTTGATGAAATAATTCAGTGGCTTGGCTCATTCAGAATAGATAAAAGAGTAGAGGGGAATGTGCTTGATCCCGGCAGTGATTTTATAAACGTCAGGATAGAGTATGATGACGGCACAGTTGTTGAAAACGGTATGACCAGCGTTACTGTTAACGGGGATATTTATTATATGACGAGTGACCCTGCCCCCGATTGCTATTTTGACGTGTTTTCCGATGAGACCGAGGAGGAAAAATGGGATCTCGTTCCTATGGTTATGGTTGACGGGGTGCTATATTATGACACGGGACACAATAACAACACAGACTTGAGATGCGGTAACCTCGACGGCGAGATTACGTCAACGGTTGAGGGCTGGGAGATTCCCTCCCGGAACAATCAGTCAAACTTCGGTATAGGCTACGGATATCAATACGGCTCAACCGAAGGAACCGTGGATATTAACCTTTACGGTAAGTGGCGCATCTTTGCCACCGAGGAGGTAAGACACAGTATACAGTTTCCGATAGCCGTTGAGTGAAAAGAAGGGGCTGTAAAAAAACTTGGTTAGAGTTTTTTTACAGCCTCTTTTCAGGAGATAGGAAAAATGCTCCGGAATGGACAAACCGAAGCCCGTCAGCGTACGAGTGTACGGTAGCGGCGAGGTTTGTTCAGAGCCAAAAACATATGATTTATTCGAGAAAACTCATTTTTGAGTTTTTACTGTCTCGTGCTTGGGATGTCTATAAAGGGAGTAGTACCCGTTGCAACGGGAAGCTCACCGTTCCATTTTTCAACCGTCTTGTAATCAATGACGTTCTGATTGAGCGATTCGGAGATAAGAGCGTTTGCCTTAGACTCGGCGGTTGCAACGATTTCCTTAGCCTCAGCCTCTGCCTCAGCCTCAATGAGTCTTGCCTTAGCCTTTGCCTGAGCCTCTGCCTCGGCAAGAATGAGATTTGCGTCAGCCTCAGCCTGAGCGGTTACCTTCTTTTCCTCAGCCTCGGTCTGCGCCTTAAGAAGTCTTTGCTCTGCAACCTGCTTTTCTTCAATTGCGCTGATATAAGCCTCGGAGAAATCAAAGTTGATGATGTTAACGTCCTCGATAATAATACCGATATCGTTGAGCTTTCCGTTCAGTCCCTCAAGAAGTCCTGCGGATACGGCGACTCTGTTGGTAACCGATTCTTCGGCGGTATACTGTGCCGTGATAGCCTTGAGTACTTCGTTGACGGCAGGGGTTACGAGAATGATTTCGTAGTTAGCTCCTACCTCCTTGTAGATGGAGTAGGATTTAGATTTGTCAACTCTGTACTGAACGGCAATAACGGTGGAAACGGTCTGAAGGTCCTTACTGAACGCCTCGGTTTCTACCTCAAGCTTTGTAATCTGGTTGTTTATCTTGTGTACGGTCTGCCAGGGCATCTTGAAGTGAAGACCCTCCTGAAGCACGGTTTCCGATACCTTACCGAAGGTTGTAACAACACCCGTATGACCTGCGGGGATGGTAGTAACGACGGATATTGCCGCAATGACTGCTACGATTATAACGACAGCAACGGTGATTATGGCTTTATAGCTTTTGTTCATAGTGTATACACTCCTTTCAAGTTATTAACATTATATACCAAGCTTTTGTATTTTTCAACACTAAACTGTTAATATTATATAAAAAGTATTGATGTTCGCAAGGCTCACAATTTAAGGAAGACTTTTTTAACACGCAACCGCATACTTTCTGCGTGCAATTTCATATGTTATAAAAAACTCTTGACACTTAAGAGTTTTTTTGCTATACTTATATAACAAATATACAGGTGAAAATATGTGTTTGGAGTGTGGATTATGAAAAGAATTGTTTCTTTACTTTTAATCGTTCTTATCTCTATGAGCGTTTTAACTGTTCTTGCAGCACCCAGTGTTACCAATCAGGCTACCGTCGGTGATATTGAAGTTCCAACCGTTGAGGGTGACGAGACGATTCCCGAGGAGGTTGCCGAGGAGTACGTCGCTCTTATCAACGTTCACGACGCTCGTGACGGAAGTATCCTTCATGAGATTGGTAAGCAGATCAAGGACGCTGAAAAGGGCAATAAGTTCAGCGACGAAAAGCTTGGTGAGGTTCTCGGTGAGGAATATGAGGACCAGAAGCTTATTCAGTTGTTCTCAATTGATACCAAAAAGGATAAGATCAAGGATAACAAGATCGTTCTCGGTGATTATATCGTTAACGGTGACGGTACCTATACCATTGAAAATATCCGTGTAGTTGACCTGAAGGACGGTAGAATTACAATGCGTATTGACATTGCAACGGTTACCGAGGATACCGAGCTCCGTCTTGTACAGCTTAAGAACGGAAAATGGGTACAGGCAGACCACGTAAGAGTGTTTAACGGATATATTACTTTACAGCTCGACGTAAACGAGGATGACGGCTCCGTATGGGCTGTAACCGTTGGTAAGTCCCCCGTATCTCCTCCTACCGGAGAAGAGATAAGCGTTATCCCCGCCGTTTTGATTGCTCTTGCAGGCTTTGGCATTGCATTAACGACAAAGAAATATCTCGCACATAAATAATTTTAAAAAATCCTCTCGGTTTTCCGTGAGGATTTTTTTGGAGAGCCTATATGTCGAAGAAAACCTACGTTATACTGATTTCTGTTTTCATCATTCTTATCGCACTGTCCGCGGCTTTTATTATTCATACCTTTTTCGGTCAGTCTCCGTCCGTACCGCCCCGTGACATACTCAACGTTGCCGAGGATGATTCAAGCGAGGATGCCGAGGGAAGCTCTTCCGAGTCTCTTCTTGAAATACCGATTGACTTTCAAAAGCTGTGGGAAACCAATACCGACGTGTATGCGTGGATAACGGTGCCAGGTACGAATATTGATTACCCCATTTTGCAAAATGAGGATAACACATATTACCTTAATCACACCTGGGACCATAAAGAGTATAAAGCAGGCAGTATTTTTACCGAAACCTATAACTCAAAGGATTTTGGCGACCCTAACACCTTGATTTACGGTCACAGAATGTATGCGGGTGATATGTTTGCTCAGCTTCAATATTTTGAAGATGCCGACTTTTTTGATAAGAACAGAATTATTTATATTTATACTCCCTCAAAAATTTTAACCTACGAAATAATTGCCGCCTATCCGTATACGGACGAGCATCTTTTGTTTAAGTATAATTTTAATCATCCCGATGAGTTTGCACGCTTTTGCGATGAAACCTTTTCAATCGTGGATTTCCGCGCTTGCTTCCTCGATGGCGTTGAGCTTGATTGGAGCAAGGATAAATTAATTACACTGTCAACCTGCCTTAAAGGAAATTCCAACGGTCGTTTTCTTCTAACGGCCCGTCTTGTGAATGTTGAAGAATAGAATGAAAAAAGTATTATTAGTTTTGTTGACCGTATTTCTTTCTCTCATTATCATTGCAACGGCTTCCGTGCTGATTGTGAGAGATAATGGAAGACAGAAGCTTACCGAAACCGAAAAACAGCCCGAGCTACCTCCCGTAGTGTCCGAGACTCCGAGTGAGGACGAGTCACCCGAGGAAAATACTCAGGAGTATTCGGTACGGTATAACGGTAAAAAATATAAATATAACGACAAAATGATAAATGTTTTGTTAATGGGAATAGATTCCGCTGAGCCCGTTGAGGAAAGTGAGCTTTTCGGTGACGGAGGTCAGGTTGACGTGCTCTGGCTTGGATGTATCAATACCGAGAATAAAAGCGTTAAAATAATAACCATTCCCCGTGATACGCTTTGCAGCATTGAGGTTTACGACATAAACGGCGAGCCTATCGGGACTGAGACCCTGCCGATTGCTCTGTCTCACGCATTTGGCGACGGAGGTGTCAAGAGCGCTGAGATGACCGTCAACGCGGTGTCGGAGCTGCTTTACGGCTTGCAGATACACGCTTGGTATTCGGTGAATACTCTTGCAATACCCGTTGTCAACGACGCGATAGGCGGTGTTGAGGTCGTTGCCGACGAGACGAATATCGACTTTATGCCAAGCTGGGCAAATATCGGAGACAAGGTCTTGCTTAAGGGTAACTATGCTCACCGTTTTATCGTGCCTCGATTTGATACTACCGATGCTTCAAGACGAGTACGCCAGAAGCAATATATGAAAAGCTTTATACCCACAGCTAAAAAGGCAATCAAGGATAATCCGCTTATAGTTATTGATATTTATAATAAAATAACCGAGTATTCCTGCACCTCTTTAACGCTTGACGAGATTTTATGGCTTTCAGGTGAGATGCTCGGTATGGATATTGATACCGATGCCATAACCCTTGAGGGTACAGAGGGAACGATGGGTAAGTATAATACGATAACCCTTGACGAAACCAAGCTTTTTGAAGCAATGCTTGATATTTTCTATCTTGAGGTTGAATAAACTCCCGTGTATTAATCAATAATAATCGTGAGATTATTAAAAGGGGAGTGACACGATGAAGAGCACCATCAAAATGGCAGAGGGACTTGCGCTCGGAGTTTTAATAGGAGGTACCGCTTGGGCGGTTATTTCCTCTAAAATGAATTCAAGACCCGATGCGAAAAAGCGTATGACCAAGGCTGTAAAGTCTGCATGCGAGTTTATTGAGGAGCTTTGCTCTTAAAGTGCAAAAATGATTTTGCGAACAAATAAGCCTTTCTTGAAGTAATTCGGGATAGGCTTTTTTGTTTTTTCTATTGACAATAGGACGCCAAATCAATATAATAATAGCGTAAAAAAGTTTCGGGGCGGAGTGAAATTCTCCACCGGCGGTAAAGTCCGCGAGGCGTATGCCTGAATCGGTGAAATTCCGATACCGACGGTATAGTCCGGATGAAAGAAACACAGCCTCGGGTCTGGAGGACCTAATGAAAAGAGATAGCATTCGCAAGATAACCGTAGTAGCACTTTTTGCCGCACTGTCGTCGGTGCTGATGTTTTTAAGCTTTAATATCCCTATTGTACCGAGTTATTTGAAAATTGATTTTTCCGACCTTCCCGCATTACTTGCGTCGTTTTCACTCGGACCGCTGTACGGCGTTGTCGTTTCTCTTATAAAGAATCTTATCAACGTTACGTTTACAACTACGGGCGGAGTAGGTGAGCTGTCCAATTTTTTGCTTTCCGCAACCTTTGTGTTTGTTGCGGGGCTGATATACAAGAAAAACAGAAACAAAAAATTTGCATATATCGGTGCCGTCTGCGGACTTCTTGCAGCAACCTTCGTTTCTTATTTTACTAACACCTATCTCGTTTATCCCTTTTATGAAAAGGTTATGCCGATAAACGTAATTATCGGTATGTCCTCGGCAATTATTCCATCTGTCGATTCGGTATCCGACGTTATTCTGATATTTAATGTGCCTTTTACGTTTTTCAAGGGCTTCTTGAATACTGTTCTCACGTTTCTTATATACAAGAGGGTTTCACCCATCATTCAAAGCGGTAAAATCAAATGAGAGTAAATAAAGCAACCGTTTTCCGTATTCTATGGGTGACCGTACTGGTGCTTTGGTGTGCTTACATATTTTCAAACTCTTTGACCTCGGCTGTACGTTCGAGTGAAAAGAGCCAGGACGTACTTGCCTCTGTTGACGGATTTATAAAACAACATAACGGCAACCTTGAGATATCTCATCACCTTATAAGAAAAGCCGCACACTTTATAGAATTTTTCGTACTGGGTGCACTGCTTTCGCTTTTTCCGACGGTGTGGAATCTGTCGGGTAAGGGGTATCCGTTCTACACCTCGTTTGTCGGGCTTGTAATTGCATTGACGGATGAAACACTTCAGCTATTTGTTAAGGGCAGAGAATCGTCGGTAGCTGACGTATGGCTTGATTTTTCCGCCGTTATCGTAGCCCATTTGCTGTATTTTTTGTTTGTACTCTTAATAAAACGCTTGAAACACAAAAAAAGTCTGTGATTTTTGCAGACTTTTTTTATTTTTTTCCACAAAACTATGGAAAATATATTAAATATGTGTTAAAATATAAAAAGAATAACATTTTAAAGGACGGTCTATGAGATACACCACGCGCATACTTAGGGATGAGGATTTCGAAGAAGCCTCCAAGCTGATGTTCAGGTCTTTTTACAGATACGTTTTGCCAACCTACACTATGGAGGGTGTAGAGTTCTTTCGCGACGTTACTTCTGCGCTTTCGCTTTCTATGAATACATATGATAAGAGCATTGTCGTTTACGGATGCTTTGACGGAGATAAGCTTTGCGGAGTAATTGCAAGAAAAGGCAAAAACCACGTGCTGCTCTATTTTGCGGACGAGAGATACGTCGGTCGCGGAGTCGGTCGTGTATTGTTTGGCAGATTCTTGAAAACGGTTGACCCTGAAAAGCCGATAACCGTTAATTCGACAGATTTTGCCGTGCCGATTTACGAGCATTACGGTTTTGTCGCAACGGGTAAAAGACGGTGTGAAAACGGAGTCACGTATACGCCTATGAAAAAGGCGCCTATCGGTGTTAAGTAATCAGGAGACAGAAAATGTATAAACAAAGAAGAGAAACGATAAGAGCAATATTTAATTCACAGCCCTTCACCTCCTATAAGGAGCTTGAGGCTCGCTTTCCCGAGCTTTCGTCTATGACTATACGCCGTGACGTTGATTACTTTCAGAACAAGGGTGAGGTAGTTAAGGTCAGAGGCGGTGCAAGAAGCGTCAAGTTTATGATGACGAGTATGGACGATACCTTTGATAAGCGTCGCAGTGAGAATATTATGGCAAAGCGTAAGATTGCCGTGGTTGCTCTTAACTATATTACAGCGGGTAAAAAAATATTTTTTGACGCAGGAACGACAGTGATGGCACTTGCTTCGGCACTTCCCGAAAAGCGACTGAATATTACGACAAACTGTCCTCACGTTGCCTTTGAGCTTCTAAAACATCAGGATGTCGTTATAAATATTATCGGCGGAACTCTTAATCGTACTGACCTTTCACTTTCGGGTACTCAGGCTAACAAGTATATTGATTCCTGCGATTTCGACGTGTCATTTATCGCACCGACGGGCTTTTCGGAGTTCAACGGCTTTACGACGGGAAACTGGTCTGAGTGCGACGTCAAGCGTCACGTTGTGAAAAAATCCCAAAAGGTCGTAGTCCTTCTTGATTCGTCAAAGTTCAATAAGTCTATGCCGTACACCTTTGCGAATCTCGAGGACGTTTCCACCATAATTTGCGATTCACGTCCGCCCGAAAGGGTTATGGAGCTTGCAATCGCGGCAGGCGTTGAGGTAATAATTGCCGACGAGGTGATATCATAGTGTTTGAACAGTATACGGTATTGCCTGAATTTTACGACAGACTCAACGGAGAGGCTGATTACAAGGCTTACGCTGAGTGGCTTTCGGAAAATATACCGAAGGGCGCAAGCGTGCTTGACCTCGGCTGCGGTACGGGGGAGATATCAATCGCTCTTTCAAAAAAAGGATATATGATAACGGGTCTTGACTATTCCTCGGAAATGCTTGCTGAGGCAAGTCAGAAGGCGGAAAAAAATCGCTCAGATATATTCTTTACCTGTCAGGATATGACCTCGTTTTCGGTCTCTCATTTGTACGATGCGGTTGTTTCCTGCTTTGACTGTCTTAACTATCTGCTTTCAAAGGATAAGCTTCTGTCAGCCTTTTGCCGTGTGTATACGGCACTTGACAATAATGGATTGTTTATCTTTGATATGAACGCTCCCGCAAAGTTTGAAAAGCTATACGCGGATAATACCTTCGTCATTGAAGAGGACGGAATCTTCTGCGTATGGGAGAATGAATATAATACCAGAAGTCGCAGATGCAAGTTTTACATTAACATTTTCGTTGAGAATAACGGTGCGTATGACCGTTATTACGAGGAGCAGTGCGAACGCTCCTACAAGCTTTCCGATATTACGGAATGTCTTGATAAGGCGGGCTTTGAGCTTGTAAGCATTACCGCCGACTTTGACGGTGCCTCGGTTGATGAGGATACCGAAAGATATTATTTTATTGCAAGGAAGAAACAATGATAACATCACAGATCCATCGTTATATAACCTCTGACGGCTCGGCACGTCTTATATTTGCCGATACAACTGTCATAACGCAGAAGGCTATGGATATTCACGGTACCTCTCCGACAGCCTCCGCTGCGCTCGGAAGAGCCTTGACCGCAACGTCTATTATGGGCTCTCTTATGAAAAATCCTACCGACTCGCTCACTCTTCGCATCAAGGGTGACGGTGTGCTCGGTGCAATCGTCTGCGTTTCCGATTACGAGGGAAACGTGCGAGGATACGTTGATAATCCTCTTGCCGACCTTCCAAGCCGTCCCGACGGTAAGCTTGACGTCGGCGGTGCAGTAGGTCGAGGTACGCTTTACATTATGCGTGACGTAGGAGGGCGTGAGCCATACGTCGGAATGTGTGAGCTTGTAAGCGGCGAGATTGCCGAGGACGTGACCGAGTACTTTGCTCAGAGTGAGCAGACTCCCTCCGTTTGCGCTCTTGGTGTCCTTGTCGGAAGGGAAGCCAACTGTATATGCTCGGGCGGATTTTTAATTCAGCTTCTTCCGGGTACGTGGGAGGAGACGGTTGACGCTATCGAGCGTAACGTTCAGGGCTTTACCTCGGTGACGGCTCTTATGAGAGAGGGAAAGACCGCAGACGATTTCGCAAGCATTCTTTTTAACGGGATTGAGTTTGAAAAGTTTGATACGATAAATACCGAGTTCCGTTGTAATTGCTCAAAGGAGAGCTATGCAAGAGGAATCATAAGCCTCGGTAACAAAGAGATAGATGCTATGATAGAAGAGGGAAAGACTATTGAAACGCAGTGCGTATTCTGCGGAAATACCTATACCTTTTCCGTCGAAGAGCTTAAAAAGCTCAGACAAAAAACAACTCACTGAAAAGGGGAAACGATATGATTAACGCTATTGTAGGTCAGTCGGGAGGACCGACCGCCGCTATTAACGCATCACTTTCGGGTGTGATCCGTGCTTGCCGTGAAAGTGGAAAAATTGACACGCTTTTCGGTTCGTTTTACGGTATTCAGGGGATTTTTGACGAGCATTTCTGCTCACTCTTTGACGTTGTTCCCGACGAGAATGCACACCGCAGTCTTGAATTAACTCCCGCCTCCGCGCTCGGCTCCTGCCGAAAGAAGCTTCCCAAGCCCGATGACGAGGGAGCGGAAACCTATACGAAGCTTTTTGAAATTTTTGATAAGCACGAAATCAAGTATTTCTTCTATATCGGCGGTAACGATTCTATGGATACCGTTCATAAGCTCTCTGTGTGGGCTAAGAGAATAAACTCCGATATCCGCTTTATCGGTGTTCCCAAGACCATTGACAACGACCTTTCTCTTACCGACCATACTCCGGGCTTCGGCTCTGCCGCAAAGTATCTTGCAACCTCTTGTGCGGAAATGATTCGTGATACCGAGGTTTACACCACCGATGCGGTAACCATCATTGAAATAATGGGAAGAGACGCAGGCTGGCTTACCGCTTGCTCGGCTCTTGCACGTCTTACCGACGGCACCGCTCCCGATTTCGTTTATTTGCCCGAGGTCGCCTTCTCGGTTGACGCATTTATAAGCGACGTCAAGGAGGCTCTCAAGACCAAACACAATATCGTCGTCGCGGTTTCCGAGGGCGTAAGGGATGAAAACGGCGTTTACGTCGGTGAGTCCTCTCAGTCGGGAAAGACGGATGCCTTCGGTCATAAGTACCTTTCGGGTACGGGTAAAACGCTTGAGGAGATAGTTCGTGAAAGAATAGGCTGTAAGGTGCGTTCAGTTGAGATCAACATTCTTCAGAGATGCGCGTCACACCTTTCCTCAAAGACCGATATCGACGAGTCCGTTGCGGTCGGTAAATATGCGGTTGAGCTTGCCCTTTCGGGTAAAACGGGCTCTATGGCTGCATTTGAGAGAGTATCCACAAAGCCTTACGTTTGTAAATGCGCCGAGGCTGATCTTGACAAGGTTGCAAACGCCGTGAGAAGCGTTCCTCTCGAATTTATCACTCCCGAGAAGAACAACGTTACCGACGAATGTCTTGAGTGGATTATGCCTCTCGTTCAGGGCGAGGTATCTCCCGAATTCAAGAACGGACTTCCTGTGCATTTTATTATCAAAAGATAAATCTGACGGGCTTTTTGCCCGTCATTTTTTGTATATTGAGTAATTGCATTTAATACGACCTTGCCGTTTTCTTTGCTTGGGTGTATGTATAGATTAAGATAGGTGAGAACAGTCACTTTTTTGCGATAAATTTCTTTAAACCCATTGACAAATTTGCGCGTTTAGGGTATATTCAAGACAAAGAGAAAAACAATATTGACCATTGCGTCGAGGTGCTTTATGGATACTCGTGGAAAACGTGTTTTAAATCCCGATTATTTTCTCGTCATCACACTTTTGATACCCATTTTCGCTGAGCAATTTGCGTCTGTATTTCTTGCTATGATCTCAAATATGGTATCGTCTAATATTGATACCAATATTATCAACGTTACCACGCTTGTTTCGTCGGTAATCGGCTTACCCGGTGCGCTTTACGGATGTATTGCCTCGGGCTGTGCCATACTTATGAGTCACGCTATGGGTGGCGGTGATACCGAGAAGGCAAGAAAGCTTTTTACCACCTCAATGCATCTCGGAATTTCAATTGCTTTGCTTGTAACCGCCTCCGCAATACTGTTCGGTCAGCCTCTTTTACGCGCCGTATATCCGAATATGTCCGAAGAATTTTTTAAGCTCGGGCGTATTTATACCGTGTTTGTAGCAATAGGCTTCCCGATATCCTTTTATCAGACCAACTGTATCGGTATTATGCGCTCAAGCCTTAATACGACGGGCGCGTTTTTGATATCAATGTCGGTCGCTATCGTCAACCTCGGCTTCAAGGCACTCTTTATGCTCGTTTTCGATATGGGCATTTTGGGTCTTTGCGTTGCAAGTCTTATCTCTCAGCTTTATTCAGCCGTCGTCTGCACGGTAATCGTTAAGAAAACGGGCGTGTTTAACGGATGTATGCTTGATTTCAAGCACTTTATCGACAAGACGGCTTCGAAGGATATCTTTAAATACGGTATCGTTATGTGCGCCGAGACCTTTTTTTCAAGCCTTGGAGGAATGCTTCTCGGTAAGATTCTTGCCGATATGGGCGATATGCAGGTTACGGGCTATACACTCGCCGTTTCAATGCAGTCTATGCTCACCATTCTTCCAAACGCTCTCGCACTCGTTGCTCAGATAGTTTCGGGCAGATATAAGGGGGCAGGGGATAATGCTCACGCACTTAAGCTTTCAATGACCATAACCCTTGTTGCCACCGCAATACATTTGGGCTTCAGCTTTATATCGCTTACGTTTATTGATAAATTCGTTCTGCTTTACACAAAGGAGGCGGATATTATCGAAATCATACTCAGGGTTTACAGAGTTTACGTCTTTACAATGCCGTTCGTGTGGGCATTCGGAAACGTCTTGTCGGCAGGTATCCGAGGCTACGGAAACGTTCGTCAGCCTGCTCTTACGATTATTATCTGTCTTTGGGCGTTCAAGATTCCCGCAACCTACGTTGCAGTATCTCTTATGCAGGCAGGCGCGGTCGGACGAATACTCGTTCAGTCTATCGAAATGGCTATATACGGAGCATCGTTTATTGCCTATTACTTTATCGAGCTTCACCGAATCAAGAAAAATGAATTAAAGGAAAAGAATCAAGCCGTCGTATGACGGCTTGAGCCTCTTGAGGCATTGAAATTTAATCCTCCCTTTTTACTTTTGGACTGACGCTTTTAAACTCCTGCAATTTCACCAAGTATTGATAAGAACAGGGAAATATGATAAAGTAAGCTGAACGATAAATAAGAATTTGAAAGGGATGCCCCCTATGGATAGAAAAGCGTTTATTAAATACATATCAGCATTATTGCTGTTTGGCCTTAACGGAATAGTGGCAAGTCATATACCACTGAATAGTTATGAAATCGTGTTTCTCCGTACACTAATTGGCAGTATTTTGCTGATTGTTCTATTTTTACTTGGTAAAGGTAAGTTTCATATTAAGACCTACAAGAAGGATACCATCTTTATTGTTCTGTCTGGTATTGCGATGGGAACAAGTTGGATGTTCCTATACGAAGCATATCAACAAATAGGTGTGAGTTTATCATCGCTCCTTTATTATTGCGGCCCTGTTATTGTGATGATACTATCGCCTATTATTTTTCGTGAAAAACTGACTGCACCTAAACTATTGGGTTTTGCGACCGTACTTGTTGGTATTTTTCTTGTAAATGGTAATGCAGTCGGCAACAGTAATCCCTGGGGTCTATTCTGCGGTACAATGTCAGCTGTGATGTATTTCTTTATGGTAACACTCAACAAGCAGTCAAAAAATATCAGTGGTATGGAAAACTCTGTAATACAACTTGTGGTTAGTTTCTTGACCGTTGCGGTATTTACGGGAATTAAGCAAGGTTTCATTATCAATGTGCCTGCAAGTGCTTGGGGTTGGATTTTGATACTTGGTATTCTAAACACAGGAATTGGTTGTTATCTCTATTTTTCACCACTTGCAAAACTTCCCGTACAAACAGTTGCTGTATGCGGTTATTTGGAACCTTTGTCAGCGGTTGTTTTTGCCGCCCTATTACTCGGTGAGAAAATGACAGTAATACAAATTGTTGGTGCAGTTTGTATTATTGGCGGGGCAATGATAGGAGAATTGATAAAGACCAAAAGAGCGTAAAATTTATAATTTATCGAACAGCTGTGTTCCGTGTACATACTTCCCTCCGTCATTTTGACGGAGGGAAGTTATTTGTATCCTAAATCAGTCCAAAGGGTAAAAGGGAAATTTAATCTTTGGTATTGACAAAAAAATCTCTTTATGATATTATAATCAAGTATATTGGGATGTCGCCAAGTGGTAAGGCACAAGACTTTGACTCTTGCATCACGCTGGTTCGATCCCAGCCATCCCAGCCAACAAAAAGAGAACTTTTGGTAGACAAAAGTTCTCTTTTTGTTTATCCAAGCCGCAGGCTTGGTATATCATTGACGAACGAAGTGCGGCGTATATCATCAGCCCCTTTGGGGCTGTATCTCATCACGCGCCAGCGTGTATTCCCTGCGGCTTGATGATATACAACACTTCGTGTTGGTGATATACCGCAACAAGTTGCGGATGATATACACGCCTTCGGCGTGATTGGGACGCGAAGTGACGAAATTTTGTAGATGCATTTCGGGCATTTCGGGTCTGTAGACAGATTCGAACCGGCGAAAGACTTGAAATGTTTACACAGTTGTGGTATAATAAAAGAAAAAGGAGTAAATCATATGTCCAATATTTCAGAAAAAATCTATTCCAGAGTCAAATCAATTATGGATACATGGTCAGAAAACGGCATTTATGCCATCTCGTTTTTTGTTTATTCAAACGAAGCGTATCAGTATAAAAATTATAGCAACATATCCACATTTGCAATTAGTTATAACACAGAGGATGATTGCGAAGGTGCTGATTTGTATGATGAAGAACGCTGGAATTATGCGTTTTGGAGACAAGATGAAACACCGATTATTGATCCTGACGAAGAACCCGAAATGACCGCGTTACTCTTTAATTGGTATAAAGAAAATGGCATTACCGATATAGGAAAAGAAGATGACGATTGCTATGACAGTAATTTCAATTACATAGGCAAAGGACCTGTTGGTCATTATGAGTTGTTGCAAATTATTTCCGAGGTTGCAAGCAAATTACAATCTGAGGGATATGTAGAACAGCATTTTGGCAAAGATATTCCAATTATCATTCATGGATTGGAATATGCGTGGTACGATATTGAAGCAACAAAAAAAGCAAATCCTCACGGAGAAGCAGATATCTTCATCAAAGCAATGAAAGAACTGGGTATGATTCCTTAATTGTTCGATTGTTTACATAGGCTTCTTTTGCAAGCATGGCACAGCACCCCGGAAGATAGCGATCAAGTGCAACTCCCATCATCGCCAAGGGAATATTATACCCTCTGCAAAATCGGCGTGCATCTAAATCAGCCACACGGCTTTGCATCTAAATCGGACACACGTCACAGAAAAAAGCACTTGCGCAAGCAAGTGCTTTTTTCAACTAAATCCGCCTTCGGCGGAAGAAATCCACCTGCAGTGGATGAAATCGCTTCGCGATGAAATCTGCCTTGCGGCAGGATGTAGAGGCGGATTTAATTTCATCTAAGGCGGCACGCCGAAGATTTCATCCGAGCTTGCTCGGATTTCATCGTGCAACGCACGATTTCATTCTTTTCAGGTCTGTAGACAGATTCGAACCGGCGAAATGCATTTTCCAACCATTTGGCGATTTTAATCGGGTAATAATTTTCTAATTCGACAAATGATATCTTCATTTTTCGGCTGAAACGTGTTATAATGTAACCACAAAAGCAAAGGAGTGTAATCGTCTATGAGTATCGGAAAAAATATCGCAAAATACAGAAAAGCAAAAGGATTAACACAAGAGGGATTGGGCGCAAAGCTTGGTGTGACCAACCAAGCCGTATCGAAATGGGAATCGGAAATCTCGATGCCTGATGTGATGCTTCTTCCCCAAATTGCAGATGCTTTGAATATTACGTTGGACGATTTGTACGGCATAGCAAAAGAGTCTCCAAGGATATCTTGCTCAGCCGACGATTTTCCCGCTTTCTGTCATAAAAAGCTCATTGAGTTATTTTACCGTAACACAAAAATGCGATTCACTCATATCGGTTCATCTGACCAAGAACAGCTTGAATTTCAAACCCAAAAATTAATTGACGGTTGCAGAATAGGGTGCCTTTCCAATACGCAAGGCGCCGTCGTTGCAACGGGGGATTTTTTGTTCATAGATAACACCTACAAAGCCACTAATAGTGAAAACGTCATTAAAGGTCAGGTTGATGATTATACACTTATGTATTTGACCGATAAGAACTTCCGAAAGGTTTTTTATTATCAGTATAAGACAGCTTTTGAAAAATCAAAGGAGAATAACACGGAATTTACCTTTGATGAGATTATGACGGGCTGCAATCTCACAGAGGATGAAGCCGCAGCAGCCTTGAGACTCTTAAAGGATGCTCGCATCAATGAGGTTTACACAGACACGGAAGCTAAAACAAAAAAATATGTATTTTTGATTTCAAATGCTTTGTACGCTCATGCAATCTATAAGCTTGCGGAATTGCTGTCCGAGGATGCGTGCTGGACGGTCGTGAGAGATACGTCTGTGATTTCCGACTATGCTTTTGAAAATTAAGTCAAGTGCTACACAATATTGTACGATAGGCGATTAATTCAAGGAGAATTGAAATGAAAATAATTGAAAAGTTAGACTGGATTCTTGATAATGATGATAAAAGTATTGTTGATGATGAAAAATACCGTCTGAATATAGAATTTGTTCATTCTCTTGGCTTGAAGTGTGATTGCGTTGGATGGAGTACGTTGGATATGCAGGATCCTCGTGCTGATGAAATTTTGTCCGATATTGATTCTTTTTGTGCGAAAAACGGGTGGAAAGCAAGAGGCGTTTACACAAGAAATTATGCTGACTATACGAGTGATTGGTTTGAATTGACTGCCACATCCTTCAAAGACAATACTGTATGCGATTATGATGAGATTGAGAGTGAATGTGGCAAAACGGTGACGGTTTATAATATTCGTGCATATAACGAGCTTTGTCCTTCACCAAAGATGTGGTGGTATGATTCCTTTCTCGTACCTGAGCGTTTTAGAAGCGCTTGTATTCGTCACGGAATAACCGACGTTGATTTTTGCTGGGCAAGAGATAAGGGGAAATATCAAGCAGAGCAATATTTTCATTTATATTCCGACAAACAAGTGAAAGCTATCGCAGATGGTAGAGACTTGACTATAAAGGATAGAGAAAAAATAAATGCTTTAGGCGGTTATCTTCCTAAAATTGCAGATGTTTTCTACAACCTGCAGTTCATCCATTTACAAGATTGTTACCTCGAATCTGACATGCCAAAAGGCAATATCGCTATTGCGTATCGTCCCGGTACTTCTGAGTATTGCGCTAATATTAAAATCTTGATACATAAGGATTTTGCCCGAATATTGCTACAAGAAAAAGCTGTATCGGTAAGTAATTTGATTCCCGCTATGGTTGTAAAAGAATTTCCGAGTGGGTATACGTTAAGTCGTATGGGTATGCAGGACAGACCTATAACGAGTTTTTTACAAAAAAGCATTGAAGAATACGAAAAGCTAAAAAATACAGAACGTCCTTTGCGTTTGATCTCGGAAAAGGATGCCTTGAAGCTTTTGAGAAATGCTAAGAAAGAGAGAAAAGAAGATTTCAAGAAAGCTTATCCAAAAGCCAAATCAGTAAATATTACCGAAACAAGCTACGCACCCGTTTTGCCGTATTATTTGGTCGCAAACGGCGGTTATCTTTCTGATGAATATGAGTTGCTTCCGTTTGAAGTCGCAACAGAAGAAAACAAATTGCTTGTAAAAGAATTACTCACCGAAGAATTGCTTGAAAACAAGCCTGACGGTATAGTGCTTGCAAGGTGTCCCGATGGTGATAAGATATTGCTTTGCAGTGACGGAAAAGTTGTACGATTTAACCGCGAGGAGCTTGTTGTAACAGTGGAATGGGTTAGCTTAGCGCAGTTTGTAGCTGATGCGATTAACGAATGATAAAATTTGGTTATATCTGTTGAAAATTAATTTGTCTTGTGATATAATTAATTGCACATAATAATTTAAGGAGCAAAAAATGAACATTCAGATATTACAGTTACTTGACGGAGCAAAAAAAGCAAAGGGACTTACCGTTGTTATAGACGTTTTCAGAGCGTTTTCTATGGAGGCGTATATGATGTCTCGGGGAGCGAAGAAAATAATACCTCTCGGAGACTGTGACCTTGCCTACAAAATGAAGGAAGAGAGCCCCGATATGATTCTCGCAGGAGAGCGCGGAGGAAAAATATGCGAGGGCTTTGATACGGGAAATTCCCCTTGGGAGCTTTCAAAAATAGACGTTGAGGGCAAGACTGTTATACATACCACCTCGGCAGGAACTCAGGGAATTGCCAACGCTACGGGCGCCGATGAAATTATAGGCGGCTCACTTGTCACGGCAAGGGCGATTGCCGAATATATAAAGAGAAGCGGTGCCAAGGACGTATCGCTTGTGTGTATGGGTCTTGAGGCTAAATCCGAGACCGAGGAGGATACTCTCTGTGCTGAGTATATAAAAAGTCTGCTTCTCGGTACGGAAATTGATCTTAAGGCGGGTATTGAAAACCTCAAGGTCACCTCGGGTGCTAAATTCTTTGACAAAGCGCAAAACGACGTATTTCCCGAAAACGATTTTTATATGTGTACCGAGGTTGATAAATTTGATTTCGTTCTCCGTTACGTAAAGGGCGAGGACGGAATCGGATATATGGAAAAGTATACCTTATAATAACGGAGATAAGTGTGAAGATATTACTGATTATGACGGGCGGAACGATATGCTCCTTTGAAAATGAGAGGGGAGAAAGAGCCGCCGATACCGAGAGGGCAGAGGCACTCATCGTTAACAATTTTAAAAACGGTGACTCTTTATACCGTGACAGCGTTGACTTTGACGTAAAAGCGCCCTTGAATATACTCAGTGAAAATATGACGGTTGCAGGCTGGAATACCCTTGTGGCTCAAATGAAGGGGTATAAATACGGCGAATACGACGGAGTAATAATATTGCACGGCACCGACACGCTTGCTTATACTTCAGCGCTCTTGTCACTTCTTATGTCAGGCACCGATGTTCCCGTCTTTCTCATTTCAAGTCAGCTCCCGATTTATATGGAGGAGGCTAACGGAAACGAAAACTTCAAGACCGCCGTTGAGCTTATCGCAAAAAGGGTCGCACCTAACGTATATGCCGTTTACAGAAACAGCGACGGAATCTACGTTCACCTTGCCTCACATCTGCTTCAATGTGCAAATAACTCCCACGAATTTTACAGTAATGATATGAAGCGCCTTGAGGATTTCGCAGGAGTTGCGTCACCGAGAGGGGATATGCCGCTTTATAATTGCGGCAGTCTTGCGCCGTCGGTTTTAAAAATCTCCGAGTACGTCGGAATAGACTATAACCGATTTTCTCTTGACGGAGTCAAGGCGGTGCTTCACGGCACCTATCATTCAAGCACGCTTGCAGTTGACACGGAGTCCGAGCGTTATTCTGCTCTGTCGCTTATAGACCGATGCATGAGTGAGAGTATACCGTTTTTTATACACCCTTGTGACAGTGAGTCGTACGACTATGAAAGCACGGGCAAGGCAATAAGACACGGTGCGATTGCTTTAAGCGGTATTACCTCCGAGATGGCTTACGTCAAGCTTCTTGTAGGAATTGCCTGCGGATATGAGGGAGATATGCTCGTGCGCTATATGAAGGATGAGATAAACGGAGAATTTATTCGATAAAAAATACTTGACAACAAAAAAGAAATGTGTTAAAATTTACTGTAATTATTGATTGGCGATGATGAAGAGAGTATCACATCCCACTTGCCAAAGAGAGCCGTTGTCGGTGGAAATACGGTGCAAGCCTTGTGAGAAAAACACTTCGTAGCCTGCGGAAGAAAGCCGTAACGGTGATTAGAACCGCACGTTCATCCCGTAAGGATGCAGTTGAGTGGACTGTCAATGACGGTCAATTTGGGTGGTATCGCGGAAGCTTGCCTTTCGTCCCATGCTTTGGGGCGAAGGGCATTTTTGTTTTTCGCAGATAAAATTTTGTTAAAAGAATATATTATATATCGGAGGACATTATTATGTTAAGAACGCATACTTGTAATGAACTGAGCCTCGAGCATATCGGTCAGAGAGTTACTATCGCAGGATGGGTTGAAACGATTCGTGACCACGGAGGAGTACTTTTCGTTGACCTTCGTGACCATTACGGCGTTACTCAGGTCGTATTTTCCGATGACAGTATGCTTGCAGGCATTTCCAAGGAAACCGTTGTGCTCATTGAGGGCAACGTAACCAAGAGAGACGAGGAAACCGTTAACCCCAAGCTTGCAACGGGACAGATTGAGGTTCGTTGCGAAAGAATTGAGGTGCTCGGTCCCTGTCAGCTCAATCTCCCCTTTGAGATTGACGCTTCTACCCAGACAAGAGAAGAGGTAAGACTTAAGTACAGATACCTTGACCTTCGAAACCGAAAGATTCACGACAACATCGTGCTTCGTTCAAAGATTCTCAGCTACCTGAGAGCACAGATGGAGGCTCTCGGATTCCTTGAAATCCAGACTCCTATCCTCACAGCATCCTCTCCCGAGGGCGCTCGTGATTACCTCGTTCCCAGCCGTAAGCATAAGGGCAAGTTCTACGCTCTTCCTCAGGCTCCTCAGCAGTTCAAGCAGCTTCTTATGACCTCGGGCTTTGACCGTTACTTCCAGATCGCTCCTTGCTTCCGTGATGAAGACGCACGTCAGGACAGATCTCCAGGAGAGTTCTATCAGCTCGACTTTGAAATGGCTTTCGCAACTCAGGAGGATGTTTTCTCGGTTGCTGAAACCGTTGTATACAACACCTTCACAAAGTTCTCAAACAAGACCGTATCCAAGCCTCCCTTCCGCCGTATAACCTTTGCGGAATCTATGCTTAAGTACGGTACGGATAAGCCCGACCTTCGCAACCCCCTTATCATTCAGGACCTTACAGACTTCTTTGCAAAGAACGAGTTCCTCACCATCAACGGCAGAACCGTTCCCTTCAAGAATAAGCTCGTTCGCGGTATCGTTGCAAACTACCTCGTTAAGAAGGATGGTGACGGTGACGGTAAGAAGGCGTTTGAAAAGGCAATCGACGCTTATTCAAGAAGCATCGGTATGAAGTTCGGTATCGGCTATATCACTCTTGAGGACGGCGAGTACAAGGGACCCATTGCCAAGTTCCTCACCGAAGAGCAGAAGGCAGAGCTTACCGAGCTTGTAGGAATCAAGGAGGGCGAGTCACTCTTCTTTATCAGTGACAGCGCTTCGGTTATCAATAAGCTTTCGGGTGAGATGAGAACCTGGATTGCAAACGAGCTCGGTCTTATCAAGAACGATTCGTTTGAATTCTGCTTCATCGTTGACTTCCCCATGTACGAGCTTAACGAGGAGACGGGCAAGATAGACTTTACTCACAATCCCTTCTCTATGCCTCAGGGCGGTATGGATGCACTTTTAAACAAGGATCCCCTTGAAATATTTGCATATCAGTACGATATCGTATGTAACGGCGTTGAGCTTTCCTCGGGCGCTGTACGAAACCACAACCCCGACATTATGAGAAAGGCATTCGAGATTGCAGGCTACGGAGAGGAAACTCTCAAGGCTAAGTTCGGCGCATTGTATAATGCGTTTGCTTACGGAGCACCTCCTCACGCAGGTATGGCTCCCGGCGTTGACAGAATGATAATGCTCATTGCCGAGGAGGAGACCATCCGTGACGTTATCGCATTCCCGCTCAACGGAAATGCTCAGGATCTTATGATGGGTGCACCCGGCGAGGTTACCGAATTACAGCTTCGTGAGGTTCACATTAAGGTTAGAGACTAAATCCATTTGCAAAGGAGCTTGATTTATATGGATAAGGATACATTCAGACGACTTGAACTGTTAAACCAGCTCAAGCTCACAGAAACAGAAAAAACAGATGCTTTTGCATTCTTCGAGTCAAGAGAAAATGAACGCTTGGCTCTTGAGAAAATTGACACCTCGAGCGTTGAAAGAATGGTTCACGTAATGCCTATTATGACGGTAGTGCGTGAGGACGTTGCAGTTCAGAAATTTTCACGCGAGGCACTTCAGCAGGGAGCACCCGAAACCGACGAGGGTTACTGGTGCGTGCCCCGTGTGGTAGAGTAACGGGGGGGTGGCAAAATGAAAATATATACTGCAAAGCTTGATAAAAAATCTGATAAGGCAATCGTTGTTGACGATATGCTTTTAACGGTTGATATGCCCACCTCGGCAGGCTCTAAAATGCTTGACGGCTATATGAGTCTTTTGGAAGCCTAGGCTGTAACCCGTCTTAAGAAAAGCGGATACGATATCGTTGGTAAGGCGGACGTGGGAGAATTTTCCTTCGACCTTTTAGGCGAGACCTCCTACAACGGTGCTATCGTTAAGGACGGTAAAATCTGTAACGCTTCCGCAGAGATTCTTAAGGCTGATGAGGCTATTGCTACCGTAAACCTTGAGGTAAACGGTGCGGTTATCCGCGCTGCTGCACAGAACGGTCTCTCTGCCGTTAAGTCCACCTATGGAACTGTTTCCCGATACGGTACTGTTCCCGTTGCTTGCTCGGGTGAGTGCGTCAGCGTAATGTCGAAGAACGCCTCCGTATGCCGAGAGGTGCTTGAGGCAATTGCCGGTTACGACGACAAGGACGGCACAAGTCTTCCCGAGCCCTATGAATATACCTCGGGCATAAGACGTGTTGCTATTCTTAAGTCTATGACTCGGGGCATTGATGCCGAGACCTCCGAAAAGCTTGCTTCTTTTAAGGCGTTTCTTGAAAAGAACGGAGTTGAGGTCTGCGAGCTTGAAGACGAGGTTATTTGTCTTTCAAGTATCGCTTGGAACATTCTTATGTCCTCCGAGCTTTGTAATAACGTTTCCCGTTACGACGGCGTGAAGTTCGGTTACCGTGCCGAAAGCTTTAACGGTATTGATGAGCTTTATACTAACAGCCGTACCGAAGCCTTCGGAGAGCTTCTCAAGAAGACCATTCTCTTTGGCTCGGATAATCTTTCCACCGAAAACTATATGAAGGTATACGATAAGGCTCTCCGTACCCGTCGAGTTATAGCTGAAGCCTTTGCCGACATTTTCGGAGAGTTCGACGCAGTGCTTATGCCTGCTTGCTCGACGCTTTCTTACAGCGTGTCTTACGTTGAAAACAACAAGGATGCAGCGTTCACAGAAAACTTCTATACTGCACCTGCCTCTATCACGGGTCTTCCTGCGGTTGCGGTAGGCGGTGTACAGCTTATCGGTAAGGCTTTTTCCGATAAGGCGCTTCTCGAAATTGCCGAGCTTTGCGAAAAGGAGGGCAAGTAATTATGAAATACGAAACAGTCATCGGTCTTGAGGTACACGTAGAGCTTGCCACGGAATCTAAAATATTCTGCTCCTGCTCTGCCCATTCCTACGGAACAGAGCCCAACGAGCACGTATGTCCTGCTTGCTGCGGTATGCCCGGTATGCTTCCCGTTGTCAACAAGAGAGTCGTTGACTTCGGTATGAAGGCGGGTATGATGCTCAACTGTCATATCAACCGAGTTACCACCTTTGATAAAAAGAGCTATTACTACCCCGACCTTCCCGCCGCATATCAGACTACTCAGTGGTTTGCACCCGTTGCTGTAAACGGACTTGTTGAAATTGAGACTTCTAAGGGTAAGAAAAACGTTCGCATCAAGCAGATTCATATGGAGGAGGATGCAGGTAAGCTCGTTCACGATATCCGTGAGGATACGACTCACGTTGACTTCAACCGTACAAGCGTTCCGCTTATCGAGATTGTAAGTCAGCCCGACCTTTCAAGCGCTGAAGAGGTTGAGGTGTATCTTGACAGACTCAAGAATCTTCTCCGCTTTGCCAAGGTTGCCGAGTGCGAAATGGCACACGGTACGATGCGTTGCGACGTAAACCTTTCTGTACGTCCCGAGGGTAGTGATAAGTACGGTGTCCGTACCGAGATGAAGAATATGAACTCAATCGAGGCTATCAAGCGGGCAATTGAGTATGAAACGGCACGTCACATTGACGCTATCGAAAACGGAACAGAGGTGCTTGTTCAGGAAACGAGACGCTGGGACGATATCAAGGGCAAGAGCTATGCGATGAGAACAAAGGAAACGGCAGGCGATTACCGTTATTTCCCCGACCCCAACGTAATGCCCGTTGTAATTGATGACGAGTGGTTTGACTCAATTCAGGCATCCCTTCCCGAATTTCCCGAGGTTAAGCGTGACAGATATATCAACGAATACGGTCTCAGTGAATACGACGCAGACCAGATTACGAAGAGCATTGCTCTTTGCGAGTGCTTCGAGGAGGCGTATTCGGTATGCAAGAGCGCTAAGGATGCGGCTAACTGGATGATTTCCGAGATTATGAGCATTCTTAACAAGAGAATGATTACCTACGATATGCTTAAGATAAACGCTCACGCACTCGGTGAGCTTATCCTTCTCGTATCCGAAGGTAAGGTTGGCCGTGCAAACGGTAAGAAGGTGCTTTCCGAGATGTTTGACGACCTCACCATTGATCCTCTCAAGTATTGTGAGGCAAACGGCTATATCGTTTCAAACGATACGGGTCTTATAGAGAAGGTAGTAGCTGAGGCAATTGCCAACGATCCCAAGGCTGTTGCCGATTATAAGGGCGGTAAGGAAAAAGCTCGTATGTCAATCTACGGTAAGTGTATGAAGGAGCTCAAGGGTAACTGTGACCCACAGATGCTTCGCACGATTCTTGTTGATGCTATAAACAAAATGTAATTACAAACGACGGACAACTGCGGTTGTCCGTCTTTTGTGTCAGGGCTTTTTCGAATATTCTTTTACGTATTCTTTTACATCCGACGGGTCTGACAGAAAATCCTCGATAACGTCCCCTATATGTACCTCGTCAAGCTTCAGCTCGTTGCAAAGCTCACATAAGCGTTGAACGGCATATTTGTCACGCGACAGACTGTTATATTGTTTATTTTTTGATTTGATTCCGTAGCAAAAATGAAATTTTTCAAGTCTAACAGTAAGCTTATACACGGCGTTGACCTCTCATTTCTTGGATGTAAAAATTATAATTCTCAAAAAATGGAAAATCAACAGATTTTGAAATTTTCTACAAATCGGTTAATATTGCAGAAAATAAAGTGCCGATATTAACGAAAATGTTAAAAACGACACCTTTTCAGCTCTTGATTATTTTATCCGTTTGTGGTATTATATACTAAACAATTAATTATAAAGAGGCAAATATGAAAAAAACTTTAAAGGCTTTATTGCTCCTGCTTGTCGCAGTATTCGTTTTTTCAACGCTTATATCCTGCAATAATACCGTGGATGAGTCGGATTTCGGAAGTGACGGATATATTCTTGACGGCGATACAAAGCTTCGTCCTGAGTACATTATGACTATCGGCTCTACTCCCGTAACCTTTCAGGAGTACAGATATCATTATCTCAATACCAAGCTTGACTACGACGGAGGCAACGAGGAGGTATGGGAGGATTATCCCGAGTACATTCCCGTTTTGCTCAATACCGTTGAAGAGTCGCTTATAGAATTGTATTCGATTCGCAGTCTTTGTAAGGAGGCGGGCGTTGAATCGGATATTGATGCCGTTTACGATATCATTGCAGAGTACAGAGGTGAGATGTCAAGAGCAGAATTCAAGGAAGGTCTTAAGAGCTTTCACTTGACAGAGGCTCTTTATGCTTACGTACTTGAGGGATATCAGCTTTACGATAAGCTTTTTGACCATTATTTTGCCGAAAACGGCGAAATGGCAATGAGTGACGACGAGGTTTACGATTACGCGGACGAGTATTATTATCATACCCGTCATATACTCATATACCCCAACACTACAATGACGGATGCCGAATATGAAAAGCATATTGCAACCGTGCTTGAGGAGGCTCAGAACGCCGAGAATTTCGACGAGGTTATCGGTAAGTATTCCAACGATACGACTATGGAAAATTACGGCTGTTATTTCACCGACGGTGAAAAGCATCAGAATTATGAGAATGCTGTCCGCGAGCTTAAAATAGGTGAGATTTCCGAGCCGATACAGACGGGTGACGGATATTATATCGTAAAGAGACTTCCCGTTGAAAAAGAGGACACCGAGGTGCTTCGTGACATCATATACAACCGTAAGTATGCGGATATGATTGAAAAACGAATCGAAGAAATTGAGGTTGAGTATTCCGAGGAATACAGCCTTATTGCGCCCACAACTGTAAAATAATTTAACGGCAGGATTTATTCCTGCCGTTGCTTTAAAGATATGGCTTCATTCTTTCGGCGCTTTTTTCTGCGACGGCAACGTATCTTCTTGCAAGTGAGTATACTTTCGGGGAGGAGTTTATACAGTTGTTCATTGTGTGCGTAAGCTTTCTTGCTCCGCTTGAGGACTCACTTGATATAATACGGGCAATATTCTCACAGGAGTTATTTCCGTTGACGCTCATATTTGCTCCGATGATTGACATTCTGTCTTTTAAAGGCAGATTTTTAGGCTTTTCACCGAGTGCCGTTATTTCCTCGCCTGCCTCACGGTTTACCCCGTCACAGTCGCATATCTGACATAGTATGTCACGCCTGAGCGATTGGTTTTCTACGCTTGAGAGCAGTACTCCGAGCGTACGGCTTTCCTTTGCGGATTGACGGTAAAGTTCGTTTAATAATTCCATGCTTTCGTTCATTATTTAACCTCTTTGTCTTTTTTTACAGTATTCCTCGCGTGCGAGTTTTTATGCTCAGATATAGTTTTTCGGTATCATAAGATATTCCTTGATTTTTTCAAGCGCGGATTTTTCAATCCGAGAAACGTAGGAGCGTGAAATACCAAGTCTTTGCGCTACCTCTCTCTGTGTTATGGGAGGAGTGTTGTCAAGACCGTAACGAAGAGTGATGATTTTTCGCTCTCTTGCTGAAAGCTTGTGCTTGACAGCCTGCGCTATCATTTCGCGCTTGCTTTTTAAATCAATCTCGTCAACGATGTTATCCTCAACGCTTATGACGTCTATGTAGGTCAGAGGATTTCCATCGCGGTCAAGCTCGATCGTGTCGTTTATCGAGCTTTCGCAAGCAGTCTTTTTTTGAGAGCGGAAATACATAAGTATTTCGTTTTGTAAGCATTTTCCGGCGTAGGTTGCGAATCTTGTTCCGTTGTTCACGTTATATGAATCAATAGCCTTGATAAGACCTATCGTACCGATGGATATAAGATCCTCCTGGTCTCTTGAATTTGTATAATACTTTTTCACGATGTGAGCAACGAGACGCAGATTGCAATTTATGAGCCTTTCCCGTGCCTTTTCGTCACCCTCCTTCATTCTGGCAAAGCATTCTCTTTCTTCGTCTGCGGAAAGAGGAGGAGGGAAGGACGTGCTTGGAGAGACCTTAAGCATTAAAAATGGGAATTTTGAAAAGAATACGGATAAAAGTAAAGATAACATAACAATACACCTCATAACATAATATGCAGAAGAAAAATAAAGTTTCCAAAAAGGAGATAAAAATGAAGTGCTCATGTCTTGATATCGGTTCAAATACAATTAAAGTCAGCATTTTTGAGAAAAGAGGTAAGCATTGGGAAACCGTTGCCTATCTCGGAGAGCCTACGGGACTTATCGGCTACGTTAAAATGGAATCGGGTCACCGATATTTATCCGAGGAGGGAATAGAAGCTCTCGTTTCGGCACTCGGCAGACTCATTGCCTTTTCCGAGGAGAAGGAGTCGGAGCAGCTTTTTGCCTTTGCAACCGCTTCACTGAGAGGTGTTGAGAATATAGACGATATACAAAACGTCGTTTATTCGAGCTACGGAATCCACCTTGACGTTATATCAGGCGAGGAGGAAGCGCTGTGCAGTCTGAGAGGGCTTTTGTCCGATGAGCGTTGTGAGGGTGTTTCAGAGGGAGTTATGATAGATATGGGCGGTGGCTCGACTGAAGTCGTATACTTCGTTAACGGCCGCGAGCCGATTATAAGAAGTCTGCCGTTCGGAAGTCTTTCGTTGACCAACGGCTTTGTAGGACAGTATCCGCCAAAGGAAAGTGAGGCCGAGCTGATTTCCGCATACGTTTCCGAGCAGATGACTGCGTGTCGCTTTGTTAAGGGAATAGGGTGCCCCGTTTTCCTTATCGGCGGTACGGCAAGGGCTGCGTCAAAGCTTACCTATGCCATAAAGCCGAGAAAAAAGGAAATACTCAAGGTATCGGATTTTGAAATGCTTTATACGAAGATGATAACCGATGTAAATACCCGTACACTTGCAGAAACGCTTATTCCCAAAAGAGTGAAGACTATAACTGCGGGAGCAGTCGCATATTTTGAAATATTAAAGTATATATCTCCCGAGGAGATTTTTGTTTCGGAAAGCGGTGTTCGAGAAGGATATCTCGAAAGGATTTTAATTTAAATATACGTTTAAAATTTGCGAAACTGATACATATTTTGAATAAAAATCAAGATGTTGTACCAATTTTGCAAATTTTTGTTGAAATTGTCATTATTTTGTGTTATAATATATTGGATACTAATTTTTATTGTTATATAGGTGGATTGAATGGCGAAAAAAGATTCAAAGTACACGGAACAAAGCATATCAATGCTCAAGGGGGCAGACCGAGTAAGAAAGCGTCCTGCGGTCATTTTCGGCTCGGACGGTCTTGAGGGCTGTCAGCATTCGTTTTTTGAAATACTTTCAAACTCACTTGACGAGGCTCGTGAGGGCTACGGCAACGAGGTCAACGTTACGGTTACCAAGGATATGGTTTTAACGGTTGAGGATTTCGGACGAGGCGTGCCTCTTGACTGGAACGAGAAGGAGCAACGCTACAACTGGGACCTCGTATTCTGTGAGCTTTATGCAGGCGGTAAATACGATAACGACGGTGACGGCTCGGCGTATGAGTACTCTCTCGGTACCAACGGTCTCGGAGCTGCATCAACTCAGTGTGCATCTGAGTTTATGACGGTTACCTCATATACTCCGGGCAAAAAGTTTTCAATCTCCTTCAAAAAGGGCGAGCCACAGGGCGAGCTTGTAAGAGAGGAATGGACAAAGCGCCGTACGGGCACCGTTATAACCTGGAAGCCCGACCTTGAGGTATTCACCGACATTCAGATGCCCATGGAGTTTTTTACTGCGGTCATTGTTCAGCAATCTGCCGTTAACGCAGGTGTTACCATCAACCTTGACTACGAAACACCCGACGGAGAGCATCACAAGTTCTCCTCCTACTATAAAAACGGTATCGTTGATTATATCAATGAGATTGCAGGAATAGGTCAGGACAATGAGGATATACCCGTTGACGACGAGGATGCCGATGAGATAAAGGGTAAGACCATTACGCTCCCTGTGATGTGGCAGTGCGAGAGAATGGGACGTGACAGAGAGGACCAGAAGGACTATAAGCTTCGTATTCAGAGCGTTATGTGCTTCTCTACCCGTAATCCCAAAATCGAGTATTATCACAACTCAAGCTTTTTGGAGCACGGAGGCTCTCCCGATAAGGCTACCCGTACCGCGTTCGTTCGTGCGATAGATAAATATCTTAGAAATAACAATAAGTATAATAAGAGTGAGACGGGTAAGATAGGCTTCCAGGATATTGAGGATTGTCTTATCTTTATCGTCAATTCGGTTTCCACAAGAACCTCTTACGCTAACCAGACAAAGAAGGCTATAACAAACACGTTTATTGCCGAGGCTATGACCGCCTTCTTTGAGGAACAGCTCGAAATATATTTTACCGAAAACCCTGCCGATGCCGAAAGAATTGCTTCTCAGGTGCTTATCAACAAGCGTAGCCGTGAGAGTGCCGAAAAGGAAAGACTCAATATCAAGAAGAAGCTTACGGGCTCTGTTGACATTTCCAACCGCGTTGAAAAGTTCGTTAACTGCCGTAGCCGTGATATCGAAAAGCGTGAGCTTTATATAGTTGAGGGTGATTCGGCTCTTGCCTCCGTTAAGACGGGTAGAGATGCTGAGTTTCAAGCCGTTATCCCCGTCAGAGGTAAAACCCTTAACTGTCTTAAGGCGGGCTACGATAAGATATTCAAGAGCGAAATTATCGTCGATCTTCTGAAGGTTATCGGATGCGGTGTCGAGATAAAGACCCGTTCCAATAAGCAGCTCATTGACTTTGACGTAAATAATCTCAAGTGGAGCAAGATAGTAATCTGTACCGATGCTGACGAGGACGGATTCCAGATAAGAACGCTTATCCTCACAATGATATACAGACTTCTTCCCACGCTTATCCGTATGGGCAAGATTTATATTGCAGAGTCTCCGCTTTATGAGATTCGCTGTAATGATGAGATATATTTTGCCTATGACGAAAAGGAAAAGGCAAAGATACTTGCAGAGATCGGTGACCGCAAGTGTACCGTTCAGCGTTCAAAGGGTCTCGGTGAAAACGAGCCCGAAATGATGTGGAAGACCACTATGAACCCCGAGACTCGCCGTCTTATTCGCATTATGCCCGAGGACGAGCAGAAAACTTATGAAATGTTCAACGTCCTGCTTGGCGATGATCTTGCAGGCAGAAAGCGTTTTATTTCCGAAAACGGATATAAATACGTTGATCTGGCAGACGTTTGATGTGAGGTAATAAATGGCAAGAAAAAAGACAGTAAAAGAAGAAAAGCCTATCGTACTTGCAGAGGTGCGTGAGCAGAATATTACCGAAACTCTTGAAACCAATTATATGCCCTATTCGATGAGCGTTATTATTTCAAGAGCAATTCCCGAGATTGACGGCTTTAAGCCCTCTCACCGTAAGCTTCTTTATACTATGTACAAGATGGGACTTATGAGCGCTAATACCGAGCGCCGTAAATCCGCAAACGTCGTCGGTGAGACCATGAAGCTCAACCCTCACGGTGACGCTGCGATTTACGAGACGATGGTGCGTCTTACGAGAGGTAATGAAGCACTTCTTCATCCCTTCGTTGATTCAAAGGGAAGCTTTGGTAAGCAGTATTCAAAGATGGCGTTTGCGGCATCCCGATATACCGAGGTCAAGCTTGAGCAATTCTGTCAGGAGCTCTTTTCTGGCATTGACAAGGACGCCGTTGATTTCGTTGATAACTACGACAGCACGACGAAGGAGCCTAAGCTTTTGCCCGTAACCTTCCCGAATATTCTCGTTACTCCAAATATGGGCATTGCAGTTGGTATGGCAAGTAATATCTGCTCCTTTAACTTAGCCGAAATATGCGATACTGCCTGTGAGCTTATCCGTGATCCCGATTTTGATATCACCAAGACGCTTCAGGGCCCCGATTTTTCGACGGGCGGTACTATCCTTTACAACGAAGCGCAGATGGACTCCATCTACCGCTATGGAAAGGGAAGCGTGCGCATCCGCTCAAAGTACAGATTTGATAAATCCACGCATACAATAGAGGTGTACGAAATTCCGTATACCACGAATGCTGAAACTATTATAGACCGACTTGCAGAGCTCGTTAAGGCGGGTAAGGTTAAAGAAATTTCCGACGTTCGTGACGAGATCGACCTCAAGGGACTCAAGATTGCAATTGACGTCAAGAAGGGAACTGATCCCGATAAGCTTATGGCAAAGCTCTTTAAGCTTACCACTCTCGAGGACGATTTCTCCTGCAACTTCAACGTTCTTATTTCGGGAACACCTATGCAGCTCGGAGTACGTGACCTCATTCTTGAATGGCACGCGTACCGTACCGAGTGCCTCAAGCGTCAGCTTTACTTTGAGCTTGGGCAGAAGAATGACCTGATGCATCTTCTTCAGGGACTTGAAAAGATTCTTCTCGACATTGACCGCGCAATCGCAATAATCCGCAATACCGAAAACGATGCAGACGTTATCCCCAACCTCTGTGACGGCTTTAATATTGACGAAATTCAGGCTGAATACGTTGCCGATATCAAGCTTCGTAACATCAATAAGGAATATATTCTCAAAAAGACGAGACAGATCGAAGAGCTTCAGAAGGAAATCGAGGAGCTTGAAGGTCTTCTTATGAATCCGAGAAAGCTTAATAAGAAGATTATTTCTCAGCTTGAGGATATTAAGAAAAAATACGGTAAGCCAAGAAAGACCGACATACTCTATCAGGAGCCCGTTCTCGTTGAGGATGAGGAAGAGGAGGAAGAGGAATTTACAGCGTACTGTGTATTTACCAAGGAAGGCTATTTCAAGAGAATTTCTCTCCAGTCGATACGCGGTAACGATGAACAGAAGCTCAAGGAGGGCGACAGTATTCTCTTTGAAGGTGAGCTGTCAAGCAAGAACGAGCTTATATTCTTTACCGATAAGGCTCAGGCTTACAAGGCGAAGCTTTCGCAGTTTGAAAGTGTTAAGGCTTCCGCGCTCGGTGACTTCGTATCTGCAAAGCTTGGCTTTGACAACGGAGAAAAGCCTATATTCTTCACGTTTACGAGGACCTTTGATGCAAGAATATTTATATCCTTCACAAACGGTAAGTGCGTAATCATTCCGATGGATTCCTTTGCAACCAAGACCAACCGCAAAAAGCTCACTGCGGCATATTGCGAAAAACAGCAGGTTGCATCTATGTTCACTCTTGAAAAGGGCGAGGAAAAGGACGTGTTCATCCGTTCGAAGCTCGGACGTGCATTGACCGTCAATTCTTCACTCATTCCGCTCAAGGCAACCCGTTCGTCACAGGGCGTTCAGGTACTTTCTCTCAAGTCTCAGGATGAGGTAATAAGCGCAACACCCGTTGACAAAATCTCACCCCCTCCGCTCTCTCGCTATAAAAAGACGAAGATACCCTCAACGGGCGGAATATTCAACGAAATTGATATGGATGCAAACCAAACCACGCTTGATTGAAAAAAATATCTTTTTTGATATAAACTGTGGCTTGACATCTTGTGTGAAATGTATTAAAATGAAAAAGCATATTGGTTGTAACGGCGACTGTTCTGCTTGTTGCTTAGGAAAAACCAATTATGGCTATACCCGACATCTGCGTTTGCCGTGACAAAAATCGTCCGAGCTCATCGGTGAGTAAGACGTATTAATGAAACGAAAAATGCCGCCGATTATCATCGACGGCATATTTTTCACAGAGGAAATATCAGTTATCGGGTCTTAATGGAGTTCTCGTAGCTCTCTACCATCTTCTTAACCATCTGACCACCGATGCTACCTGCCTGCTTGGAGGTAAGGTCACCGTTGTAGCCCTGCTTAAGAGTTACACCAACGTCAGATGCTGCTTCCATCTTAAATCTGTTAAGAGCTTCCTTTGCTTCGGGAACGAGTGATTTATTAGCCATAATACAATTCTCCTTGTGTTGCTTAAAACAACTGATTTGTGATTTTGAAACCCTTTCGGTTTCGTTATTATTGTTATTCAAAAATATTTTTTTATTACAGGTAAATTTATCTATTTTTTCAAGAGGACACGTATGGCAAAAATTATTGAAAAAATCAAAAAAAGCACCTATCCTATAATCATATTGCACGGTCTTGTCGTATTCCCCGGAATACCTACTGCATTCGAGGTGGACGACGAGAACACGGCAAAGCTTTTGAAAAAGCTCAAGAGAGAGGATAGAACCGTTTTTCTTGCTTTCAGTGAAGGTGTAGAAAACGACGATAAGGTTAACGACGTCGGTGTGCTTTGCGAAATAAAGCAAATTATCAAAAACTCAGACTCTGAGGTTTATAAGGTGGTTGCGGAGGGCATTTGCCGTTCCGAGCTTACAAGCTACGACCTTGATGCAGAGGAGCCCACCTGCGAGGTTGCTACCCGTATGCTTTATGAGGAGGACTCGTATCGCAACGAGAATCTCGTTGAATTTCTCCGCCGTCTCTTTGAGGACAATAAGGGTTACTTTGCACGGCTTACGGGTGATTTTGCCGAGATAGTCAATACTATTGACGATGCCTCCGTGCTTTGTGATTTTCTTGCTGCAAACCTTCTTTATTCCTTCAGTGACAAAATAAGAATACTTTCCGTTTACGACGTTGCAAAGCGTGTTGAACAGCTCGATATAGCCTTCCACGACGAAAGAGAAATATTCCAGACCGAGAGGGATATTACCCGCAAGGTACACGAAAAGCTTTCGGGTAATCAGCGAGACGTTTTTCTTCGTGAACAGCTTCGCGTAATCAAGTCCGAGCTTGGTGAGGATGAGGATGACGAGGACGAGCTTTGGGTCAGAATTAACAAAGCCAAGCTCCCCGTTGAAATCAAAGAGAAGTTCGTTAAGGAATACTCTAAAATGTCAAGAATGCCGTTTGGCTCAGCCGAGGCTACCGTTATCCGAAATTATCTCGAAACCTGTCTTGATATTCCCTGGGGCTCTTATACAAAGGATAAGATAAACGTAGAGAAGGCATCAAAGATACTTGAGCGCGACCATTACGGACTTGAAAAGGTCAAGGAGCGTATCCTTGAATACCTTGCCGTAAAGCAGTTATCTCCCGACCTCAAGGGACAGATTCTCTGTCTTGTAGGACCTCCCGGTGTAGGTAAAACGTCAATCGCCCGTTCTATTGCAACCTCTATGGGAAGAAACTACGTTCGCGCATCTCTCGGAGGCGTAAGAGACGAGGCTGACGTCAGAGGACACAGAAAGACCTACATCGGTTCAATGCCGGGTAGAATAGTATCCGCGCTTACTCAGTCGGGTAGTATGAATCCTTTGTTCCTTCTCGACGAGGTTGATAAGCTTACCAACGATTCAAGATCCGATCCGTCTGCGGCACTTCTCGAGGTGCTTGACTCCGAGCAGAATCACGCATTCCGCGACCACTTCGTTGAAATTCCCGTAGACCTTTCCGATTGCGTTTTTATCGCAACTGCAAATACTACCGATACTATCCCCAAGCCTCTTCTTGACCGTATGGAGATTATTTCCATACCAGGCTATACGATGAACGAGAAGCTTGCAATTGCCAAGAGACATTTGATACCCAAGCAGCTTAAACGCCACGGAATAACCAAGACAGACCTTACCTTCCGCGACAGCGCGATCAAGGAGCTTATTGAGTGCTATACCAAGGAATCGGGTGTTCGAAGTCTTGAGCGTGAGATAGCTCACGTTTGTCGCAGAATTGCTAAGCTTATCGTTACAGAGGGTAAAAAGAAATTTGTTCTTCAAAAGGGAGACCTCGTTGAGCTTATCGGCAGACACAAGGTTAAGCCTGAAAAACTTGATAAGGAATCTCAGGTCGGTATTGTAAACGGTCTTGCCTGGACAGAGGTCGGCGGAGAGCTTCTTAAAATTGAGGCTTCCACCGTTGAAGGAAGCGGTAAGCTTGATATAACGGGATATCTCGGTGAGGTTATGACGGAATCGGCTAAGGTGGCAGTTTCTCTTTGTCGCCGTCTTACCGATGAGCTTGAGATTGAAAATCGAGATTTTTACAAGAATCGTGACATACACATTCACGCTCCCGAGGGCGCTGTTCCCAAGGACGGACCGAGTGCGGGTGTTACAATAACGACAGCACTTGTTTCCGAACTCACAGGTATTCCCGTGAAGCAGGACGTAGCAATGACGGGAGAAATAACCCTTAAGGGAAGAGTGCTTGCAATAGGCGGTCTCAGGGAAAAAACCATGGCTGCATATTCCGCAGGTATCAAAACCATCATCGTACCGCTTGATAACCTCAACGACCTTGAGGACGTTGACAGCGTTGTGCGTGACAGCGTAAATATCATCGGCGCTTCAAGTATTCAGGATGTGTTGAGAATTGCTCTTGACAGATAAGGAGTAAATATGAACGTTAATAATACCGAGCTTGTTCTGACCGCGGGAAACGAGTCACAGCTTATTCACGACGGACTTCCTCAGTTTGCGTTTTCAGGGCGCTCAAACGTTGGAAAAAGCTCGCTTATCAACACTCTCTTAAACAGAAAAAAGCTTGCACGGGTAAGCTCTGAGCCCGGTAAAACAATTACTATTAATTATTATAGGGTTGATAAGAGCTTGTATCTCGTTGACCTTCCCGGTTACGGCTACGCAAAGCGAAGCGAGAATGAAAAAAAGCAGTGGTCTCAGCTCGTTGATTCCTACGTTACGGGCGAGGACGTTACCTGCATCGTTCAGCTTATCGACCTCAAGGTTGGTATTACAGACGACGATTATATGATGCTTGAATGGATGAGTGATGCAGGAATACCGTTTTTCGTCGTAGCTACAAAAGCCGATAAGCTTAACAAGACCGATCGAAACAAGGCTATGATGAGACTTGCAACCGAGCCTCTGCTTCAAAACGTACCCGTCGTTCCTTTTTCTGCTTTGAAAAAAGAGGGTAAGGACGAGGTATGGAAAAAAATACTTAATATGGTACAATAACTGTATGAACAGCCCTTTATCGGATAAAATAAGATAGGGGGCTGTTTATGAATATTTTCTTTGCTGATAATAAGGATATGTACAAATCCTCCTTCGTTGATAGCTGTCCTGATTTTACAGAGTGCAGAGATAACGAGGAGGCAACGGTTGACGTGCTGATAGTTGACGGCGGTGCCAATCTTGACAGATTTCGTCAAAGACGTGTTAACACCTGTCTTTGCCCGTCATCACGTTATTTTGACGTCATTTCTTCAATGCGAGTTAACAGCGCGGTGTCCTGCGGAATGAGAGAGCGTGACAGCGTGACCTTTTCCAGCATCGGAGAGGAATCCGCAATGGTTTGTCTTAAGAGGCGAATCAATTTTCTTGACCGTGAATTTGACCCGTGTGAGTTCAAGGTGCCATTTGACAGAGGCAGAGGTCTTTATGCAAACCTTGCACTCGGCACTCTTGAATATTTTGTGAAAAATTACGGAGACGTATAATGTTTTTGAAAAAAATTTCCGAAGGCGGAGAGCTTACCGTAAAACAGCTTGCAAGTTTTTCGAACAGCACCTTCGCACCTACCTCAACGGCTGACTTCGTTCTCGTTGATATAAACGATACGGCAGAAAGAATAGCATACTCCGAGGAAAAGCAGGAGTATGCCGATTCGTATTTTACCGATATAAATATAAAAGGTACGTTCAAGTGCGACGGGCTTGTAGTCAACGTTTCGGGAATTATATGCGGTGTAATGATAAAAGAAGGTGAATTTACCGTTGACGTCGTAAAATCCGTAAAGCTTCCGTTGAAATACGTTACGGCAAAATATTGGGATGAGTGGCTTTGTCAGACTAAATGCTCAGCCTATCTTTTAACCCGTGCAAGAAACCTCGAAAGAGTTAATATAAGACTTATTTGCGTTCATCCCGAAAGCCTTGAAAAAAGATATATTCCGCTAAGCTTCACCAAAGACGAGCTTGAAGTACATTTTCTCTCGCTTCTTTCCGAGTGGGCTAAGTGGACAAGACTTTACGACAGTCAGGAGACCTTGAGAAACGAGCAGCTTTCAAGACTTCGCTTTCCGTATGATACAGTTCGTGACGGTCAGGATACTATAATCAAGGAGGTTTCATCTGCAATTTCCGAGCACCGACCCGTGTTTATCAACGCACCGACAGGCATCGGAAAAACCTCAGCCGTTTTATATCCCGCGCTCAAGTCTCTTGCGGATGAAAAAGGCGACCGTATATTCTATCTGACCTCGAAGAACTCCTTACATAACGTTGTTATTGAAGCGTGTCATCGTATGGAGGACGCAGGAAGCCGAGTGCGTGTGCTCTCTCTCGTTTCAAGAAATAAGCTTTGTCCGTCTGGTAAATGTAACAGAAAAGCCTGCACAAGACTAAAGGGTCATTCCGACAGACTTAAGGAGGCTTTGTATAATCTCGTTTCAAGCGAAAACTATATTACCTATGAGCTTTTAAGGTCTTATGCCGAGAAATACAGCATCTGTCCGTTTGAGCTTGCCAAGCACTACGCACATTTTGCCGACGTCGTTATATGTGATTATAATTATATATTCGATCCGTCTGTTGCAAGGCTTGATCTTTTCGGCACAAAGGGACGCGACGTGCTTCTTGTTGACGAGGCTCACAATCTTCCCGAGCGTATAAAGGAAATGCATTCAGCAACCCTTTTTATTGATAAGCTTGAAGAGGTGGGAGAATATTTCAACGGCAAAAACGCAGATTTTTATAATGCGAGTAAGCGTCTTGCTAAGGCTATGAATGTTTTACGCTCGGATGACCTTTTTCAAGCGGAGCCTCTTGACAGAAACAGCGTTGATAACGTGTTGATTGAAGCAAACGCTTTCTTTGAGGCTTTTCAAACGCTTGTAGGAGAGCAGAGCTTCAACGGTTATTTTAACGAAGGATCGACGCTTGATGCCGAGTCTGTTCAAAAAGCGTTTAACAGCGTTAAGAGATTCGTTGCGATATCAGAGGAGCTAAACGACAGCTACATCGTGTTCTTTGACGAAAAGGGTAACGTGCGTATTGCTCTTGTGAGCACAGGTAATGCAGTAAGGCGGGTTGTAAAAAAGATGGGCAACGGCGTATTCTTTTCCGCAACTCTTGCTCCCGAGGAATATTACCGTCATATGCTCGGAGCAGGTAAGCGTGACGCGTACGTTAATCTTCCGTCGCCGTTTTCCAAAGAGAATTTCAAGGTGGTTGCATACTCGCTCAGTACAAGATATTCCGAGCGCGAGGCAACGCTTAATGAGATCGTGCAGGTTATATATACCTCTGCTGTTCAGAAAACGGGCAATTATATGGTGTTTCTTCCTTCGTATTCATATATGTCGGCGGTTGCAGGCTCGTTTGCAAACAGATATTCCGACGTAGACGTGCTTTATGAAAAGCAAGGAATGACAGCGGCCGATAAAGAGAATTATTTAAAACGCTTTGACGACAACAACGGACGAACGCTCGTCGCCTTTGCCGTAATGGGCGGAAGCTTTGCCGAGGGAATCGACCTTGCGGGAGATAAGCTTTCGGGAGCTGTTATCGTCGGACTTGGAGTATTACCGCCCGAAAGGTCGAGAGAGCTTACGGCAGGTTATTTTAACGACAGGTTCTTTGACGGAGTAAAGTTCGCTTATATGTACCCGGGGATGAACAAGGTGTTTCAGGCTGGCGGAAGAGTTATAAGAGGGGAGAGCGACAGAGGCTTCCTCGTCGTTATCGACGATAGACTTTTGAGCGAGGATTACCGTGAAAATCTTCCTGAATCATGGCTTAATATATCCAAGGCGTCAACCGTTTCAGGAGTGGAGAATATATTAAATGAGTTTTGGAAAAAATAATTTGAGAAAATTCGAAATAATGCTTGACAAATCCCGTTCTTTATGATATCATATCGAAGCTGTCAAAAAACAGCGACGAAAAATGTCTAAATATCACAAAACTTTTTAAAAAAAGTTTAAAAAAGGTATTGACAAAAAGCCTTGTGTGTGATATGATAGACAAGCTGTCAACGAGACAGTGAATTGGACATTGAAAATTAAACAACGAGACAAATGTACAAAGTGTGAGAGGTAAAACTCGAAGCAAGT
>JAFSID010000022.1 GCA_017439965.1 Clostridia bacterium | reverse complement strand
TTCAGAGCCAAAAACATATGATTTATTCGAGAAAACTCATTTTTGAGTTTTTACCTTAATATTTATCTGTATTTGTTTTGATATACAGTCTCATTTGCTTATGCTTTCTTGTTTTTGGCGGTCTGGACTTTTTTTACATCTACTTTTTTTGAATTTATGAAAGCATTGTTCTGTCGTTAGCAAATTCCTTACCGCTTGCCTTGGTAAACATACCGAGAAGATCCTCAACGGTAAGCTTCTTCTTTTCCTCGCCCTCAACGTCGATGATTATTCTGCCCTCGTGCATCATAATAAGTCGGTTGCCGTGCTTGATGGCGTCACGCATATTATGGGTAATCATAAGGGTGGTAAGCTTATTCTCCGATACTATCTTATCGGTAAGAGCAAGCACCTTTTCAGCGGTTTTGGGGTCGAGTGCCGCAGTATGCTCGTCAAGGAGCAAAAGCTTCGGTCTCTGAAGGGTTGCCATAAGAAGCGTTACCGCCTGTCTCTGTCCTCCCGAAAGGAGTCCCACCTTGCTTGAAAGTCTTGTTTCAAGACCAAGCTCAAGGGATGCAAGAAGCTCACGGTATTGCTGTCTTTCGTTCTTTTTAATTCCGCGGATAAGCTTTCTTTTAGTGCCGCGGCGAGCGGCAATTGAAAGGTTTTCCGCAATTTCCATATCGGGTGCGGTACCCTTCATAGGGTCCTGAAAAACTCTGCCGAGGAATTTTGCCCTCTTAAATTCAGGCATTGCGGTAACGTCAACTCCGTCAATCTCAATCGTGCCGTAGTCGGGCTTCCATACGCCTGCAATAGCGTTAAGGAGTGTGGATTTACCTGCACCGTTACCGCCTATAACGGTAACGAAATCGCCGTCCCTCAAGTGAAGGTCAAGTCCGCAAAGCGCGGTTTTGGCGTTTATCGTACCGGGGTTAAAGGTCTTTTGAAGGTTGGTTATCTTAAGCATTGCCGTCACCTCCCGCGTCTCTTTGAATTGGTAAGGGCTTCTGCTTTGTGAAGTATACGCTCTTTATGTAGGGCACGGCTAAGAATATCGCAACGATGATTGCAGAAAGCATCTTGAGATAGTCGGTCTTGAGACCGAGAAGCATTACGAAGTTATAAACCGTGTAATACACGACGCTTCCGCAGGTTACACCGATAAGGCTGACAACGAAATTGGGCTTAATTTTAAGGGAAACGGAAAGTCCGATAAAGATTGCCGCAAGTCCGATAACGATTGCGCCTCTTCCGTCGTTGATACTGACGGAGCCCTTGTACTGTGAGTAAAGAGCGCCCGAGATTGCAACGATGCCGTTGGAGAGAGCAAGACCGATAACCTTATTGAGATTAACGTTTACACCCTGAGCGCGACTCATATCGGGGTTGTCTCCCGTGGATTTCAGGGTAAGTCCTATCTCCGTATAGAAAAATCTCCAGAGGATAATTATTATCAGTACAATAATTCCTACCGCAACGATAATCGAATGAGTGTTGTCAATCATATTGAGCACGAGTCTGTTTGAGCGTGCGTCAATGGGAAGAAGTGAGCGTCCGCCGAGAATTGAAAGGTTGACGGAATAGAGCATAAGCTGTGTCAGTATTCCCGCAAGAATTGACGGAATACCGAGCGCCGTATGGAAAAGTCCCGTTACAGTGCCTGCAATCGCACCTGCGAGAAATGCGAGTATAACGCTCAGCCAAGCGGGTACACCGCCTGCAATAAGCACTGCGCAGACACATCCGCCCGTACAGATAGAGCCGTCAACGGTCAGGTCGGCAATGTCAAGAATCTTGAAGGAGAGATAGACACCGATTGCCATAAGTCCCCATATAAGACCCTCGGCTACCGCTCCGGGTAATGCATTAAGAAAAGCCATTATTTACCTCTGGTTTTTAGTTATTTTCGGGTACTGCAATACCAAGCTTTGCACAAAGCTCGCTGTTGAATACTACCGAAGGAGTGAGGGTCTTAACCTCGATATCTGCAACGTCCTTAGTGCCGAGAAGAACCTCAGCAGCCATCTTACCCGTCTCAACGCCAAGCTCGTAGTAGTCGATAGCAAGACTTGCGTAGCATACTGCTCCGCCGTAGCTTGTGAATACGGGAACGTTCTTTTCGGTGCAGATTGTACCAACGATGGTATCGTTCTGAGCAACGGTGTTATCGGAAGGAACGTAGATTGCACGGCTGTTAGCTGCCGCGGTGTTTACAACCGCCTGAAGCTCGGTGGTCTCGGAGAAGGTATAAGCGTCAACTACGATGCCCTCAGCCTCAAAGAGAGCCTTAACGGCGTTGTACTGAATGAGAGAGTTAGACTCGTTGGTGCAGTAGATAACGCCTACCTTGTCACCTGCAACGAGGCCGAGAGTGTCAATCATCATCTTAGCCTGCTCGTCAAAGGGAACTGCATCGGAGGTACCCGATACGTTAGCGGGGATATTACCTGCGAAGGTGTCGCTGTAATCGGTAACAGAGGTACCGAGAACGGGGATGGTGGTGGTAGCGTTAGCAGCCGCGAGAAGCGCGGGAGTAGCGTTAGCCATAATGAGATCAACGTTCTTTGCGGTAAAGGTGTTGATAACGGTGGTACAGAGAGTTGCTTCACCTGCAACCTGCTCGTCAAATTCAACGGTCTTGCCTTCTGCCTCAAGAGCCTCCTTGAGAGCGTCAACAAAGCCACGGGTTGCCTGGTCGAGTGAATCGTGCTTCATAAGCTGACAGATACCTACGGTAAAATCTGCCTTTTCCTCGTTGCAGGAAGTGAGAGCAACGAGAGCTACGGTGCACATTGCAAGTGCGAGAATGAGTGCTAAAATCTTTTTCATGGTTTCCTCCATATTTCAATCCCTTACGGGAAAATTTAACAAAATAAAAACGCCCCTGAAAACAGGGGCGTCAATCGGCGCGGTACCACTCTGCATTTTAGTTCTGTCTTACGGCAAAACTCTTATAAGG
The DNA here is from genome assembly GCA_017439965.1 of Clostridia bacterium. GTDB lineage: Bacteria > Bacillota > Clostridia > Oscillospirales > SIG627 > RGIG6353. The sequence continues at coordinate 8,343 of JAFSID010000022.1, read as the reverse complement.
CTAAAAGTCTTTTGCGATGTAACGGTCGCACCCGTTGTACCTACTGGATTTCAGCACACAGCTCGTCAAATGAACTTCACAACGCCCTCCCTTACTGTCTTGCACCGACCGACAGCTCTCTGCAAGGTACCTCGTTGCTACTCTTTTGACTCAAGCGCTTTTCAAAATATGGTACTATTGTATCACAAAATTTCAAGATGTCAAGTGTTTTTTTAAAAATTAACCGTATCGGGATCGTGAGCCGAGCCTCCGATGAACGGAAGCGCGTCAATCGCCTTCATATCCGCCTCGTCAATCACAAAGTCGAAGATATCCGTATTTTCGAGTATTCTTGAGGGTGTAACCGACTTGGGAAGCGGTACTGCATTGTGCTGAATACACCAGCGAAGGCAAACCTGAGCAGACGTCTTGTTGTGCTTTCGGGCTATTGAGGCAATCGTTTCATTTTCGAATATCTGCGCTCTTCCGAGAGGCGCCCAAGCCTCAATGAGTATTCCGTTCTTATTGCAGTATTCAACGGTTTCGCTCTGCATAAAGCCCGGATGAAATTCAATCTGATTTACCATAGGCTGAATCTCGGTCTCCATAAGAGCGCGAAGGTGATGCTCACGGAAGTTTGAAACGCCGATAGCCTTTATTCTGCCTTCCTTATAAAGCTCGGTCAGGGCTTTCCAGGAGGAAAGATTTATCTCCTCCCAATTGTCAAACTGATTCTTAACCGCAGGCCAATGAAGAAGATAGAGGTCAAGATACTCAAGACCGAGGTCGTCAAGTGACTTTTCAAAGGCGCGCATAGCCTTGTCGTAGCCTCTCTCGGTATTCCAGAGCTTACTCGTTACGAAAAGCTCTCGTCTGTCAACACCCGAGCTTCTTATTCCCTCTCCGACGCTTACTTCATTTTCATAGCGTGCGGCTGTATCAATATGACGGTAGCCTACTCTGATTGCCTCGGCAACCGAGTCAACGGCAACCTCTCCGTCGGGAGTACGCCAGGTACCGTAGCCCAAAACGGGAATTTCATAACCGTTTGAAAGCTTTATTTTAGACGTCAGATCCATATTATTCACCTATTACCATCCTTTCAAATTTTGCAACGGCGTTGTGCAAATCACATACACCGTCAAAAACGTTTTCGATAGTGTAACCGCCTTGATTTATGTAATTGCCCGCCTCAAGAGTAAACCATCCGTCATAGCCTATATCACGGAACGCCTTGGCAATCTGCTCAAAATCCACGTTGAGTGAAAAGGGAATCTGGTGGTTATCGTAATGCTTATCAACGTCGTGAATATGAAGCGCCTCTATTTTTTTGCCAAGCGTGTATATCATATCGACCGCCGTGGTGTTTGTGCCTCTCATTTCGGCGTGTCCGATATCAAGGCACGCAACGAAATAATCGTCGGGAAGTGCATCGAGATGAGCCTTGAAATCCTGATGCGTACCGCAAGCGGCAAAGCAAGCCTCGTCCTTTTCAACGTCCCAATTCCACATATTTTCGGTGGCAATTTTCACACCGTGCTCCTTGGCAAAGGGCAAAAGAGTCTCATAATACTCCGCATTCTGCTCAGCCGTTGCATCGTTGTCGGGATGGATTACGCAAATATTACCGCCTGCCTCAGCGGTACATTCAATGGCACGCTTGAAGTAATACTCCGCCTCCTTCCCTTTCGAAAGAAGCGTAGGATACGGAGCGTGTGACTGATTGCAGACAATACCGTTATCCTCTCCGATACGTCTTAAATGACGCATATGCGAAAGATAATTACTGCCCGACAGAACGGAAGCATCATTGGGCTTGAAAACTCTTGCTCCCCAATCGTATATCCACATACCGCATAAAGAAACGTCCCATCCGTCAAAGCCCGCACGCGCTATCATTTCAACCGCTTTTTCATCGCCCGTTATTTTAGCAATCGCACCGTGTGAGGTAGATGTTTTCATATTCTTATTCCCCGATTACCATTTTCTCGAATTTTTCTGCCGCGGTATGTAAATCAACTACACCCTCAAGCACGTTGCTCTCGTCAAAGGTATCAAGATAATGAACAGCCTCAAGGGTATACCAGCCCTTATATCCGATATCACGGAGCGCCTTTGCGATAGGCTGGAAATCGACCTTCAGGGAGAAGGGTATCTGATGGTTATCGTGATGGAGGTCAACGTCGTGAATGTGGAGTGCCTCAAGCTTATCACCGAGAGTATAAACCATATCCACGGCAGAGGTTTGAGTTCCTCTCATTTCAGCGTGACCGATGTCAAGACAAGCAACGTAATAATCGTCGGGAAGTGCGTCAAGGTGCGCCTTGAAGTTGGTATGAGGCGAGCAGGCAAGAGGCGTTGCCTCGTCCTTTTCGGTATCCCATCCCCACATATTTTCGGTAGCAATCTTTACTCCGCACTCCTTTGCAAACGGAAGAAGCTTTGCATACATCTCGGCGTTTTCCTCGGGAGTGATGAAGGCATCGGGGTGAATAATACAATGCTCTCCGCCAGCCTCAGCGGTACATTCGATTGCGCGCTTAATAAACTTTTCAATCTTTTCATAACAGTCAGCGTAGCAGGGAAACGGAGCGTGAGACTGGTTGCAGACGATTCCGTTATCCTCGCCTATACGGCGAAGTCTTCTTGCAAATTCAAGATAGTTGTCCTTTGCGAGAGGATGGTCGGAAAAGGAAAACCCTCTGTTTTTCCAATCACATATCCACATATTAGTAAGGGAAAAATCCCAAGCCTCAAAGCCTGCCTTTGCAATAAGCTCGACAGCCCTTTCCTCTCCTACTATTCTGGCAATTGAATTGGTTTCCGTTGAAGTTCTCATAATTTTATCCTTTCAAAAATACATTTTGGTATATTTACTCTCTTTTCTGCAATTATACCAAATACACAGCTCAAAATCAACAGTTTTGAAAAATAAATCCGACCGTTTTTTCAACGGTCGGATAAGCTTTTAGAAATTGTATTCAATCTTTTCGGGTGTTCCCGTTTCAGCGGACTTGATAATAGCCTCGCAAACGGCAATGGTAGAAGCACCCTCCTCGCCCTTGATGGTGACCTCCTTATCGTTTATGACGATATCGCAGAATTCAAACACCTCGGTGCGAATGTTGTGATTGTTAATGGTTACGGGTATCTTCATTTCAATATTCTTCATTGAAGAGCCGTAAAGAGTACCCTTGCCCTCAAAATTCTCAAAGAATACGCTGAGAGTGTTCGAGGTATTGTCGCAGATGATAGTACCCTTGGTACCGTAAATGCAGGTACGCATAGTGTAGTTACGCTTACAGCCCGTTGAAACGAACACCTTACCCATTACGTTGTTCGGAAATTTAAGCACTGCGATAGCACTGTCGTCGCAGGGTCAGTCAACAAGCACCTTCTTATTGGTATAGCCGTAAGCCTCGGTGGGATTACCTGCTATCCAGCGGAGAAGGTCAACGGCGTGACATCCGCCGCCCGATACGGGATGGCGCTTATCGACGGGGTCGTTTCTCCAATGGAAAGGCATCGTGGAATAATCGTGAGCGTACTCGGATTCAACGAAGAAAAGCTCACCGATATCACCCGAGTCAACGATATGCTTTGCAAGAACGAAGGCGGGAGTAAGACGGCATACCTGACCGATCATAATCTTCTTGCCCACTCTCTTACCGCAATCAATCATAGCACGGCAATCGTCGGTATGAAGTGCAAAGGGCTTTTCGCAAAGCACGTGCTTGCCTGCTTCAAGAGAAGCCACAACCATTTCTCTGTGAATCTGGTCGGGAGTTGCGATGATAACGGCGTCAACGTCGTCTCTTGCAATTACCTCCTTCCAATCAAGAGTTTTTGCAAGGCAGTTAACGTCGGCGGTATTCTTATTAAGCACCGCCTCGTTATTGTCGCAAGCAATAACTCCTGCAACGTTAGGGCATTCAGCGGCAGCCTTCAGGTGAGCAATACCTATACCGCCAACGCCTATAACACCTATAACAAGCTTTCCGTTAAGCATAGTTAAATTCCCTTCTGCATTTCGTCAATGCTTTCAAGTATTGCGTCTGCCATATAATCAAGCTGCTCCTGAGTAAGACCGTAAATGGGGAAATGAGTAAAGCGACGGTCGAATACCTCCTCGGTAACGGGACAGGTAGCGGCAATTTCCTCTTCGTTGTAGCCGAGGTACTTGAGAACCTCAAAGCGATAGAGAGGACCGAAGTGTGCAATCTCGGTAACGCCCTTTGCAGCAAGCTTCTTCTTGAAGGTCTGAACGTCTCCTCCTGCCTTTTCGGGATCGAGAACGACACTGTAAAGGTGGAAGGTGGGCTTGATATCGTCGTTTCCGAGGTCCTGAGCCTTGATAGCGTCACAAACGGAAAGTCGGCTTGTAAGATAGGCTGCGGCATCACGGCGAGCCTTAAGAATATCGTTGTATCTTGAAAGCTGAAGCTGGAGACCGAGACCCTGTATCTCAGTGGTAGAGAAGTTGGTTGCAACAAAGCCTGCGTCCTTGCCCTGAATGGGAGTAACGTCGTAGAGCCAATTCTTGATCTTCTTGGAGAAGTCTGTACCGAGGAAGCGTGCGCGCTTCATTTCGGAGCGGAAGTCCTCGATAGTTGTGGTAAGAATACCGCCCTCACCGAAGGAGGTCATATTCTTAACCTCATGGAAGGAGTATGAGCCAAAGTGACCGATGGTACCGAGCTTCTTGCCCTTGTACTCACCGCCGAAGCCGTGTGCGGCGTCCTCAAGAACGATGAGGTTATGCTTCTTTGCAAGCTCCATAATGGGATCCATATCAACGGGATAACCGCCGATGTGAACGGGAACTATCATCTTGGTCTTGTCGGTAATCTTCTTCTCAACGTCACGGGGGTCCATATTGATGGTCACGGGGTCAACGTCTGCAAATACTATCTTACAGCCGATGGAGAGAGGATAAGCCATGGTTGCCGCAAAGGTGATTGCGGGAACGATAACCTCGTCACCGGGCTTGAGACCTGCGTACTTACAAGCAATTTCAAAGCCTGCGGTACAGTTGGTAAGGAATACGCAGCCCTCGGTGTTAAGGAACTCGTCGCACATTTCCTCTGCCTTCTGAACCTCAACGTCAAGAGAGAGCTTTGCGGGAGGCGTGGAAACCTTATCAAGCGCAAAAATTTCCTTTTCAACAGCCTTGAGTGCGTCCTCGTAATCCTTGCCGCTGCCCTTCATCATAAACTTAACGATTGCCATCAGGTCTTCGGCATTGTAGTTTTCGCCGACCGCAGCCCACGGTACCTTGGTTTCACCAGTGTTATAGCGAAAATCAGATGCTTTCTTTTTCATTTGTATTTCCTCCAAAAACATAATTATTTCAAGTATAAATCATATTTTAAATATACATAAAAAACACAAAAAAGTCAACAAGCTTAGATTAAAAAAATACTTTTTTACATAATTTTTGGTATATTTTACATATATTTTGGAACTGTATAATAAATAACGGCAATTTCCGAAAAAACTGTTCCCGAAAATATTTCGGTTTTATTTTGACTCATAAAAAGGAAAATATATCAATTTTCTACCCATTTTCGCCCAATTCGTCACTTTTGTTATGGATTACCGTGAATAATCGTGGTAATATTTTGATGTATTCATTAAACACATAACGGAGGTTTTTATGAGCACGCAGATTAAAGACACTAAAAAATCAATCGTTTTAGAAAACTCTTACGTTGCCTTTGAGATATCAAAAAAGGATTCAAAAATCCTTTCGGTTACCGACAAGGCAACGGGTGACAGCATCATATCCGCGGAGGAGGTATTCTTCTTCGAGGCAAAGGATTTTGACGGCAATATCATAAGACCCACCGAGGTCAAATTCAACGGAAGCGTTGCAACGGCTATCGGTGAATTCGGCTCGGTTGACGTAAGCCTTGAGGCATTCGACGACCACTTCATTTTTGAAATTGTCGCCTCAAAGCTTTCGGACAAGATTGACGTATTCACCTTTGCGCAGGTCGGCTTTGAATACGACCTTGAGGACAAGGAGTCCTTGAGGGCGGCAGATATCGCTATGACCATCAGCGCTAATCCTTGTTACTATCCCGACGGCTACAACAAGGCAATCAAGGGCTGTGCCGTTGAGCGTTTCGGAGGCTTGGTCGGAGCAAAGCTCGGCGCACTCGTCGTACCTAATACTATTTTGAGAGAAAAGCTTAAGGTAATATGCGAAAAGATTGACCCTCAGAAGGGTATCGTTTCAAAAATTGCAGGTCCTTGGGCGCTTGACTACAAGCCAAACTTCGGTGACTATATAATCGTCGGAGACGCTTCAAAGGAGGCGGTTGAAAAAAACCTTCCTCTTTACAAGGACATTGACGTTGACCAGATAGATTACCATCAGGGTGATAAGACCTTCCGTCAGGGTGACTTCAAGTATATGATGGGTGAAAAGACCTCTGAGTTTAAGGAAAACGTTTCCGACGTGCTTAAGGCTAACGGTATGATGGCAGGACTTCATACCTACTCCTACTATATGAAGGCGGGATGCCACGGTATCCTTTCCGACCCCGAGAAGCAGAAGATGCTTGATACCGAGGAGGAGTTTACTCTTGCAGAGGATATAACCGCCGAAAGCGACTTTATCCCTTCCGTTGAGTCAACCGACGGTCTTTCCAAGGTATACGGCTTCTTCGTAAGAAACCTCCCCTACTGTCTCATCGGTGAGGAGATAATCAGATACCGTAACCATCCTCACGGCTTTACCGTAAGCGAAAGAGGAGTTGGCGGTACGAAGCCCGTGGCGCACAAAAAAGGTGAGAAAATCTATCACCTCGTCGGATGCTTCGGACTCTTCGCTCCCAAGCCCGATACACAGCTTTGGCTTGACGTTGCAAGATACACCGCAGAGGCGTACAACGAGGGTGGCTTCGATATGATTTATCTCGACGCACTCGACGGTATCAACAGACAGTGCCGTGAGCAGTATGCAGGCGGTGAATGGTATTATTGCGCACGCTTCGTACACGGCATTCTCAAGCACTGTAACCACGACCCCATTATTGAATATTCCACGATGTATCCGTCGCTTTGGTCGGCAAGAGCGAGAAGCGGTGCCTGGGACAGTCCCACACGCTCCTACAAGAGATTCAATATGGCTCACCACCGCGAGCACGCGTTATTCCGTCGCCGTCATTATACGGCTACTCTCGGTTGGTATTGCTACTACCCCGTAAACGAATCCTATCACACAAACCAGCTCTTCAAATATCATCACTGGGACGCGGTTGACCATATGGGCACGCTTGCCATTATGTACAACTACTCCACCGTTTACAACGATATTTCAGCGGCAAAGCTTGAGAGATACGAAGGCTACCGCCGTAACGTTGAGCTTTACAAGAAGTACAACGCACTTCGCAAATCGAATTACTTCAAGGAGTCAACTCTTGAAAAGCTCCGTCAGTCCAAGCACGAGTTCAAGCTCGTTGACTTAGGGGACGGCAAATGGGCATTTCAGGAAAAGAATTACGACGTCAAGCGCCTTTACGATATTCAGACCCCCGAGCGTGCAGTTGCGGAATTTTCAAATCCCTTCAAGGCTCAGAAGCCCTTCGTAAGAATCGAGAGCTGTATGTCAACCCTCGGCGCAGATCCTATGATACTCCTCCCTCTCGACGAGGGCAAGCCTCTTTCCGAACAGCTTAAGAAGCACGAATTCGGAAGTGAGGTTGACGTAACACGTCATATGGCGCTCAAGGTAAGAGTAAAGGGTAACGGCAAGAACGGAACCGTCAGCATCAAGACACGCTTTGCGACCAACGGTCCTGCAAGAGGCTACGCTCTTTATCTCATCGACACAAACTTCAAGGGATGGCGTGACTTCGTTCTCTTTGAAACCGACAACGGAACACGTGACGGTATCACGGCTGAGGACGGCGAGCATCTCTGGAGAATTTACCGTAACCCCATTTACACCAACCGTCTCGTATCGGTAGAGCTTTACTCGGACGGCGATATTGAGGGCGTACAGATGTCCACCATCACAGCCTGCCGTCCCGTATACGACGTTATCAAGAATCCTACCGTCAAGATTGGCGACGAACAGGTTATGTTCGAGTGTGAGCTTACCTCCACCGACTTTATCGAGTGGGACGGCGAGCGTGCAGTTGTAATCGACCGCTACGCTAACGAAAAGCCCATCTGGTTCACGGGTAGCCTTACCGTTCCCAAGGGCAAGTTCAAGGCAGAGCTTTCGGTTGCCTCCAGCCTTAATAACTGTCCCGTCAACGCAACCCTTACCTTTGGTACGTCAGGCAAAATAGTTAAATAAGACAAAAATATCCGTCCGAGAAGGCGTTGTGCTCCTAATAGCACAACGCCTTC
>JAFSID010000021.1 GCA_017439965.1 Clostridia bacterium | reverse complement strand
TTACAGCCTCTTTTCAGGAGATAGGAAAAAATGCTCCAGAATGGACAAACCGAAGCCCGTAAGCGTACGAGCGTACGGTAGTGGCGAGGTTTGTTCAGAGCCAAAAACATATGATTTATTCGAGAAAACTCATTTTTGAGTTTTTACCTTAATATTTATCTCTATTTGTTTTGATAAACAGTCTCATTTGCTTATGCTTTCTTGTTTTTGGCGGTCTGGACTTTTTTTACATCTCCTTTTCCTGTCAGTTCGAGTATACTGCTCTATGGCAGACACCCTTTGTGCAGTTTTTCTTTTTTTTGAAAGAAAAACTGCTTTTTTTATTGACTTTTTCATCAAAATATGGTAAGGTTGTATCAAAGAAAAAACTTGTTTTTCGAAACGGAGAAAAGGAAATGAATATCCCAACGAAAACAAATAAAAAAGTCTTTTGAACGCCTGAACGCTTCCTTAAGGGAAGCTTTGTGGCGTTTTATTTTTTAAGCTAAATGGAGGTTTTTTTATGAGTATTCAGCTTAAGGAGAATAAAAATTCAATTATTCTCGAAACCGCACACGTAAAAATCGAATTTTCAAACAAGGATGCAAAGGTAATATCCGTCGTTGACAAGAGAGACGGTAAGAGCGTTATGGCAGAGGAGGAGACCTACTTCTTCGGCTTTATGGATAAGGACAACGCAATTACCCATAAGGTAAACGGAATTACTCTTGAAAAGAATAAGCTTACCATTGACACCGAGCTTGGTAAGATGGGCGTTAAGGTTGAGGTTTTCGACGATTGGTTCTCAATCGAGGTCCTCAACAAGCTTCCCAAGGAGGCTTACAAGTTCGTATTCGGTAACGTTGCGTTTGACTACGACCTTGATGACAAGAACGCTCTTCGCGCGGCTGAGGTTGCAATGACCGTCAATGCTAACCCCAACTTCTATCCTCACGGTATTGACCGCCGTCTCAGAGGCTCCTGTCAGGAGCACCTCGGCGGAGCAAAGGGCGCAAAGATTGGCTTCACCGTAGTTCCCGAGACAATTCTCCGTGACACTCTCAAGACAGTTTGTGAGAACATCGACCCCGAAAAGGGTATCGTTTCCAAGAACGCAGGTCCTTGGGCAAGAGATTCAAGACTCAGCTTCGGCGACTATATGATCACGGGCGAAAGCTCTGCTGAATATATCGAGTCCAATATGGACTTCTTCCGTGATATCGGCGTTGACCAGATTGACTTCCATCAGGGCGCTAACACCGTTAATCAGGGTGACTTCAAGTACAAGAGATACGATGACGACGAGGGCTGGAATAAGGGCGTTATCGAACAGCTCCGCGCTAACGGTATGGAGGCAGGTCTTCACACCTACGCTTACTATATCAACGCTAACTGTCACGAAATTCTTTCCGACCCCAAGTGGCAGGCACAGCTTGACCGCGATGAAGAGTTTACTCTCGCAGAGGATATTTTGGCAGAGGATACCTTTATTCCTACCGTTGAATCTACCGCAGATATGTCCGACTACTTCGGCTTCTTTGTAAAGAATCTCTGGTACATCCTCATCGACGAGGAAATTATTAAGTTTGAAAATCATCCTCAGGGCTTCAAGAACTGTGTCCGCGGTATCGGTGGCACCAAGCCCGTCGCACATAAGAAGGGCGCGAAGGTAATTCACCTCATCGGATGCTTCTATCTCTTCTCTCCCAAGCCCGACAGCGAGCTTTTCAAGGTGGTTGCGCATAACACCGCAAAGACCTATAACGGCGGTAACTTCGCAATGATCTACCTTGATGCTCTCGACGGTATCAGCCGTCACTGTGACTCCAAGGAGGAGGGCTGGTATTACTGTGCCGTATTCGTACACGAGATAGTCAAGAACTGTAAGACCTACCCGATTATCGAGTATTCAACGATGTATCCGTCCATCTGGGCAGCAAGAGCAAGAATGGGTGCCTGGGATACCTCTTACAGAAATTACAAGAAGTTCCTCGACATACATCACAATCAGCACAAGACCTTTACCCGAGCTCATTATGCTTGTACTCTCGGCTGGTATAACTTCTATCCCATGACCGATAATCAGCCCGGTAACTTCCATACCAAGTATCACCACTGGGATTCCATCGACTACAAGGGTGCAATGGCGGTAATGTACGATTATTCCACCGTATTCAACGGCATTTCCAAGGATGCCTTCTATCGCTACGAGGGCGTACGCCGTAACCTCCTTCGCTACAAGGTATACTCCGACCTCAGAAAAGAGGGCTACTTCAGTGAGGATATTCTTGAAAAGGCAAGAGCAAACGAGCACGAGCTTGCTATCGTTAAGAAGGGCAACAAGTACGTCTTTGAAGAGAAGAACTACGACATAAAGAAGCTTTACGAGATTCGTGACGAAAAGCGTAACACCGAGGTGTTCGAGAATCCCTTCAAGAAGCAGACTCCCTTTATCCGTATCGAAGCAGGTATGTCCACTCTCGGCGATGACGCAATGCTTCTCCTTCCTCTCGACGAGAACAGACCCATCGCAGACCAGCTCAAGACTCACGAGCTTGGCGCTGAGATAGACTTTACCAACAACCTCGCCTTCACCGTTCGCGTTAAGGGTAACGGTAAGCCGGGTAAGATTGGTATCAAGATTCGTTGCGCATCCAACAGTGAACACGGATATATCCTTTATTCCATTGATACAAACTTTGAGGGCTGGCGTGATTTCGTGCTTCACGAGGTTGACAACGGCGAGGCGTTTACCGAGGGAGAGGGACTCTATCCCACCTACCGTACGGGTATCCACGTTCACCGTATCAACAAGATTCATCTTCAGTCCGAGGGTGATATCGAGGGCGTTTTGATGTCAAGCATCAGAGCCTGCCGTCAGGTTTATAACGTTGTTAAGAATCCTACCGTTACCATCGGTAAGGAAAGCGTAATGTTCGAGTGCGAGCTTATGTCCACCGACTTCATCGAGTGGGACGGCGAGACCGCAAAGGTTATTGACCGTTACGCAAACGAGAAGACTATCTGGTTCCAGGGCACCGTTACCGCTCCCAAGGGCAAGTACAAGGCGACCCTTACCTGTCAGTCCTCTCTCAACAATTGCCCCGTTAACGCATACCTCACCATCGGTACCAAGGGTAATATAATCAAGTAACTTATTCTTAAAGAGGAAAACTCGGCTTGAGTTTTCCTCTTTTTGTGCAAAAAGTCCCTCTTAATTTGTTCAAATAGCTGAATTTTTCGAAATTTCTTGAATTTATTGACAATGACAGTAAAATATGGTAAGGTAGGCTTATAAAATAGGCTGAAACGCCTATTATTACGGAGGATTTTATCTATGATTAAAGAAACTAAAAAGGCGATTATTCTTGAAAACCTTTACGTTAAAATCGAAATATCAAAAAAGGACTCGACCGTTCTTGACATTACCGATAAGGCAAGCGGTGAAAGCGTTATGGGAGAGGCAGTACCCTTCTTCCGTCTTTACCGTCTCAACGGCACGGTTGACCAAAAGATAGTTGACCACTCCAACGGCATTACGGGTGACGGTAAGGAGAAGTCCACCGAGGAGCTTAAGGAAGCCGTTCTTATCAAGAGCGTTGACTATGCAGACGGTATTATAACCGTTGAAACCGAGCTTGGTAAGATGGACGTTAAGGTTGACGTTTACGACGACTGTATGACCCTCGAGCTTAAGAACAAGCTTCCCAAGGGTGCATTCTCCTTCGTATTCGGTAACGCTAAATTCGAGTACGATATCAATAATCCTGAGACCCTCCGCGCAACCGACGTTGCAATGACGGTTAATACCAAGCCCTTCTTCTATCCCGATGGATGCAATAAGGAGATTAAGGGTGAGGCGTTTGAGCATCTCGGCGGTGCAAAGGGCGCAAGACTCGGTATTGTAATTGCTCCCGAAACCGTACTCCGAGAGGCTCTCAAGTCGGTTTGCTCTCTCATAGACAAAAATAAGGGTCTCGTTTCCAAGTCCGCAGGTCCCTGGGCTCAGGATAATCCTATGAGCTACGGTGATTATATTATCGCGGGCGAGACCGAGAAGGAGCATATTCTCAAGAATCTTGATTTCTATAAGACGATAGGCGTTGACCAGATTGACTTCCATCAGGGCGCACATACCTTCCGTCAGGGTGATTTCCATTATTACAGATATGAAAACCACGCCGAGTTCAAGAAGAACGTTTCCGACGTGCTTGAGGCTAACGGTATGCAGGCAGGTCTCCATACCTACGTTTACTATATTCATCCCGACTGTCATCAGTATCTTTCCGACCCCAAGTGGCAGGCGGATCTCGACAAGGACGAGGAGTTCACTCTTGCCGAGGATGTTTCGGCAGACGCTGACTTCTTCCCGACCGTTGAGTCCACCGCAGACCTTTCCGACTACTACGGCTTCTTTACACGTAACCTTCCTTACTTCCTTATCGGAGAGGAAATAGTTTACTATACCAATCATCCTCAAGGCTTCAAGACCTGCATAAGAGGTATAGGCGGCACCAAGCCCGTAGCACATAAGAAGGGAGAGAAGATACACCATCTTATCGGCTGCTTTAACCTCTTTGCACCTGCCGCAGGCAGTGAGCTCTTCAAGGAGATTGCGCACGTTACCGCTGAGACCTATAACAAGGGTGGCTTCAAGATGATTTATCTTGATGCACTTGACGGTATGAACAGACACTGCAAGGGGGAGGAGTGCTGGTACTACTACGCACTCTTCGTACACGAGCTTTGCAGTCACTGTGATACTGACCCCATTATTGAATATTCCGCTATGAATCCGTCAATCTGGGCAGCGAGAGCCAGAATGGGCGCTTGGGATACTCCTTACCGCTCCTATAAGGCGTTCAACGAGATTCACCACGAGCATCACAAGGAGTTTACCCGCCGTCATTACGCTTGTACTCTCGGCTGGTATAACTACTATCCTATGACCGACAATCAGCCCGGTAACTATCACACCCGTTATCATCATTGGGATTCCATTGACCATATGGGAAGCCTTTCGGTAATGTATAATTACTCTACCGTATTTAACGGACTCGGTCCGGGTGCTATTGCAAGATATGAGGGCTACCGCCGTAATATCCAGCGTTACAGAATGTATTCCGACTTGAGAAAGTCAAAGTATTTCAGCGAGGAGACCCTTGCAAACGCACGTGCTAATCCTCACGAAAAGGCTATCGTAAAGAAGGCTAACGGCAAGTATACCTTCGTTGAAAAGAATTATCAGACCAGGCGTCTCTTTGATGCTCTCGACGAAAAGCGTAATACCGTATCCTTTGAAAACCCCTTCAGGAAGCAGACTCCCTTCGTGAGAATTGAGGCAGGTCTTTCTACCCTTGGTGACAACCCCATAGTTCTTCTTCCTCTGAACGAAAACTACTATGTCAAGGATCTGTGTAGAAAAATCTCCTTCGGCGGTGAGCTTGACCTGACCCGTAACCTTGCTATGAAGGTTCGCGTTAAGGGTAACGGTAAGAAGGGCTCTATCGGTATCAAGACCTATTGCGCGTCTCAGAGCGAGCACGGTCACGGACTTTATATCATCGACACCGACTTTGAGGGCTGGCGCGAGTTCGTTCTCTGCGAGGCAGACAACGGTACCCGTCACGAGCTTGGCTTTGAGGCAGGCGACCATCAGTATCCTATCTACCGCTCGGGTCTTAACGTAAACCGCATCACAGATATCGAGCTCAAGGTTGCAGGCGACGTTGACGGCGTATTTATGTCCAGCATCGTTGCTTACCGTCAGGCTTACGACGTTATCAAGAATCCTACCATCTGCATCGGCAAGCAGACTCTTATGTTCGAGTGCGAGCTTAAGTCTACCGACTTTATCGAGTTTGACGGTGAAAAGGCTGTCGTTGTTGACCGCTACGCAAATGAAAAGCCTATCTACTTCACGGGTACCTGCGATGTGCCCAAGGGTAAGTACGACGTTAAGTTTGTTGCTACCTCTTCTCTTAACAAGTGTCCCGTAAATCTTCATATAACGATGGGTACCACCGGCAAAGAAATCAAATGAAAATTGCTGCAGATAAGCAGCGCATTACTTCCTAAAACTAAAAGATGGGGAAGCCTCGAAATACGTAAGTATTCCGTCGGTATCCCCACTTTTGTTTTAGTTGTACTGCTTGCTTCTCTTTGCAATTTCGTGCCGCAGATAAGCGGCGCATCACTTCCCAAAACTAAAAGATGGGGAAGCCTCAAATGCGTAAGTATTCCGTAGGTATCCCCACTTTTGTTGCCTTGTACTGCTTGCTTCTCTTTGCAATTTCGTGCTGCAGATAAGCGGCGCATTACTTCCCAAAACTAAAAGATGGGGAAGGCTCGGCTTGAGCTTTCCTCTTTTTTGTGAAAAAGTTGCCCTTGATTTGCTCGTTTATCAGATTTTTTATTTTTCAAAATTTATTGACAAGGGCAATAAAATATGGTAATGTAGGCTTATAAAATAGACTTAACTTACGGAGGCTTCATATGGTTAAGGAAACAAAAAAGGCTATTATTCTTGAAAACCTTTACGTTAAAATCGAAATATCCAAAAAGGATGCAACCGTTCTTTCCCTTACCGATAAGACAAGCGGTGAAGGTGTTATGGGCGAGTCTGTTTCCTTCTTTCAGCTTTTTCAAATGATTGGCGACGACGATGATAAGCCGTTTGACTACGTCAAAGGTGTTGAAGTAGGCGGAAGTAAGACCGAAAAAGGCTCTGTTAAGCAGGCTGTTGAGACGACGTCGCTTGATTATGCCGACGGCACTATCACCGTAAATACTGTTTTGGGCAAGGTTGAGGTTAAGGTCGAGGTATACGATGACTGTATGACTCTTGAAATTATGAACAAGCTTCCCCGTGGCGCGTATTCCTTCGTCTTCGGCAACGCTAAATTTAATTACGATATCGACAGCCCCGAGACTCTTCGTGCAACCGACGTTGCAATGACCGTCAACACCAAGCCCTTCTTCTATCCCGACGGATTCAAAAAGGAGATTAAGGGTGAGGCGTTTGAGCATCTCGGCGGTGTAAAGGGTGCAAAACTCGGTATTGTAATTGCTCCCGAAACCGTACTCCGAGAGGCTCTCAAGTCGGTTTGCTCTCTCATAGACAAAAATAAGGGTCTTGTTTTGAAGTCCGCAGGTCCCTGGGCTCAGGATAATCCTATGAGCTACGGTGATTACATCATTTCGGGTGAGACCGAGAGAAATCAGCTTATCAAGGACGTTGAATTTTTCAAGACCATCGGCGTTGACCAGGTCGACTTCCATCAGGGCGATTCTACCTTCCGTCAGGGCGACTTCCATTATTACAGATATGAAAGCCATGCCGACTTCAAGAAGCACGTTTCCGACTTGCTTGAGGCTAACGGTATGCAGGCAGGTCTTCATACCTACGTTTATTATATCCATCCCGACTGTCACGAATTTCTTGCCGATCCCAAATGGCAGGCGGATCTTGATAAGGACGAGGAGTTTACTCTCGCAGAGGACGTTTCGGCAGATGCGGACTTCTTCCCGACCGTTGAGTCAACCGCGGGTCTTTCCGATTACTACGGCTTCTTTACCCGTAATCTTCCTTACTTCCTCATCGGTGAGGAAATAGTAAAATATACCAATCATCCTCAAGGCTTCAAGACCTGTATCCGAGGTATAGGAGGCACAAAGCCCGTGGCTCATAAGAAGGGGGAGAGGATACACCATCTTATTGGTTGCTTCTACCTCTTTGCACCTGCCGCAGGCAGTGAGCTCTTCAAGAAGATTGCACACGTTACCGCCGAGACCTATAACAAGGGTGGCTTCAAGATGATTTATCTCGATGCACTCGACGGTATGGACAGACATTGTAAGCCTGACGAGCGCTGGTACTACTACGCACTTTTCGTACACGAGATTTGTAAAAACTGTGAAATTGACCCCATAATTGAGTATTCGGCTATGGACCCGTCAATCTGGGCGGCGAGAGCAAGAGTGGGCGCTTGGGATTATCCCTATCGCTCATATAAGGCATTCAACGAAATTCATCACAAGGAGCTTAAGGCGTTTGCTCGCCGTCATTATGCTTGTACTCTCGGTTGGTATAACTACTATCCTATGTCCGACCGTCAGCCCGGTAACTATCACACCCGTTATCATCATTGGGATTCCATTGACCATATGGGAAGCCTTGCGGTAATGTATAACTATTCCACCGTATTTCAGGGATTCAGTGCAGGTATCCGTGACAGATATGAGGGCTATCGCCGTAACGTTGAACTGTACAAAATGTATTCCGACTTGAGAAAGTCAAAGTATTTCAGTGAGGAAACACTTGCAAAAGCACGTGCGAATCCTTACGAAAAGGCTATCGTAAAGAAGACTAACGGCAAGTATACCTTTGTTGAAAGGAATTATCAGACCAAGCGTCTCTTTGATGCACTTGATGAAAAGCGTAATACCGTATCCTTTGAAAACCCCTTCAAGAAGCAGACTCCCTTCGTGAGAATTGAAGCAGGCTTGTCCACTCTCGGTGACGAGCCTATGGTCCTCTATCCCTTGAACGAGAACTATTATCTCAAGGATCTGTGCAAGAAGATTTCCTTCGGCGGTGAGCTTGACCTTACGAATAACCTTGCTATGAAGGTTCGCGTTAAGGGTAACGGTAAGAAGGGCTCAATCGGTATCAAGATCTACTGTGCATCCAATAGTGAGCACGGTCACGGACTCTATATAATTGACACCGACTTTGAGGGCTGGCGTGAGTTCGTTCTCTGTGAGGCGGATAACGGCACCCGTCTCGAGCTTGAATTTGAGAAGGGTGACGGTGCTTATCCTATCTACCGAGCAGGTCTTAACGTAAATCGCTTAACCGGTATCGAGGTTAAGGTTACGGGTGACGTTGACGGCGTGTTTATGTCCAGTATCGTTGCTTACCGCCACGTTTACGACGTTATCAAGAATCCTACCATCTGCATCGGCAAGCAGACTCTTATGTTCGAGTGTGAGCTTAAGTCTACCGATTTTATCGAATTTGACGGTGAAAAGGCTGTCGTTGTTGACCGCTTTGCAAATGAAAAGCCTATCTACTTCACGGGTACCTGCGAAGTGCCCAAGGGTAAGTACGACGTTAAGTTCGTTGCTACCTCTTCTCTTAACAAGTGTCCCGTAAATCTTCATATAACAATGGGATATACAGGCAAAGACATAAAATAAAAATTGCTGCAGATAAGCGGCGCATTACTGCGTTAACTGCAAGATGGGAGCTCCTCGAAATACGCAAGTATTCCGTCGGAGCTCCCACTTTTGTTGCCTTGTACTGCTTGCTTCTCTTTGCACTTTAGTGTTATATATAGACCTAATCTAAAAAACAGTTTAGGGTTATATATAGACCTAATCCAAAAAAACAATTTAGGGCTATATATAGACCTAACAAAAAAATTCAGGTTCATATATAGCCCTAAGCTATTATATTATAATTGATTTTTGAAAACCGCTTGCGGTTTTCTACCTTAACGTTTCCCAACGGGAAACATATCGAATATTTACTCGGAGAAAGCCGAGTAAATATATATCGCCAATTCCGAAAGAATTTATATCGCTGCAGAAGGATTCATTTGCAAAGCAAACATCATTAATTCATTGCTCGTCCATTCCCAAGAGGTATTCGGGTGTTACGTTGAGTGCTTTGCAGAGTGCCACAAGCTCAAAGTCGGCAACGAAGCGGTCACCCGTTTCGATTCGGCTGAGACTGTTTCGCTCAATGTTTACTCCTGCAATCTGAAGTCTTGCCGCAAGGTATTCCTGGGAAATATTCTGCCTTCTCCTTGCTTCCCTTACTCTTTCTCCGCACTTGTTTTTCTTTCCGTTATAATCGTAAATCTTCATAAACTCTACCCCTTTTAAAGTCACAAAAGTTTTTGAGGGTTTAAGGGGACTTTTTTCAAAAAGTCCCCTTTTATAATTTATAATAAAAAAATCAAAGTGCATCGCATTTTTTACGATGCACTTTTACATTTAATTCAATATATCAGACAGAGTTGCGGCGATTACAGCCTTAATGGTGTGCATACGGTTTTCAGCCTCGTCGAATACGATCGACTGCTCACTTTCGAACACGTCGTTTGTAACCTCCATAGCCTCAAGACCGAAGGCGTCGTAAATCTTTTTACCCGTCACGGTTTCAAGGTCGTGGAATGCGGGGAGACAGTGCATAAAGTGACACTGAGGACCTGCAACGGTCATAAGAGCGGAGTTGACCTGATAGGGAAGAAGGTCGTCGATACGCTCCTTCCATACCGCCTCGGGCTCACCCATTGATACCCAAACGTCAGTGTAGATAACGTCAGCACCGACAACCGCCTTTGCAGGCTCCTCGATAAATTCGAGCACTGCGCCCGTTTCCTTGGCAACGGCTTCACATTCTGCAACGAGCTCGGGAGTGGGAAAATACTTTGCGGGAGCGCAAGCTACGAAATGCATTCCGAGCTTTGCACAGCCTACCATTAAGGAGTTACCCATATTGTAACGGGCATCACCCATATATACGAGCTTCTTGCCCTTGAGTGAGCCACAGTGCTCACGAATGGTAAGAAAGTCTGCAAGAATCTGCGTGGGATGAAATTCATTCGTAAGTCCGTTGTATACGGGCACTCCTGCATAGTGTGCAAGAGTCTCGACGATGGTCTGCTCAAATCCGCGGTATTCTATGGCGTCGAACATACGTCCGAGCACGCGCGCGGTATCGGCAATGCTTTCCTTCTTGCCCATCTGAGAGGCAGAGGGGTCAAGGAATACGGGATGCATACCGAGGTCGGCAGAGGCTACCTCAAAGGCACAGCGAGTACGCGTGCTGTTCTTTTCGAACACGAGCGCAATGCTCTTGCCCTCGCAAAGTCTGTGAGGAATACCTGCCTTTTTCTTTGCCTTGAGGTCTGCCGCAAGGTCTATCAAGGCTACGATTTCCTCGGGAGTATAGTCAAGGAGCTTCAAAAAGCTTCTGTTCTTGAAATTCATATTCGTTCCTTTCCGAAAAGCGTTGCTTTTCTTGTCAATTATTCAGAAATACAGGATTTTATTATTTTAACGGCTTCCTCAAGAAGCTCCATAGGAATATTCAAAGCGGGGAGAAGTCTTATCTTATCCTTTGCAGTGAGACAGAGCACGCCCTTTTCGATGCATTTTGCAACGATATCCGAGGCGGGCTTCACGGTCTTGATGCCAATCATAAGACCCATACCCGAGAGATACTCTACTCCCTCTACATCCTTGAAGGCGTTGAATACGTACTCACTCTTAAGCCTTACCTCGTCGAGAAGAGCATCGTCGATTCTTGAAAGCACCGAAACTGCACCTGCACACGCTACGGGATTTGCACCGAAGGTTGAGCCGTGGTCACCGAAGCCGAGGGTGTTTTCAACCCTTTCACCGAGAAGTGCCGCACCGATGGGGAGACCTCCTCCGAGACCCTTTGCGGTAGAAACGATATCGGGGGTGATGCCGTAGTTCATATAAGCGTAAAGCTTACCGGTACGTCCGTTACCCGTCTGTACCTCGTCAACTATGAGAAGAACGTTTTCCTTCCTTGTAAGCTCGGAAAGCCCCTTGACGAAATCCTTGTCAAGAGTAAGCACACCGCCCTCACCCTGAATACACTCTATCATAACAGCCGCGCATTTGTGAGCGGATAGCAGAGCCTTGACGCTTTCAAGGTCGTTGGCTTCCGCGTGTACGAAGCCTGGGGTCAAGGGCTGAAAAAGCTCGTGATAATGGTCCTGACCCGTTGCCGCGAGAGTGGTGAGCGTTCTTCCGTGGAAGCCGTTTTTCAAGGTGATTATCGTATAATACTCCTCACCCTTGTTTTCGCTTGCCCACTTGCGTGCAACCTTGATTGCGCACTCGTTTGCCTCCGCGCCCGAATTTCCGAAGAAAACCTTCTTCATACCCGTGCGCTCGCAAAGAAGCCTTGCAAGCTCTGTGCAGGGCTTGGTGTAGTAAAGGTTCGAGGTGTGCTGAACGAGGTCGAGCTGTTCTATAACGGCCTTCTTCCATTCACCGTCGGATATACCGAAGGCGGTAACACCGATACCTGAGCCGAGGTCTATATAACGCTTTCCGTCGGGTGAATAAAGCTCAGAGCCCTTGCCCGAGGCAATCTCAACGGGAAAACGCTTGTAAGTGCCTGCCACGTAGGAGGCGTCGTTTTGCATTACGCTACTCATTTTCTTTCTCCCATAACCATCGTACCGCTACCCTCATCGGTAAGAAGCTCCATAAGAATGGAGTGAGGTACACGGCCGTCCATAATAATAACGTTCTTGACTCCCTTGTCGATTGCCTCGATACAGCAGTCAATCTTGGGTATCATACCGCCCGAAATAATCCCCTCCTCACGAAGCTTGTGAGCCTCGTCAATGGTAATATCGGCAATGAGGGTTGATGGGTCATCCTTGTCACGAAGCACGCCTGCAATGTCAGTCATCATAATAAGACGCTCGGCTTCAAGAGCTCCTGCAATGTACGCTGCCGCAGTGTCCGCATTGATGTTGTAGGTGTTTCCGTCGGCGTCAACACCGAGCGTTGATACGATGGGAATATATCCCTTTTCAAGAAGGTCGTTAATGGGCTTGATGTTGACCTTGGTTATCTCACCGACAAAGCCGAGTCTTTCGTCACGGCATTTTGCCTCAATGAGTCTGCCGTCCATACCGCAGATACCCATTGCGCGACCGCCCTTCATTTCTATAAGATTTACAAGAGTCTTGTTTACCTTTCCTGCAAGCACCATCTGTACTATGTCAACGGTCTCCTTGTCGGTCACACGGAGTCCGTCGATGAACTCGGATTTTTTGCCGAGTCTTTCCATAGTCTCGCTTATCTCGGGACCGCCTCCGTGTACGAGCACCACCTTGATTCCGACGAGCCAGAGGAGAATTACATCCTCCATTACCTGCTCCTTGAGATGCTCGTTTATCATAGCGTTTCCGCCGTACTTTACAACTACCGTTTTGCCATAATAACGCTGAATATAGGGGAGCGCCTGAGTCAGTACCTCGGCACGCTGAGCGTTAGAAAACATTTCTTCCATATCAAAATTCCTTTCTTGTAAAAAATTGTACGCATTGACACCGAGGTCGGCATCAATGCGGTCAATTTTATCAGGTTCTGTAATCTCCGTTTATCTTAACGTATTCGTAGGTCAGGTCACAGCCCCATGCGGTAGCCTTGCCGTCACCGTCGGAAAGCTTAACTATTATTTCAATTTCCTTTTCAAGAAGGATCTCCTTTGCCTTCTCCTCGGAGAAATGAATGCTTGAACCCTTCTGACATACGCAGATATCTCCCTTGCAGGACTTGAAGTATACGTCAACGCCAAGCACGTCTACCTGCTCACCGCTGTATCCGATGGCGCAGAGTATTCTGCCCCAGTTTGCATCAGCGCCGAACATTGCTGTTTTGACAAGGCTTGAACAGATTATGCTCTTTGCAATCTTCTTTGCGGCTTCGTGAGTGGACGCGCCGTCGATATGTACCTCAAGAAGCTTGGTTGCGCCTTCACCGTCGCCTGCAATCATCTGACAGAGCGCTACGGTTACGGTATTGAGAGCCTTGGCAAAGGTGTCAAACGCCTCACCCTCGCAGGTAATCTCATCGTTGTCTGCCATACCGTTTGCAAGAATTGATACCATATCGTTGGTAGAGGTGTCACCGTCAACGCTTACCATATTGAAGGTCTCGGGCACGTCCGCCTTGAGCGCCTTTTCAAGCATTGCGGGAGCAATCTTTACGTCGGTTGTAATGAAAACGAGCATGGTTGCCATATTGGGATGAATCATACCGCTGCCCTTGGCAATACCGCCCATACGACAGGTCTTTCCGCCGATTTCAAATTCAACCGCAACCTCCTTGGGTACGGTGTCGGTGGTCATAATTGCCTGAGCCGCCGCAACGTTGCCCTCATAGGAAAGCTCTGATACGAGCTGAGCCATACCGTTTGCAATGGGAGTGATGTCAAGAGGCTGACCTATAACGCCCGTTGAAGCAACTACGACGTCCTCAGCCTTGACGTTTACCGCCTTTGCAACGAGGTCGGACATCTGCTCTGCAATTTCAATTCCGTTGGCGTTGCAGGTGTTGGCGTTACCGCTGTTGCAGATTACCGCCTGAGCAATGCCGTTGGAAATGTGACTTTTGGTAACCGTCAGGGGAGCGCCCTTGACGAGATTGGTGGTATAAAGTGCCGCCGCAGATGCGGGTGTATCGCTCACGATGAGCGCTATATCCTTTTTTGAATGGTTACGGCGTATTCCGCAGTGGATACCCGAAGCACGAAATCCCTTAGCGGCACATACGCTTCCGTTTATAATTTTCATAAAATCCTCCGTCAAAGTACAAGTCCGAGTGCTTCGTCGCACCCGAGCAGTATATTCATATTCTGAACTGCCGCACCGCTTGCACCCTTGCCGAGATTGTCAAAGCGTGAGGTCAGCATAATTCTGTCTTGATTACCAAGCGCGGATACCGTCATTCCGTCGTTGAAGGAAAAGGCGTTTGAAGCGAGGAAGCCGTCCTCGGTCGGTGCTTCACAGTATTTTACAACGGGACCTGAATACACCTCGGAGTAAACCCTTCTGATATCCTCAAGGCTTCCCGAAATCTCACTTGCGTGAAGTCCGACGCTTACCTGCATACCCGAGTAAAAGTCCGCAACGATAGGAGAGAATACGGGAGGCGTGTCAATACCCGATATTATTGCCATCTCCTTGAGATGCTTATGCTCCTGCGAAAGTGCGTACTGTCTCGGAGAAGAAAGACCGACGGGTCTGTCCTCGCTCTCGTATTCGGCAATCATCTTTTTGCCTCCGCCCGAGTATCCCGTGATGGAGAAGCAGACGAGCTTTGCGCTCTTGTCAATAATTCCTGCGTTTACAAGAGGATTGATAAGAGCTACGAATCCGCTTGCGTGACAGCCTGGGTTGGCAATTCTCTTGGATACCGCAAGCCTTTCGCGAAGACCTTGAAGCTCGGGAAAGCCGTAGGTCCAATCGGGATTCGTGCGGTGAGCCGTTGAGGTGTCGATGACGGCAACGCTCGGATTTTCAACGAGTGATACCGCCTCTATTGCCGCCGCATCGGGCAGACAGAGAAAAGCGATGTCGCAGGTGTTGAGCGCCTCGCGTCTTGCCTCGGTGTCCTTTCTCTTTTCCTCGGTAAGCGTTATAAGCTCAATATCCTGCCTTTCGGCAAGTCTTTCACGGATGCGCAGACCCGTTGTGCCCGCGCTTCCGTCGATAAAAATCTTTTTCATATTCAAGTCCTTATGTGTTTATGCATTAATTTTTGTATAAATTCAATATTTATGCAATATTTTTAAAACAATATGCATTATTATACAGTACAATCACTGTTTTGTCAAGGATTTTAGTGTATAAAAATACACAAAAAATCAAAGCTTTACGGTTGCTTCCTTGTCGGAATATTCAATTCTGTCTCCGCTGCGCGAGAAGGAGTCCATATATTCGAAGTATTCCTCCTTGCTCTTGAAGTAGGGCGTGAAGCTGTCGAGTATTTTCTTTGCCTCCGCACCGTTGTCACGGAGAAGCACGTCAAGCATTGCAAGCTGCCACTTTGCAGAGTCAACGCAAGCAGTCTGCACGTTTTCAACCTTGTAGTTTGAGCCGTGAGAGAAGCCCGTTGAGCCGTTTGCGTATGGATGAAGGATAGGCATAATTGTGGAAAGGTCGCCCATATCGGTCGAGCCTGTGCCAACCGCCTCGGAAACGACTATCTTACCCTCGGGCATAATCTCGTTGAACGCCTTTACCGCAACGTCTGCGAGCATATGGTTGTTGTTAACGGGAGAGTAGCCCGGGATATCCTCAATGTCAACGTTAGCTCCCATTGAAAGCGCCGCACCCGTAAGCGCACGGTTGATACGCTCGTTTGCATCCTTGATTGCCTCGTAGCTGATACCTCTTACGTAGCTTTCAATAACGACTCTGTCGGGGATAGCGTTTACCGCGTTACCGCCCGTCGTAATGATGGGATGGAAGCGGATGTAGTCCTGCTCCTTGAAGGTCTCGCGTAGAGCGTTAGCGGCGTTAAGACCGAGGTTTGCGGCGTAGAGCGCGTTGATGCCGTTCCAGGGCGAGCCTCCTGCGTGAGAGGAGCGACCCTTGAAGGTGATCTTCTTGGCAACGCATCCGACACTGAAGCTTTTCTTTACAATGTAGGCGTCGGAAATGGTGGTGTGTACCATAAACGCCATATCAACGCCGTCAAAAAGTCCTCTCTTGAGGAACTCTGGCTTACCGCCCATATATGATATCTTGCCCTCGGCAATAAGCTTCTTTCTGTATTCAATCTCGATAAGCTCCTCGGCAGGTACTGCGCAGAGTCTTATCTTACCGCACATATTATCACGAATATGAGGCTCGGTAAGAGCGGCGGCAAGACCGAGAAGAGCCGCGCACTGTGCCGAGTGACCGCAGCAATGAACAGCACCCGTCTCGGAATCGGCTTCGGGATGGTCTGCGCAGATAAGGGAGTCAAGCTCTCCGAGTACAAGGATAGTAGGTCCCTTGCGACCCGTGTCAATTTCGGTTATGAATCCCGTGATTCCCTCGGCGTAGGTAAGCTTGTAGCCGAGTTTTTCAAACTCGGAGGCAAGATATGCGGAGGTCTTGTATTCCTTGTAGCCCGTTTCGGGATTAGCCCATACGTATTCGTGACATTTGTGAATAAGCTCGGAATACTTTTCTACGGCATCGTAATATTTTTTCATTTTAAAAAACTCCTTCATAAATGGGAATATTTATCACAGTATACCATAGTATAGCATAAATTCTTCATAATGTAAATATAAATATCCCCGATTGTAAGGCTTTTAGTTAAAATATTGACTTTTTATCCAATGAGATATATAATTGTCTCAATAAACGGTAAAGGAGTTTTTTATTGTGTTGAAGGTTGGAGTTTTTTAAAGGGATATAACCCCTCCCTTGAGCTTGACACTGCGGTAGAGCTTATAATGAATGTAGGATGTCGAAAAGGCAAAAAGCCTTTTCGAAGCTGATATATCAGCCTCCCCAAAAAGCAAATTGCTTTTTGGACTACATTCATTTGAACGATAATCGAAAGTCGAAATTCTTGAGAAAGCTATTGATTTTCGTTATAAATATACTTTAATTAAGGAGAAAATAAAATGGCAAGGCTTTGTGAAAAATTATGGAACTGGGGGCATCTTGAGGGCTCTCACGACCACTACACGAAATCAAAAAATACAATGACCCCCGAGCGCTTTGCCGACGATTTTTTTGACGCTTGCCGTATCTCAAGGAATACGTGCGAGAGATGGGAGATGTTGAAATATGAAGAAAAGCCTGTTGGCAAAAGGAAATAACTTTTATAAGGTGAATTTGCATTCACATACAGTTGTTTCCGACGGTGGCTTCACTCCTGCGGAAATGAAGGAATTGTACAAAAAAGAGGGGTATTCGGCGGTGGCATTTACCGATCACAATCTTTTCTTGACTCATAATGAGCTGACGGATGACACCTTTGTTGCACTGAACGGATATGAGACCTGCTTTACCGAATACTATGAGGTCGGAACTGATGCCGCCAATTTTTGCGATGTAAAAAGTACCCATCTTTGTATGATCTCTATGACCCCCGATGAAAACAGACAACCGTTATATTGCCCCGATTACGTTACCCGAGCAAGTGGGAATATTCCCGATTATGCTCACCTTGCAAGGTATTTTGAAGGCGACGAGCCTTTTTTGAAGGAGCATACTCCCGAATCTATTAATAAGGCTATCAGAATAGCTCGTGAAAGAGGATTTTTTGTCACCTACAATCATCCCAATTGGTCACTTGACAACGAGGCGGATTGGGGGTTATACGAAGGGATGAATGCCGTTGAAATCTACAATAATATTTCCGCTCAGTGCGGAGTTGATGATTACTGTCCTGCCGTGTATGACAGACTTTTAAGACAAGGAAAACGGCTTTTATGTATCGCCGCCGATGACAATCACAATACAAATCGTACTGCCTTTCCCGATAGCTTTGGCGGCTTTACGGTCGTAACTGCCGAAAGACTTGACTACACTTCCTTGATGAACGCTCTTGCAGACGGTGACTCTTTTGCCTCTTGCGGACCTTTGTTTGATGATATCTGGTATGAAGACGGTGTGATATCCGTAAAGACTCAAGCTCCTGTTAAGTACATTGACTTTTCCACCGACCGCAGGCATCAGAAACGAGTTTCATCCTGCGCTTCGGAGGGGGTGTTTAACGGCGAGTTCAAGCTTGACGAGCGTGATAAATATGTCAGAATTACTTTGGTCGATTTTAACGGAAACCACGCAAACTCCAGAGCTTATTTTAAGGATGAATTTTGATAAAATCTTTATAACGTGGAAAATTCGTACTCAAAAAACGTATGTCTTACCGGTAAAGTGCGTGGTAGAAAGAAATACTTTAATGCATTTTTGTGCCACAATATTGCTAATTTCGAAAATATCATTGACTTTTCAGGAAGAATTTGATATAACCGTATTAGTAAATGTAAAGGAGATAATTGATATGGCAACCCCGAAAATAGGCCTTTTTATCGGTATGAGTGCCGATAGAGGAATAGTTGAGGAAAAATTCAAGAGGGTACAGTCCTTCGGGCTTCATTCCTGTCAGCTTATGTCCTGGCTTGTATCGGAGAGAACACCCGAAACGGCAGAAATGATACTTGAGCTTTGTGATAAATACGACGTTCGTATCTCGAACCTTTGGGCAGGATGGACTCCCTTCCCGACGGCTGATGCGTATGAATCGTGGGGACTTATTCCCATGGCGTTCCGCTCAAGAAGATACGACGAGCTTGTTCAGGCTTCTCACTGGGCAAAGCTTATCGGAGTAACCGACGTTACGACTCATTGCGGATTTATTCCGTCAAATCCTCACGACCCTCTTTACACGAGCTTTATAGCGTTACTTAAGATGCTGCTCGTTACGATAAAGGCAAACGGTCAGTATTTCAACTTTGAAACGGGTCAGGAAACTCCCAAAACTCTTGCGCGTACGATTGAGGATGCAGGCGGAGAGAATCTCGGCATAAACCTTGATACCGCAAATCTTATGATTTACGGCAACGGTAATCCCGTTGATGCGCTCGACGTGTTCGGAAAATATGTCCGCGGAACTCATTGCAAGGATGCGTTTTTCCCCGTGTCGGGAAGAAAGGCGGGCGAGGAGGTTGCGCTCGGTGTCGGTAAGGCTAATATCCCCGAGGTTGTACGCAAGCTTCACGAGCTTAAGTATCAGGGAGCGTTCACCATTGAGCGTGAGATTCCTCAGAGTGAGCAGAAGGATATCGATATCAGAAATGCAATAGAGCTTCTTCAGACCGAAATGGCAAAATATAACTGGGATTTTGAAGAATAATTAAAGGAGAAATATATTATGGCAACACCAAAAATAGGCCTTTTTATAGGTATGCACCCAAATAGACAGATTCTCGAGGAAAAGTTTCAGAGAATAAATAAATTCGGACTTCACTCCTGCCAGCTTATGTCATGGAGCGTTGCAGAGCGTACTCAGGAATCGGCGGATTTCGTGCTTGAGCTTTGCGATAAGTACGACGTTTCTCTTTCAAACGTATGGGCGGGATGGACTCCTTCACCCATGCTTAATCCGGGTCACGGAAAATATGAGGATATATTTGAAACTTGGGGAATTATTCCCATGGCGTTCCGCTCAAGAAGATACGACGAGCTTGTTCAGGCTTCTCACTGGGCAAAGAAGATCGGCGTTACGGATATCGCAACCCATTGCGGATTTATTCCTCCCAACCCCAACGACCCGACCTACACGAGCTTTATAACCCTTCTTAAGTTCCTCCTCGTTACCATTAAGGCAAACGGTCAGTCCTTTAACTTCGAAACGGGTCAGGAAACTCCTATGACTCTTCTTCGTACAATCGAGGATGCAGGCGGAGAAAATCTCGGTGTAAACCTTGATACCGCCAACCTTATTCTTTACGGAAACGGTAACCCCGTTGACGCGCTCGACGTATTCGGTAAGTACGTCCGCGGAACACATTGTAAGGACGGACTTTTCCCCACAAGCGGCAGAAAGCTCGGTAAGGAGGTACCTCTCGGAGAGGGTAAGGCAAATATCCCCGAGGTTGTACGCAAGCTTCACGAGCTTAAGTATCAGGGTGCGTTCACGATTGAACGTGAAATTCCCAAGGGTGAACAGCTTGATAACGATATCAGAAAAGCGGTTGACCTTCTTGAAAACGAAATCGCAAAGTATAACTGGGATTTTGAAGAATAATAAAAAACGGTTGAGCATAACGCTCAACCGTTTTTGTTTAATAGCTTAACTGCCACTTTTGTGCAATCGTCCTCAAGGCTTGGACTGAAGGGAGATGCACCTGCCTCGTAGCCACCCTCTCTGAAGGCTTCCTTAATTGGAAGATAGCCCTCCATTCCGTTGGCACAGACTAAGGTAATAATAAATTTGTCGGGAAGCTTTTTTCTTATTCTGACGGCGTACCTTGTAAACGGCTCTCCGCCAAAGCCTATGATACCGATACGGCCGAAGCATATAGAGGACATCGGAAGCTTTTGATATATCGGCTGATTCCGAAGCCCAACGATTCTCGAGGCGTTGCCGAGCAATTCAATTTTCGAGCCGTCGGCTGTGTTATTGTTCGGGTCTGCGAGAAGCTTGACGCATTCCTCGTAACTCTCCTCACCGTCGGTACGCGTCTTGTTGAACAGAATGTCCTTTCGGCAGAGAATATCGGTCGGTGTATCATCCTCGGTATTATCCCACATACCGACAACCGCATCGGCAATGACCCGTCCCATATGACGTGAATGCTCGTATCCGTCACGGTATTCGTCAAGCGTGAAGTCTGCGTGATTTGAGTCACCCTCGCAGCCGACGGTCATAATGCAGGAAACGTTTTCGAGGTCATTTTCCACAAAGCTTCTTGTAAAGCCCGGCCAATCAGACGAGAAATACTCCCCGTGAACGACGTCTGCGTGAGTCGAGAAGTTGACGAGTGCAATATCTCTTGCACCGTGTCTTTTGAAGCGTATCAGACGTACGGTGTTGTCGGCATCGTAATACGGCTTTAAAATCTTGTCCTTTTTGCCGTGAGGGTTTGTTTCAACCCTTCCGTCCTTCATTATATACCTACGGATAAAGGATATTTTTTCACTCGTCTCAGCCTCTGCCGTCGAGATTTTTGCCTCGGTTAAATCGTTTATAGCCATTACGGAGGCATCGATGAATTTGCGATAAAGGTATTCAAGATAGCACTTGTCCTTCATGACGTTGTTGTTTGCCGTATCACGCAGGGCGATTGACGTATGCTGATGCAGACAGCATATGGTGATATTATCTGTCGGGACTTTTGTCCTTTCGCTGATGAGGGAGAGAATCTCGTCACAGTAATTCTTCCTGATTCCCAGTAGATCTGCGGCAATAATGATTGAGGTCGTATTGCCGTCGGAGAGTGCCAGTGCATTTAATAAAATCGGCTCAAGGACTCCCTTTGCGTAGCGCTTGATGAAATATCCCGAAATAAAGCTTCCGAGAGGAGGAGTTACGTCAAGCCTTGAAAATCCCGCCTTTAACATAATTTACACCTTGGGGTAACGAATCCTGACGGTTTCTTCTTTTTTGGAGGCTTCAACCGTTGCACAGCAGACCGCTACCGATGAAGCGCCCTCAAGAGAGGTAACGAGAATATCCCTCTTACCCGTAATGCCGTCGATGAATAAGTCGATCTCTGCGGTGATATTGTGGTTGTTTACCTCAACGGGAAGCTCCTTTGCAACGGTATGGTCTACCTCATTGCCGTTTTCGTCAAAGGCTTCAAAGAGCTGAAGTGTGGGCGAGGTATTGTCGCAGATAATTGTGCCCTTCGTTCCGTAGAAGCAGGAGCGCATTGTGTACCCTCTCTTGCAGCCGATTGATACGAATACCTTGCCGATTACGTTATTCGGAAATTTGTAAACTGCAATCGTGGTATCGTTTACGGGCCAATCCGTGAGATATTTGTGGTTAGTGTAGGCGTGTACCTCGGTGGGATTACCCGCAATCCAACGAAGCAGGTCAACCGCGTGACAGCCTCCGCCGATAAAGCCCTCACGACGCGGATTTACACGCCAATCGTTGTAGCCTCTCACCTTGGCGTAATCGTGTGCGTATTCACTCTCAACGAAGGTAAGCTCACCGATTTTTCCTTCCTCAATCATTTTCTTTGCCATAACGAAGGCGGGAGTGCAACGGCATACCTGACCTATCATAAGAGTCCTACCGCTCTTTTTCTCTGCCTCCATCATTTTTTCACATTCCTCGACCGTGAGAGCCATAGGCTTTTCACAGAGCACGTCCTTGCCTGCCATAAGGAATGCCTCGGTCATTTCAAGGTGAAGGTCGTCGGGAGTAACGATTACAACCGCATCAACCTTCTCGTCATTCACAAGCTCACGCCAATCGGTAGTCGCTATGATTGGCTTGTATTTTTCCTGACAACGCTCAAGTCTTCCGTCGGTTGCGTTGTCGCAGATTGCATAAAGGGTTGCTCCCTCCTTTGCGATAATTCCCTCCATATGTCTTTCTGCCATATAACTGCAGCTTATAACCGCAACATTCAAATTGTTTTTCATTTTCTCTTGCTCCTTTTAGATTTTTATGGTATTATTGTATTGAATAAAAAGGCTTTTTGCAAGTATATTTTGTTTGAGATATTCTTCAATTTGTTTGACGGAGTAAAAATATGATAGTACAGAAAAAATTCACGGGACGGGAGGAACCGTCGGTCTGCTATTGCGAAAGGGAGTACGATCTCACACCCGGTGCCGTATTCGGTCCCGTCGTCCGTGACGTGTATATCGTGGAGCTTTGCGTTGAGGGTTACGGCTCGGCTATTATAAACGGACGTGAGTTTGAGGTCTCTCCGAGAAAATGCTACGTGCTTCTGCCCGGTGATACAGTAACCCATACCGCCGACAAGCGTGACCCGAGGCGAGGTATATGGTTTGGAGTCGATTCCATTACGATGGGACGGTATTTGCGCCGAGCGGGTATAACCTCGGAAAATCCATTTGCTCCCGATGAGCTTTTTGACGAGCTTTACGGGTGGGCTGAGAAAATGCTTGAATACTGGGAAGGGGAGAGTGTTGGTGATTCTCTGCTTCTTACCTCCTGTGTGTACGGCTTTTTAGGTACACTCTTAAAGGGGGAAAACGGCTTTTCCTCGGACGAGTGGGTCGAGCGTGTTATAGGTATAATGGGCGCAAGATATAACGAGCCGATAGACGTCTCGGATATTGCCGACGCCGTCGGTCTTGAAAGAGCGTATTTTTCAGCTCTTTTTCAAAAGCGCGTGGGCACGTCTCCTTATAAATATCTCACCTCGATGAGAATCCGTCACGCCTGCACTCTTATCAAAAGCGGAGATTTTAACGTATCTCAGGTGGCTCTTGCCGTCGGTCTTGACCCGAGAAACTTCTCCCGCCTTTTTAAAAAGGAAACGGGAATGACTCCAAACGAATACAAAAAACTTTCGTAAGCTGTTGAAATAATCGAGCGTTTATGATAGAATATGTTGAAAATTAAAATAGGCAGGTTGAAATGAAAAAAGGAAACGTTGTGGCATTATTGCCGATAGGTGTATTTTTAGTTTTATATTTAGGACTCGGTATTCTGTTTGAATACGTTCTCGATATACAGATGGGATTTTACAACATCCCGATAGTAGTTGCGTTTTTGGTAGCGCTTCTTGTGGCTTGTCTCCAGAACAGAGCTCTCGACTTTGACAAAAAGCTTGAGATAATGGGACGGGGAGTCGGAGATAAGAACATATTTACTATGATACTCATTTTCCTTGAGGCAGGTATTTTCGTTGGTGTCGTAGGCAGAGAGAGTGCGGAAAGCGTTGCTTACTTTATGCTTTCGATAATTCCCGAGCAATACGCCGTTATAGTTCTTTTCGCGGTTGCCTGCTTCGTCTCACTCGCAATGGGCACGTCGGTCGGAACGATTACGCTTTTAACTCCCATTGCCGTGGCGGTTTCAAACGCATCGGGCTTTGATATGTCACTTTGCGTGGCAACGGTTATCGGCGGCTCAATGTTCGGAGACAACCTCTCCTTCATTTCGGATACCACCATCGCCGCCTGCAACGGTCAGGGCTGTAAAATGAAGGATAAGTTCAAGGAAAACTTCTTTATAGCGCTTCCCGCGGCAGTGATTACTCTCGTTATAGTGCTTATAATGTCTCTCAACAGTGAGATTGGCGGAGCGGTTACAAGGGACTATAACCTTATACAGATAATTCCTTACGTTCTCGTTCTTATTGGCGGTATAATCGGTATAAACGTATTCGTCGTGCTTTTGACGGGTATCGTGTCAGGCTCTGCGATAATGCTCCTGACGGGTGCCACTAAGCCCACAGAGCTCCTTGCCGCAATGGGCAAGGGCGCTGACGGAATGTTTGAAACAATTATCGTTACCGTGCTCGTCTCCGCAATCTGCGCTCTCATTCGTGAGTTTGGCGGATTTGATGCGCTTCTTTCGGGAATCAAAAAGGTTTTCCGAGGTAAAAAGGGCGGTCAGGTGGGTATGGGCGTTCTCGTCGGCGTTATGGATATTGCCACCGCAAACAATACCGTTGCCATCGTTATGGCTAATCCCATTGCTAACGAGATTGCAAAGGAATACGGCATATCTCCTAAAAAGGCGGCGTCAATTCTCGATACCTTCTCCTGCGTGTTTCAGGCAATTATTCCTTACGGTGCACAGATGCTCGTTGCCATTTCCGCCGCTTCGGCACTCGGCACACAGCTTTCAGCTCTTGAAATTATCCCCAAGCTTTTCTACCCCTTCCTTCTGTGCATAAGCTCGCTCGTTGCTATTGCATTGACCAAAAAACCAGATAGATAATAAAAACGCCTCAAATGAGGCGTTTTTTATTAACTGTCAATTTTTTCTGCCCAGCGTACCGCTTCCATAGCATCCTTGGCGTATTTGTCGGCACCAATCATATCGGCGTATTCCTGAGTCAGCACTGCGCCACCGACGATTACACGGCATTCGGGTGCCCTCTCTCTTAAAAGCTTTATCGTTTCCTCCATTGCGGGAACGGTGGTGGTCATAAGGGCGCTGAGTCCGACGATTGAAGCGTTGTACTCCTTCACCGCCTTGACGACCTCCTCCGCAGGCACGTCACGTCCGAGGTCGATGGTGTTAAAGCCGTAGTTTTCAAGCAGAAGCTTTACGATGTTTTTACCGATATCGTGAATGTCTCCCTTTACGGTGGCAATGATGACGGTCGCCTTATTCGAGGTCTTGTCCTTGGGCACTGCCGTCTTTATCACCTCAAAGGCTGATTTTGCCGCCTCGGCGCTCATAAGCAGAGAGGGGAGATAAACCGTCTTATTTTCAAAGCCGACTCCCACCACGTCGAGCGCGGGAATGATTTCGCTTTGAACTATATCAAGAGGCGCTGACGTCTTAAGAAGCTCGGCGGTTATTTTTGCCGAATCCTCACGAAGTCCCTTGATAATAGCCCTTTGAAGCTCGGATTTGTATTCCTCCTCGCTTTTTTGAGAAACGGTGGCGGTGCTTTCAACAGCCTTGGGAATGCTTGTGGCAAATTCGATGTATTTTCCACAGCTTTCGTCAAGTCCCGCAAGCGCAAGATAGGAGTGATAAGCCTTCCTCATTTCGAGTGAGTGAGGATTCATTATTGCCGCGGAAAGTCCCTGACCGAGCGCCAGCGTGAAGAAGGAGGAGGTTACAAGCTCTCTCTCGGGAAGACCGAAGGAGACGTTTGAAACACCGAGTGAGGTGTGTACGCCAAGTCCTTCACGGAGCATTTTTACAGCGCGCAGGGTTTCAACGGCGGCGTTATTGTCTGCCGAAACCGTAAGCGCCAACGGGTCAACTATTATATCCTTTTTTGAAATTCCGTATTTCTTTGCCTCTTCGATTATTTTCTCGGCGATTGCTACTCTTTCCTCGGCGGTGGTCGGGATTCCGTTTTCGTCAAGGGTGAGGGCTACGACGAGACCGCCGTACTTTTTGGCAAGAGGGAATACCGCCTCCATACTCTCTCGCTTTCCGTTGACCGAGTTTATCATCGCCTTGCCGTTGTAACGGCGGAGGGCTGACTCAAGAGCCTCAACGCTCGTCGTGTCAAGCTGAAGCGGAAGGTCAACGATTGCCTGAAGCTCACTTGTCACACGGGTGAGGAGTGCCGTCTCGTCAATTTCGGGGAGTCCGACGTTTACGTCAAGTATGTGACAGCCCGATTCCTGCTCGGAAATGCCCTCGTTTAAAATGTAGTTCACGTCGTTTTCTCGCAGAGCCTCCTTAAAGCGCTTTTTACCCGTCGGGTTTATACGCTCGCCGATGAGTATCGGCTCTTTGTCGAAGAATACCGCGTGAGTGTAGGAGGATACGCAGGTGTAATTCTTTTCCGTAACGGGAATATGCGAAAGTCCCTTTGCAGACGAGACTAACGCCTTGATGTATTCGGGAGTCGTACCGCAGCAGCCTCCCGCAATTCCGACACCCTCGCCTATAAGCTCGGCAACGTCCTCGGCAAACTCTTCGGGCAAAACGTCGAATACCGTCTTTCCGTCAACCGACCTCGGTATACCGGCGTTGGGCTTCATTATAACGGGGAGGGAGGAGTATTTCAGATACTCTCTCACAATAGGCTTGAGCGCTTTCGGACCGAGTGAGCAATTAACTCCTATCGCATCGGCACCCATTCCCTCAAGGAGCGCTATCATTGAGGCAGGGTCTGCTCCCGTCATAAGCTTTCCGTCCTCGCCGTAAGCATTGGTTACGAATATAGGGAGGTCGGAATTCTCCTTTGCGGCAAGAAGCGCCGCCTTGGTTTCGTAGCTGTCGTTCATCGTTTCAATGACGATGAGGTCAACGCCGTATTTTACGCCCAGCCTTACCGTCTCGGCAAATACTCCTACCGCCTCCTCAAAGTCGAGGTCACCGTAGGGCTTGAGCATCTTGCCCGACGGACCTATGTCAAGGGCAATCCACTTGTCCTGACTGCCACTGCTTTCAAGTCGGGCGTCGTTGGCGTTTTTTACCGCCGCGCAGACGATTTTGTCAAGCTCGTCAAGTGGAAATTTCAAAGTGTTTGCGCCAAAGGTGTTGGTGCAAACGATATTTGAGCCCTCGTTGAAATAGTCGAGGTGTATATTTTTTATAGCATCGGGATGGGTGAGGTTGAGCCTTTCGGGAAGCTCGCCGATTCCAAGCCCCGATTTTTGCAAAAGCGTACCCATTCCTCCGTCGAGGAAGGTTACGTTATTTTTTATGTATTCAAGAACTGTCATTTTTTACTCCTGATTCCAAATATAGCGCTGACCGATTTTGACGGTGACATAAGAAGACTTGTGTTAAGGGTCACTCCTATGCTTCTTTCGGGGTCGAGCAAAGAGAAGATTTTTCGCTGAGCGTCAAGCTCAAGCCTTGCGTATCCCGGGCTGAAGCGAGGCGTTGCGTTTTCGTATCCGTTGCAGAAGGAGTCGCACAGGCTCTCTATTCTCTCAGCGCCGATTGCCTGAAGCATTAACGCTTTTGAGGGGGATGAGACACTATGCTTTTTTATGAGTCGGTCGATGCCGATACCCACGGTCGCAACGAAAATCACCGCACGCTCACAGCCCTTGAGTCTCTCATAGTCCTTCAGAAAATCGGGAAAGCTCTCACGCTCAAGCTCGACGTAGCATACCTTATAGGAAAATATTCCGTCACATTCCTTGAGACATTCCTCAAGAAGCGCTTCGACGTCCGAGGTTGCCTCTCTTACTCCTGCATACCTCAGTATTTCCCGTCTGTCATACTCCTGCGGTACGAGGCTTTTTATAAATCCGCTCATTTGTTGATAATATCCGAGAGGTTTGCCTGAATCTTTTCGGCAACGTCAGGGTTGTTCATAGAATATACGTGAACGTTGCTTATTCCGTTTGCGTAAAGGTCGATTATCTGGTCGGTGGCGTAGGCTATTCCCGCCTGCTTCATTGCCTCGGGTGAATGACCGAATTTGTCAACGAGACTCTTGAAGCGCTGTGGCATAAACGAGCCCGAAAGCTTGATGGCACGCTCAACCTGAGTTGCACGGGTTATGGGCATAATACCGGGGATGACGGGTATGGTAATACCTGCCTCGCGAATCTTATAAAGAAAGTTGTATAAAAGATTGTTGTCGAAAAACATCTGAGTCGTGAGAAACTCAACGCCTGCGTCTACCTTCTCACGAAGATGGAGAATATCCTCCTTCTGATTTTCGCTTTCGGGATGTATCTCGGGATAGCAGGCTCCTCCTATGCAGAAGCTTTCGTCAATCTCCTTGATGTCTCGCACAAGGTCGATTGCGTGACGGTAGGCCCACGTCGAGCGGTCGCTCTTTTCAAGCTCGGGAGTAAGGTCGCCTCTGAGCGCCATAATATTCTGTATACCTGCCGCCCTGATGTCCTCAATTCTTTCTCTTACCGTCTCTCTCGTTGATGATACGCAGGTGAGATGCGCAAGAGTGGGAACACCGTAATGCTCCTTGATGTTCTTTGCGATATCAAGAGTGTAACGGCTCGTGCCTCCGCCTGCACCGTAGGTCACGCTCATAAACGAGGGATGAAGCTTTGCTATTTCCTCGGTCGCGTGCTTTACCGTGTCGAAGGCTGAGTCTGTTTTAGGCGGAAACACCTCGAAGGATAGGTAAAGCCCTTCTCTTTTCAAAAGCTCGGATAATTTCATTTTATACACCTGATTTCGAAAAAAATTTATTCATTCTATTCTAACACACAATAATGCATTTATCAAGATTTTTTATATAAAAAGGGGGCTGTAAAAAAACTTGGTTAGAGTTTTTTTACAGCCTCTTTTCAGGAGATAGGAAAAAATGCTCCAGAATGGACAAACCGAAGCCCGTCAGCGTACGAGTGTACGGTAGTGGCGAGGTTTGTTCAGAGCCAAAAACAT
>JAFSID010000001.1 GCA_017439965.1 Clostridia bacterium | reverse complement strand
TCACATTTTTTCTACCTCCATTATACCATATCTAACGCAAAAAAGCCACTCCTTAGAGTGACTTTTTCGACAGACTGAAGCGAGGTGAAATTCACCTCGCTTAATTTTTTCACTCTTCATTTCGGATTATTGATACGATAATGTCTCAAAGCGATAATGAATGTAGGATGTCGAAAAGGCAAAAAGCAAATTGCTTTTTGGACTACATTCATTTGAACGAAAATCGACAGTTTTCTCAAAGAAAACTGTTAGCAATTCAAAAATGACGCAACAAATTCTCCGTAAGCATTACCCGACGGAAGCTCGTAATTCACGCAGAGCTTTCTTCGGATAGCCTTCTCCTCAGCTTGAGTTATAGGATTAAAGCCAACCTTTTCAACGTCTGCCCAATAAATACCGATTCCACGCTTTTGCCATAACGGAAGCTTATCAAAATTCACGCCTCTTGAAAATAATAATTCATTTTTAAAGGAAACGCTCTTTCCTTCAAGCAGGTCGTTTGCCTCGTTTGCATCTGCACCCTCCTTGCGCAGCATCCAATAGCAGTGAGAGTTTAATGCATTTCGGTGAGCATCCTCCTGGCGCCACAGAAAATAGTCCTTCACGCGCTCAATATTCGGCAGCGGAACCATTCGGCAATCAAGCGCCACCGCCTGACCTAACTGCAAGGAAAAATTCGCACTGGCGAAGCCCGCTAAAATGGAGTTGAATTTACGCACCTTTCTGCCAAAGGTATCCTCTTCCTTGTGGAAAAGCAGAGATATTTCATCGCTTTCCGTAAAGCCGTAAACCACACGGAAGCCACAATCCATCAACGCCTTGACGGTGTTAACCATCATATCGCGAAAACGCTCATCAAACGGTGCTTCAAAATTGCAAATCTCCTTGGTGAGTCTTGAAAATCCGCGTCCGTCTAACCTCGCAACCAAATAAGAATCAGACAAAATTATCTGATCTATTGATTGCTCGTAGACTCGCATCTCTTTATCCAAATCATCAAAAATCATTGTTATTCCCTCCACTTTGAGATAGTCATTGTTACCCCATCGTTTTCGACAAAATATAACTCGTCAAAGCCCTCGTCATATGACGGCATCTGCAATTTATTCGAGGTTGAAGCAATAGCCGAAGCTGGTACTCTTTCACATTCCTCTCGCTTATCGTTACGCTCAATGCATTTTTTTAGCTTTGACTCCATAAAATACCCAATGATTTTATACCCCTCCGCCTTTGCTGCGGAAATATAACGATGTCTGTCCTCCCTCGTTGGATTTGTGTTATCTATGGCATAGCTTTTTCCGTCCCTTATACACTCCTCAATCAAAAGTCTCTCACGGTTTCTCGTCTTCAGAGTATCAAGATTTACACGCACGAAAGCCTCTGCCAGATGCAAGCGATAAAACGTGCTTTTTCCACTCCCCTGAATACCTATCATAATAACCAGAGTCTTTTCCATAAAGCTCTCCTCCTTCCGCACTCTATAATATCACACAAGCTGTACGATAAACCGTACAGAAATATATTATTTCAAAGGAATATCAACATTCTTCCCAAACGGCGTTATGAAGGAACAAAGCAAAATCATTTACTGTAACTAAAAAGCCAATCCGCCAGAGCCTTGTTATAAGCATGCTCCCAAACGTTATGGCCGACACCTTCCATACGGGTATACTCGACGTTGCCTCCGCGAGCCTTGATTGCGTTGACCATCTCATCCGACTGATTAACGCTTACCGCATTATCGTTCACGCCGTGGAAAACACGCACGGGCATTGTAAGAGCCCCTGCATTCCAAGCCATACCGCCGCCACAGATAGGAGCGATTGCGGCAAAGAGGTCAGGACGCGCCATAGCGGTATACCAGGTACCGAAGCCTCCCATACTCAGACCCGTAAGATAGACTCTTTTCGGGTCGGCATCAAAATCCTTTATGACCTTCTCAATAAGCTCAACGATTGACTCGACTCTCGCCGCCCAAAAGGTTTCCTTGGGACATTGAGGCATTATAAAACGGCAATTGATATCCTCGTTTGCCAAAACCTTTGAAAAGCCGTGAACG
Source organism: Clostridia bacterium (assembly GCA_017439965.1). Lineage (GTDB taxonomy): Bacteria > Bacillota > Clostridia > Oscillospirales > SIG627 > RGIG6353. The sequence goes on along the minus strand of JAFSID010000001.1, from coordinate 5,353 downwards.
TCAACGAGCGAAAGGTCGTCTCCCCTCTCTCCTGCTCCGTGAAGCTGAATTATGAGCGGAAGACCCTCTCCCGCATTTTCGGGAACGTACTCAACGAACCGAAAGGGATATCTGTCCTCTCTGTGCTCTATTCTTTTCATTCCTGCTCCTCCTTTACGCCATCGCGGTAAATAGCCAGAATACCGCCATTTCCGTCGTATAATATGCCGTTTTTGAACTGTCCGTTATCGAACTCGCCCTTGTACAGAGCGCCGTTCTTCCATTTCTCTTTACCCCAGCCCTGCATCTGACCGTCGATAAATTCGCCCTCGTAAACAGTGCCGTCGGTCCAGACAAATCTGCCCTTACCCGTCCTTGCGCCGTCGGTGAAATCACCTTCATATACGTCACCGCTTGACCAGGTAAGCTTACCCTTGCCGTGCATCTTGTCATCACGGTAATCGCCGTCGTAAACAGTGCCGTCAGTCCAGATGAACGTACCGTTTCCGCTTTTTTTATCGTCAACGAAATCACCCATATAAACGTTGCCGTTTGACCAGACGTATTTACCCTTACCCGTTCTGACTCCGTCAATGAAATCTCCGTCGTACACGTCGCCGTTCTCCCAGGCAAGCTTGCCCTTACCCGTTCTGAGATTTTCAACGAAATCGCCTACGTAGACGCTTCCGCTTGCCCAAGTGTATTTACCCTTGCCGTGAAGCTTTCCGTCAACGAAATCACCGTCGTAGGACGCACCGCCCGTCCAGTTATATTTACCCTTGCCCGTTCTTGCACCGTGAAGAAATTCTCCCTCGTACCTTTCACCGTTTGACCAGGTGTATATTCCGAAGCCGTGTCTCTTTCCGTCGAGAAATTCTCCCTCGTAGGTGCTTCCGTCGTTATAGGTTACTTTTTCCTTTGCCATATATCCTCCAGATAATTGTCTTAATTGATATGCCCATTATACAACAAACTGTAAAAAATAGCAATATTTAATTGACATGATTATATTTTATATGATATAATACAGTATCTTATAAAAAAGGGTGATTTAAATGAAATTTGAAACAAAATGCTTACATTCAGGCTATACTCCCAAGAACACAGAGCCGAGAGTTATGCCCATTGTACAAAGCACGACCTACGTGTACGACTCCACAGAGGAGGTAGCCTCAGTATTTGACGAGCCTACAAAGTCCTTGATATATTCCCGTTTTGCAAACCCCACCGTTATGGCGGTTGAGAACAAGATTGCCGACCTCGAGGGCGGTGTAGGTGCTATGTGTACCACGTCAGGTCAGGCTGCAACACTCCTTTCCATACTCAATATCTGTAAGGCAGGAGACAGCTTTATAAGCACCGCTGAAATTTACGGCGGCACTATAAACCTTTTCTCCTATACCTTCAAGAAGCTTGGCATCGAATGTATTTTCATTGACAAGAAATCCTCCGACGAGGAGATTATGAAGGCGTTCAAGCCTAACACCAAGCTCGTTTTCGGTGAGACAATTGCCAATCCCGCTCTTACCGTTTTTGATATCGAGCGCTTTGCAAAAATAGCGCACGCAAACAAGGTGCCTCTCATTGTTGACAACACCTTTGCAACTCCCGCACTCTGCCGTCCCATCGAATTTGGCGCGGATATCGTTATCCACTCCACTTCAAAGTATATGGACGGTCACGCCGTACAGAACGGCGGTGTTATCGTTGACAGCGGTAATTTTGACTGGACGAGCGGAAAGTTCCCCGAGCTTGTAGAGCCCGACGAATCCTATCACGGAATTTCCTACGTTGAGACCTACGGCAAGGCGGCGTATATTATCAAGGCAAGAATGCAGCTTATGCGTGACTTCGGCACCTATCCTGCGGCACATTCCGCATTCCTTCTCAACCTCGGTCTTGAAACCCTTCACGTTCGTATGGACCGCTATTGCGAGAACGCAATCAAGGTTGCCGAATACTTCAAGAAGAGCGACAAGATTGAAAGCGTAAAGTATCCCGGGCTTGAGGGTGACGAGGATTACGAGCTTGCGCAGAAATACCTCAAGGGTGCATCGGGTGTTATCTCGATAGTTATCAAGGGCGGAAGAGAAGCGGCTATGAGATTTATGAACTCCCTCGAGCTTGCTTCAAACGAGGTGCACGTTGCCGACATCCGCACCTGCGTGCTTCATCCCGCAAGTGAAACTCACCGTCAGCTTACCGACGAGCAGCTCGTTGCCGCAGGCATTGAAGCAGGTATGGTACGCTTCTCGGTAGGACTTGAAAACGTTGACGATATCATCGCCGACATCGAAAAGGGTCTCGCAGCCGTTTAATTTTAAATGAAAAAATCTCCTTTCGGTTTCCCGAAAGGAGATATTTTTTTAGAACGTACAGCCCTCAACGCTGTAATACGCCATATTGGTCTGACGAACGTCAAGTCTGCCGAAGCAAGCGCAGATGGGAAGCTCGCTCTTTACCCAGATGGTGTACTGAACCGACTCACCGAGCTGATACTTCTGAGGTCCGAGAGGCTTGTCAAGACGGATACAGGTAGTTCTCATTCCGTCAAGCTCTACGAAGATTCCGTCCTCGGGCTCTCTGTCCTCGAATACGAGAACAAGCTCGATCTTGGTCTTTTCGTCGTTGAGGTTGGTAAGCATCAATGCCTCGTGACCCTCAAACTCAGGGTTGTCTCCCTTAGGAGGAAGGTATCCGTCACAAAATACCCAATTCTTTTTTCCTTTTTCCATAATAAAGCTCCTTTGCATTTTGTATTTGTAACCATTGTATCATAAACTGCTACAAAAATCAAACCTTATTTTTTCGTATATCGTAGCGTACTATCGAAATAAGAAGCGACACTATCGACAAAATATCTCCGATGCAGGAGCCGTACGCTCCGCAAACGAAATTATAGATAAGCCAAAGCGGTGAGCCTATAAGCGACAGACGGCGTATCCACTTTTCGTTGTCGATCCAGAATGCACCCGTATGAAAAAGCACAGCGACAACGGGCAAAATACTGATAGGACTCTCGTAGGTAACGCATCCCATCGCAATAACGAATAAATTCACGCCTATAAAAAAGAGTCTGATATGCTTTTTGATAAACGGCTTGTCCTTACGCCCTGCAAGAATCGAGGATATAATTCCCGCAACGTCAAGCACCGCACCCTCGAATGCCGAAAGCAAAATATATTGAATTATGTATAAAAGCCTCGACGTCGCATTTAAGACTATTATTCTTTTTCTCGTCTTTTGCAAATAGCCGATAAAGTACAGCGTTACCGCCGCAATGCCCACTATAAACGGCAATAGCTTAAATTCGTTCATTGTATTATCCTCGGAAAGCGTTATTTTATATCATTATACAAGCCACAAGCTCTTTTGTCAACAATTCGTATTTTTTATGATATACTATTGACACACGCGACCATTTATGGCACAATAAAATAAAAAGTCGCCTTCGCAAAGCTCACAATTTTAAGGAAGACTTTTTTGAACACGCATTGCACTCTTTCTGTGTGCAATTTACTATGTTATAAAAAGGAGTAAAGCTATGAAAAAACTGTTTCTTGTACTGACACTGACGGCGTTATTGCTTGGCGCGTGTACGCCCAAGAATGAAGAGCCACCCGTAACACCGCCCGATAACGACGAAATCGTTCAAGAGCTCCCCGAGGATGAAACTCCTATCGAGCCCGAGGAAACCCCCGCCGAGCCGACGGTAGACTCCGAGACGGGCTACGTTGACTTTGAGTATAAGATAACCACGAGAGACTGGGTTGAATCACAATCGCTTACTCCCGAGGAGATAGTCCGCGAATTTCTCTCCGCGCTTTATCTCGGTGACCGAGAGGCGCTTGAGCTTTATTATCAGGGCGATACCTTAGACGAGCTTCTCAAGGTAAAATTCTCCCACCTCACCTACAAGGGAGAGAAAACCGAGAAATATTACGGCGACCGACGCTTTGAAGGCTACCTCGCCTTCGTGAGCGGTGAAATTTCCGAGAGCGAAAGCGAATATTTCAAGGAAGGCCCCTTCTTTCACAACCTGCTCGTAGTTCCCGCATCGCAGTTTTCGGTTGATTATTTCGGAATGCGAGAGAATTACAGAAACTACTGCGGCGAAGATGTTCCCAAAAAGGAAGACAATCCCGAGCTTTGGGAAAGCTATACGTTTATAGAAGAGCTTTTCCGCTTCGGTCAAGGAAAAGCCACGATGGATTTCTTTAACGTCGAGGAAAATTTCGATGCAATCTTCCACGTTGTAATTCACGCCTTGATGGCAGTCGGAGAGGATCATATATTTGAAACGACCGCCGAAGATTTCAAGACCTACGTCAAGGAGCGCCTCGGTTATACCGACGAGGCAGTGCTTGAACGCTTTGCCGATAAGCTTGCAAGCGTTACCTATGCCACCTGCGACGAAAACGGCGTGTATAAGGGCAGCTGTGCCCACGGCTACTCAACGCTTATGCGATTCCCTTATACCGCTCAGCAAGACGGGGAGAATAAGCAATTCTTCTCCTACGGTATTTTCGCCGACTCCGCCTTCACACAGCAGTGCGCTCAGGTAAGCTTCTGGCTTGAAAAGAAGGATGGCGCAAAGACCTATACCCTGACCGATATCAAATATGACGAAGTCAAGCTTTACGGAGTCCCCGATTCCCTCACACCTTATTGGTCCTCACCGTAACCCCTCCCCGCCGATATCCTCGGCGGGATTTTTCTACTATTCTTTTATTTACAAAAACTCGGAATAGCAATTGCCATTCCGAGTTTTTTGTTGTTTATGCAGCTATTGCGTTTTGATTAACCCTTTCAATCACCTTATTTCAACCGTTCGCACAACGGCAGGATTTCTTCCAGTTTGGCGACAATGCGATTTTGCTCAGCGAGGGGAGGAAGCGGAAGAATCATTTGGGATAATGTTTGTCCATTGCAATTTGGCTGCGCTGTTGCGATTGTTCCATTTCGTAATTGAGTCCAATACAACTGTATTTGCATAAAATAATACAAGTATTCTGGACACAGTGTATCACTGTATCTGGTTCTAATAAGGCATCCAGCATATTTCGCATGTCGCCACCTCCTTTGGCAGGGACACACAATACCAGCTTACAGCGGCAAAGTCCAGCGAAACAATCGACAATTAACAAACAAAACATAAAGCGACACCGTAGCATTCTTGCCACGGTGTCGCAATGCTTATTGCTGCAATATTTTCGCGATCATCAATTCGACACATTCGGTATTGTCGAGGGTGTACACATTTCGAGCTTCGCGATAAGCGCGATCTGCTTCCACCTCGGGTGTGCTCCACCACATTTTCAATTCCGATGATTTTGATCCGGACATGATGAAGGAATTCAGAACAACTGTCTTT
>JAFSID010000020.1 GCA_017439965.1 Clostridia bacterium | reverse complement strand
TCGTATCGTGTATTCTCATCGGTGCATTCGTTGGCTACCGATCCAAGCAGTGATTCGATCTCCTTGAAAAGCGCCTCATCGTGTGTTTTCTCCCATACAAAAGACAGGCAAACTGCAAGATTATCACGAATCTCATAATCGTTCGGATAATGGGCAAAAGCATTCCTTGCATAAGCGACTCGCTCATCAACAGAACCAACTTCTGCAAGACGCTCCATCTCCTTCTTAATGTTGGCGAGTTCTTGTTCTCTCTCCGATAACTTGTATCCGAGAAGTTCATCCGTGCTTACCGAGAAAAAATCGGCTAACAACGGAAGAAGTTCTATATCGGGATAACCGCCTTCAGATTCCCAACGAGATATCGCTTGAGGCGTAACGCCTATTGCTGTGGCGAGGGTATCTTGCGTAATATTATTTTCTGTGCGCAGCTTTTTTATAGTTGAGCCTATTTTAACGTTCATATAGTTTCTCCTAAAAGTTTATCACCGGTGTAATTCTATTATAGCATATATTTGTCAAAAAACAATTATCAATTTGTTGTTTGGCATATCAAGCACTCCTTGATACAACTGTTTTTTCACTTTCCCAACGCTTGTGTCCGGGGCAAGCATAGCGCGTGGACGTCCACCGCCATTTGGCGGCGCCCATCTCGCACCGTCCCTGCGCTCACGTTGGGACAGAATCGGGCAGAAGCCCGAACCCACTAAAAAAGCAAGGTTTTTCAACCTTGCTTCATTTTGTTTTCAATTGTAATACAAGAGGATGTCAAGATCCTGCGTATTCTGCCACAGAGATTACGGTATTTCTTAAAGGCTTTTTCATCAATACTTCCGGACGAAAAAATCAATTTGAGCCAACTTTCGGTTTCCATACATTCTTTGCGTGCAATCTCAAATTTTGAAAGCATATCGGCAAGACTTTGCGGATATTGCGCTTCGGAAATGTTGGCGAAAACACTTGATGAGGATTTTTTGATTTGATATACGATATTGGAGTCTATTTTATGCTCGTTACAAAGCGCTGCAATTTCGCAAGCCAATTTTTCGGAATATTCAAGCAATAAATTCTTTGCCATATCATTCTCCTTTCGCATCCAAATCACGCCGTAGGCGTGTATGGAATCCGCAACTCGTTGCGGAATGGAATTGCGACGCAGTCGCGTATGTAATCAAGCCGCAGAAAATACACCTTCGGTGATGCCATACGCCTGTGGCAATGCCATACACGCTGACGCGTGATTCCATGCCAAACCTGCGGCTTGGATAAAAATAAACATCCGAACGTTGTTCGGATGTTTATTTTTTGGTGACCCGTACGGGAATCGAACCCATGATTCCACCTTGAGAGGGTGGCGTCTTAGCCGCTTGACCAACAGGCCTTTTATTTAGCCTCATTATTATATCAAAGGTTTTGGGAAATGTCAATATATTTTTTGAAAAAAATTAAATTTTATGCGTTTTATAAGGAGAGGCTTACGTTTTAAAAGCCTCTCCTTAAAATTTTTGGTTTAACGCTTTGCCTCGTGCAGTAAAACGACAGCGGAAATTGCCGAGCAGACCAGCCACACGATAAACATCGGCACATATCCGCTTGACTCAACCATCACTCCGAAAACGAGTGAGCCGACAGCCGCACCCGAATATGCAAGCACGTCCATATAGCTTGCAACGGATGAAACGCAGCCTCTTTCAAGATAGCGCGAAGGAAAAATCGAAAGAAGTGTTGTATTCGCCATAGAAATCATACAGGCAATACCTCCGAAGCAGGCAAGCGACAGCCACAGAGGAAGGATATTAAGCGCAAGAAGGCAAGCAAAGACGGCACTCAAAACGAGAGAAAGACCCGCAACGAGATTTTCGTTATTCTTGCAGGCTCTGAGGCAGGGCAGGAACAAAATTCTGCCGAGCAAAGTAAGTAAGGGCACGATAAAAACGTAAAAGGCAAGCTTTTTCAAATCAAGTCCGAAGGTTGAAGCAAAGTAAAGCCCCATCCACACGTTGATGTTATCCTTTATAACTCCGTGAAAAAGTGAAGGAATTGACATACGGCGGAAGGCGGGCTCGTGCAAAAGCTCCTTCAAGGGCATAGGCGGAAGCTTTTTCTCGTCACTCTGACTCGCATCGTGTACGAAGATTGCGAAAAACAGCGCTATAACGAGGGTAATTCCAGCAGGCAAGAAGAATGCGGCGGAAACGGAATCAAACGCCGAAATGCCAACGCTTGCAAGCACGACTCCTATAATACTTCCGAAGCCTATGCAGGTTGCCATAAGCGAGAGCACGGTCGAACGCTTTTCGGCAGAGAAGTTAGAGGATACTATTCTCAGAATAGGTCCCCAGATAAGAGACTGCGCAAGACCGTTCAAGAGCCAGAGCAGATACAAAACGCCTACGGGCAAGAAAAATCCAAAAACAAGATTGACGACAGCCGAGGCACAAAGACCGCTGAGTATCATCACCTTAGGCGGAAGCTTATCGCCTATTCTTCCAAGCACAAGCTTACCGAAGGCGTATGCTCCGAGAAAGAGAGAGGAAAGAACACCGAGCTGAGCATCGGTCATAATTCCAAGCTCCTTGATACCGACCGAGGCTACCGACAGATTGAGTCGGCAAAGATAAACACAGCTATAACCGAGATAGGCAAAGATTGCAATAAGCACAGCTCTCATCGAAGAAGTAGATTTCGTCGTCATTTATTTTCACCCTGAAGCAATTTTATGCTTTCCTTTTGCATTCGTATACTCTCCGCAGTTTTTTCGGGATTCTGCAGAGACAGTGTTACCTTTATGGCGTCAAGCACCGAAAGGGTAACGATTCTTGAGGACACCGCTTCAATCGGATATCTGAGCTCGTCCGAGTAAACCGACAGCACTATATCGGCGTGACGGCAGATGGGAGAATCCTTATAGCTCGTGATAACCGTCGTGGTAGCTCCTCTTTCGTGGGCAATCCTCAGGGCGTCAATGGTATCACGGCTTTTGCCCGAATTAGATATCGCAAAGGCAACGTCTCCCTTTTTGAGATTACCTGCGTTAATTCTCATATACAACGGGTCGGTTGCGGAAAAGGCGGGATAACCGAGCTGCATAATTCTGTAACCCGCATCCTGAGCAACGCTTGACGAGGTGCCTATACCGAAGAAGCATATTTTTTCGGCGTAAAGCATTGTAGAGACCGCACGGTCAAAGCTCGTTCTGTCAAGCATCATAAGGGTATCGTCAAGAGCCTTCTTGCCAGATTCAAAAACCTTCTTCAAAACGTCGGCGCTCGAATCGGCGTTGCTGACCTCGGTTGAATAGCTCTCAAAGCTGTTACGCGCAAGCTCCATAGCCAGAGCAATCTTCATTTTTGAAAAACCCTCAAAGCCGAGAGTCGTGCAAAAGCGTATTACCGCAGAGCTTGCAACTCCCGCCCTGCGCGCAAGCTCGGATACGTTCATATCCACAACCTCAGCGCTGTTATTGAGTATTACGTCGGCTATCTTCTTTTCGGCAACGGTTAAATTTGAATATTGATTTTCAATCAAGACAAGACAAAGCTTTTCCTGCATAATTACCTCTATCGAAATATTTTTCTGAATTTTTATTAAAACCGCGGAATTATATTCTATTACTTCTATTCCGTTTTGTCAATAGACAAAAGAAAAAAGGTGTCAAAAGACACCTTTTTTTCATCAAAAGCTGATAGCCCGAATGTGTTCGTGCTCGTTGAATGCCTCAAGAATGCCGTCAACGTCAATCTCGCGGTCACCCTTAACCGTAAGTGTCACGGTAAAGTATCCGTCGTCACCGAGTTCAATCTTTATCTCGGAATACTCAATATTCTTATCGCGTAAAATGTCCTTGAATCTTTCGAGAGAATCCTCGGTGTTCTTAATACGCACAACCATTTCAACCGTAACGTCGTTGGCAAGTACCTTGTCAAAGCCGATGAGGAAGGTATGGAATACGATCTGTATAAGCACCAAAAGAAGCGTTGCAACGATACCCGTTATGTACAAGCCACTGCCGACTGCCATACCGACTGCCGCCGTTGCCCATATACCTGCGGCGGTTGTAAGACCCTTGATGTTGATACCCTTGACGAATATCATACCTGCACCGAGGAAGCTAATGCCCGTAATAATATTTGACGCAACTCGAGCCGCATCAAAGTCAATGGAATCCGCAAAGCCGTACTTTGAAATTACCATCATAAGAGCCGAGCCGAGAGCAACGATAAGGTGTGTACGGAAGCCCGCATCCTTCTGTCGAAGCGTTCTCTCGATACCTATTATACCTCCGCAAAGGCAGGCGATAAATATTCTGAGCAAGTAGACCCACTCGGATGAATGGCTTACAGCATCCCATAAATTAATAAAAAACTGTTCCATAAAAACTCCTTAATATATAATGCTGTATATTTTATCATAGAAATGTAAAAAAATCAATATGTTTTTGTAAAGTAAATAATTATTTTAAAAAGTACTATTTATAGGCATAAATTGGATTAATTACAAAAAGGCGAAGAAATTGACTTTACAAAGTCTTTACAAAACACTTATTGACAAAGCCGTCGGTTACGGGTAAAATTAAGAAAAAACTCGGAGGCTTTGTTATGTATTCGGTTTATATGAAATTCCCCGAGGGTCGAGGAAAGGCTTTGACCTTCAGCTATGACGACGGCGTTGTCCAGGACAAGAGACTTGTAGCACTTTTTGACAAATACGGTCTCAAGGCAACCTTTAATCTTTCTTCAAATATATTTTATGACAGAAGAGCCGCAAGCGCTACTGATTGGTGGAAGCCCATGACTCTTGAGGAGGCAAAGGAGCTTTATATCGGCTCGGGTCACGAGGTGGCTCTTCACGGGCACAATCATCCCTATCCCCACGCAATCAGAACCGAGCTTGAGATTTACGACGTTTTGAAAAACCGTGAAATACTTGAAAAGGAATTCGGCGGTATCATTACGGGTATGGCATATCCTCAAGGCACCTACAACGACGAAATTATCCAAGGCTTAAAATTAGCGGACGTTTCTTACTCACGCACAGTCAAAAATACTCACGGCTTCGCATATCCTCCTGAAAACTGGCTTGCGCTTCATCCTACCTGTCATCACAAGGACGAGCGTGTTTTAGAGCTTGCGGAGCAATTCAAGAGCCTTAACTATTCGGGCTCAACAAACGCAATGCTTTACATCTGGGGTCACTCGTACGAGTTTGACCTTGACAACAACTGGGATCATATGGAAAAGCTCTGTGAAACGCTTTCGGGCAGAGACGATATATGGTATGCGACCAACATTGAAATATACAACTATCAAAAGGCGTTCAATTCTCTTGAAATAAGCCTCGACGGTACGGTCATTCACAATCCTACGGCAACGGACGTATGGGTGAGACGTCATCCGTATCTGTTCCACGGAGAAACCGTGAAAATAGGTGCAGGCGAAACCTTTATAGCGGAATAGTCGGCAGTCTTCGACTTAAACACGCAATTGCACACCTTCTGCGTGCAATTTCCTATGTCAATAAACGGTGCTGAGTCCTCGGACTCAGCACCGTTTTGTTATCTGTTCTCTACCCTTTCCCGAAGCTCCTGCATTCCGAGGTCAATTTTGTTGCAGGCATCGGCATATTCAAGAAGCTTTTTCGAGGTCTCCGCTTTTAGCTCGGGAGAGATATCCTTTTTATAGCAAAGGCTATGCTCAACGTTTGACCAGGACTCCATTGAGACGGTACGAAGCTGTACCTCTGCCTTGACCAGCTTCTTTTCACCGACCAAAAATATCGGTATTTCGACGATAAGATGAAGGCTTCTGTATCCGTTTTCCTTGGGATTTTTTATGTAATCCTTCATTGACACAAGGGTGATATCGTCCTGATTTATAAGACAGTCGGCAAGCTTATAAATATCGTCGATATAGGTGCAGATAACACGTATTCCCGCTATGTCGTAAAGGTTTTCCTCGATAGACTCAAGCGTCAGCGGAAAGCCCCGTCTTATAAGCTTCTCCTGAATACTGTGAGGAGTTTTAAGTCTCGTCCTGATGCTCTCGATAGGATTTCTTTCAAAGCTTATGGAGAATTGCTCGTTGAGTACGCGGAATTTCGTTTCTATCTCAAGAATCGCACAACGGTAATAGCTCATAAGCCCGTGTGCGTTTTCTATCATTTCTCTTATTTCTTCCTCTGTTTTTGATTCAAATGCGGTTTTTAACTGTTCTTTAATTTCTGTTTTCATTTTTAGCCCTCCGCGTATATTCTACGGCATTTCTTTTCTTTCGTCAATAGAGTTCACGGTATATTTGCTAAAAGTTTAATTCACGGACTTGTATCACGGGCTTTTATTGACAAGAGGAAATGTTTTCGGTATAATATTTATAATATATTTGATTCTTACAGGCGCATTTGTTTATTCAACAGCAGGCGGCGTATCTTAAATTTATATTGTTTGTAATTGTTGAAGTTTTTTCATTTACGAGCATTGTTGAATAAAAGCACCTTCGAAAAAGGCAACGCCAAAAAGCAAAATCACTTAAAAAAAGTGCGACTGATGACCATACCAAATGTCGCATATAAGTACTTAAAGAAGCACTTACAGTAAGGAGGACTTGTGAAAAAAACTCTGCTTAAGTTGTTAGTTATAATAGTAGCAATAGTTCTTGTACCGTTGATATCATACAGAGTCTTTGCTCGCATCAGATATATGCCGCAGGACATTCAAGGCTACAACTACAACATACCGTTAAGAACAGTTTTGACTCCTGATGCCGTGTATTATTCAAAGCATCATATCGGCATAGACGTTTATGCGACAACCACCAGAGGAAGTGATTGGTTATATAACTGTACAGATTTTAACGGGGTATATTATGAGGGCTACTGGTATTTTGAGTATGAGAATAACATTGAGAAATACGACATAAAAAGGAAGAAAAGAACTGTTATAGCAAAGCTTGACGACAGCGTTTCATCTCTCGGTTTCTATATATTAGAGAATCATATATATGCCAGTGTAGTATACATCAACGATTCCGAAAACACTTTTATATCCTTATCATTAGAGAACGGAGAAAGCTTTATCATTGCGCACTCAATTTATTTAATTGGTGTAATTGATGGAGCGCCGTCATATATTACAAAGGACGACAATGTTTTCTCTGTCTACCGCTTTGATACAAACAGTAAAACATCCGTTTTTCTCGGGGAGGTCGAGATAAACGAACCTATACAAAAAATCGATTTTACAAGTGACAATATTATTTTCACCGTATATGAGGACTGTAAAACGGTGTTAAAAATATACAATTTTGCCACCCAACGCGTAACTACGCCAATTATTGATATTGATATAATGAGTATAGTTTCGTATGATGAATGCATTTTTATTCTAAGTGAAAATAAGGATACAAGCACGGTTTATCGATACCATATCGAGAATGATGAGCTTAAAGAAATATGTATCGTCGATGAAAATGCTATATATGTGGATATCTACCCTACATCTGATGATGTTGTATATGTTATTCTGCGAAGAGACTACACACCTCTTAAGAAAAACTACGGAATAAGAAAGTATTCCGTTGACGGAGCATATGAAGATGTTTTGGTGAACTTGATAACACTTTTGAAGAACAACCAAAAAGCTATCTTGTCCTAAAGTATACGGCAGACCTCGGTCTGCCGTTGTGCTTTTTATTGACAAGAGGTGATATTTTCGGTATAATGTAGTTGTACAGCGCGACCGAAGCGGAATTGACCTCGCGGATATTAACCCCTTCCGTTACAGAGGCTACCTCTACGACTATGAGTTCGGTCTTTACTATCTCCAGTCAAGATATTATGACCCCGAGCTTTGTCGCTTCGTCAATGCAGATGAGCCCGTTATGCTCAACGCAAGCAATAGCATTACTCCCAATCTTTATGCTTATTGCGATAATGATCCGGTTAATAATTTTGATTTAAGCGGAGATATAGTTTGGAAAGAATTGGCAAAAATTGTTTTACAAGTATTGTCAAATATCTTAAAGCAATTCTTTGAAGACGTTATAATGTTTCTTTCAAAACTAATATTTAGAGGTCCCAAAACTAAATTTGAATTAAATCCTAAAAATTATGCCGAAGCCGCATTGGAAGCAATTTTAGATTATTTCAAACCGTTCTCCAAAATGAAAAGAGCACTATCCGACTTTATACTGTCCACATTAAAAACGATGGCAGGGCAAATTGTAGACTGTATAAGAGGCAAGCCTTTCGATATAGGTTCTATAATAAACGAAACATTTGTGTCAGCATTGAAATCGCTTGTTTTAGGTAATGCGGATAAAAAAGAACTTGAATATTTAAGACAGCATTGCGATGATATAGATGAAGTTCTTTATTTGGAAAAATAACTGATATCCATATTAAATACAGACTGATTTAGGGTAAATATAGAAAGGCAAAGCTTTTATGTATCAACAAACAATAAGTGTCATCGAATCCAAATTATTAGCGTCAGGTGTTTTGCCTATACTTATTGCATTATTTTGGCTTATTTGTGCGATAAAGTTCAGCCGAGAATTTGGATCAAAAGCAATAATATTGTTATGTGTAGCATATTTGCTTTTTACGTTGTATTCATTTGGACGTAGTTATTGTGTCTTTAAAGAAGATGTCAAAAACGAATCTTATGTAACATATGAGGGGAAATTTGAATGTAAGCAAAAAGATGACAAATATCCCAGAACAATCAAGTTGTCCGATTCATCAGGCACAAAGGTTGAGCTTATGTTTGAGAGTGATGCTTATTATGGTGAGTACACAGGAAAAATTGTTTACGGACAAAAAAGCAGATATATCGTATATTTAAAAGCTTACTGACGCAAACGGCAGGCCTCGGTCTGCCGTTGTGCTTTTTATTGACAAGAGGTGACATTTTCGGTATAATATAGTTGTACAGCGTGACCGTAGTGAATGCTCTCTTTCGCTTGTTAACCCCTTCCTCTACCGCGGATATATCTACGACAAGGAATACGGTCTTTACTATCTCCAGTCACGCTATTATGACCCCGAGACTTGTAGATTTATTAATCCCGATGACCCGGAAGCTATTGCATATAACAACGGTGATTTAATATGCAATCTTTATACGTATTGTCTTAATAATCCCATAAATAATACGGACATTAGCGGCAATCTTACAGCACAATTGGCTGCTCGGATTATTTTAGGAATAATGATAGGCATAATAGTTCAATTGGTCTCTGACATAATTGATATTATGATAGCCCGAATTTTAGGAGCTGACGAAAAAAGACCCGTTGGATCGGAGTATTTAGCTTCTGCATTGTCATGGGCGTTAACCTGTGTTAGTGTCAATAAAAAAGCTTGCAGATCGTAGTTGCGTTATTGCCGATTGCAATGAAGCACATAGGGTTGGCTATTACGGAGCAATTTGATTCTCGCGCTCTCGCGGTAGATTTGATTATAGCAGGTTTAGCAATAATTCTTTCCACAAACTTTGACAAAAAAGTTAAGAAAGCTAATAAGCAAGCTTAGTTCCAATAACACCTTTAAGGGAGTATCAAAAAATGTCATAAAAATCGCCCTGAAGAGAAGGGTTTGCGGAATAAAATTTAATCTTTCGATTAATATAACGTACGCAATAACTTCTGTTATAGTAAGCTTTTTAACCAAACTAAAATAAAAAGAGGAGAACTAAATGTTTGCTGAATATGACGAAATTATATTATCCCATTTAAGTGAAAGTTACTGGATATTTATTCCTGCAATACCGATTTTTCTTCTTGTATCGATTGGCTTATTCATTGCGAATGACGGTAAATCACTAGATGATAAAGTCGCGAGAATGGTTGCTATAGGTTTTTTTATTTGCTTTGTACTAGTGCTTGTTTTGATAGCATGCCACCATATTGATGTAAAAAAAGATAATTATATCACATACAGCGGAGATTTTTATCTTGAAGAATTCACAACAAACAGGGGCACTCATTGGATAATCATACAAAAAGACGGTGAAAAAAGAACAAAGCGATATGAGATTCCCTACAGAGATATGTATAAAAGCGATGAAATTGAAAACGGTAATATTTTTCAATGTATGCAAGAGGGGGCAAAATACAAAGGAACTCTTGTGTACTCAAAATTAACCAAAATTTTAGTTGACATATACATAGAGGAAGCATATTAAAACCGTCATATTCTTAATCCCTAAATTGTAATATTTCACAACGGCAAGCCTCGGTCTGCCGTTGTGCTTTTTATTTTCTGCACAACGTAAAAACGGCTTCGGAGCAATCCGAAGCCGTTTTGTTTTTAAATAAAGTCGTAATTTGAAGTGAGGAATTTATAGCTCTTGCCGAGTGCGTCAATGGGATTATCGTCTCCGCAGAGGTCCTCCTCGACCATAGCCCAACGAGCCTTATCAGACACCGCAACGATTGCATCCCAATCGAGCGTTCCGCTTCCGACGTCGGTATAGGTTACGGTATTGTTGACGTTAACCTTCATATCCTTATAGTGAAGAACGGATACGCGGTCACCGAGCTCGGTAATAATCTTCACGGGATTCTTACCTGCGAAGGAAAGCCAATAAACGTCAAGCACGAACTTGAAATTACCCTTCTCAAGTATTCTGTCAAAAAGGGTCTGACCGTTTTCGAGCTTTGCAAACTCAAAGGCGTGGTTATGATAAGCAAACTCTATGCCCTCAGCGGCAAGTCTTTCGGTTGCACCGTTAAGAATATTGATAGCCTTGTCAGCCTCCTCAACGCTTCCCGTGTTATAGTAAATTCCCGGAAGTCCGCCGAGACCTGCAATATCGCACTTGAGAGCCTTATGATACTTTATAAGCTCGTCAAGACCGTTCTCATATTCTCCGAAGGAACGGTGAGTGCAGGCAATCTCAATACCGAGACCGTCGCATATTTCACGAAATCTCTCGGGAGGAAGAATGTCGGGTACGCCCGAAAACTGAGCCGACTTATAGCCGAACTCTGCAAGACGGGTCATGGTAGCGATAAAATCCTCCTCGGTCTTAACGAAATCGCGTACTGTGTAAAGCTGTGCGCCTATTCTCTTATCCATAATAATTCTCCTTAATAAGTTCCCTTGGTATCGGCAACCTGAGCCTTGACACTTGTCTTGGGCTTGGAGGTTGCAATCTTTTCGCGAAGATACTTTTCAAACTCGTCGTGAGGGAAGTTCTTGACGTCAACCCAAACATTGCCCTTCCAGGTGGAAAGATGGCAGGCGTTGGAGATGGTCATTTCGTTGATACCCTCGAAGCCGCAAGCGAGAGCGGGCTGTCTGTTTTCAAGACAAGCGAGAGCAAAGTCCTGCATAATGCCTGCGTGACCCGAGCCGTAGATGTCCTCATTAAGCTCGATATTCTCGACAACCTTGGGAGCACCGAAGGCGCCCGTGTAGGTTCTGTCAAATTCAGGCTCGGGCATTTCAAGCTTATCGAAAATGATCTTGTTGTTTTCAACGATAATTCTACCCATATCGCAGGCTACCTCAAGTCTGTTGGTGCCGGGAGCCTCTGCGGTAGAGGTTATATAGGTTACGGTCATACCGTCGTCGTATTCCCAGAAAAGCGTTGCCTCGTCCTCAACCTCAAGGTCGCGGTATTTACCGAAGTAAACGTGAGACATAATGCGTGAGGGCATACCGAAAATCCACTGCATAAGGTCGAGCTGATGGGGGTTCTGATTGATGAGCGCTCCGCCGCCCTCGGTAGCCCAGGTTGAACGCCATGCACCGCTGTTATGATACGAGGTGGAGCGATACCAGTTGGTAATGGTCCACTGAACTCTCTTAATGCGTCCGAGATCGCCCGATTTAATCATTTCACGAAGCTTGGTATAGGCAGGGCTCGTTCTCTGATTGAACATAAGACCGAAGGTCTTGCCCGACTTTTTCGCAACCTCGTTCATATAAAGAACGTCGTTGGTATACACTGCCGCAGGCTTTTCAACAAGCACGTTGAGACCCGCTTCAAAGCCCTTGACCGCAGTTTTTACGTGGTCGTAATGGGGTACGGAAACCATAAGAGCGTCTGCAAGCCCACTCTCGATGACCTCGTCAACGCTTGCGAAAAGCGGTACGTTCGGGAAAAGCTCCTTGAGAGCCTCGCGTCTTTCGGCAGAAATGTCGCAAAGACAAGCAAGCTCTCCGTTTTCAACCTTGCCCTCAAGCAAATTCTTTGCGTGAGCGGTGCCCATATTACCGACACCGATAATGGCAAACTTAATCTTGTTCATAGTTAAATCCTTTCCAATATATTAATGAGTGTATTGTATGCGAGTGCAAAGGTCTTGGCGCTTGCCTTTTCAAGCTTCATCATATCGTCACTCTTTTCGAGAGCACGAAGTCCTGCAAACGTGCCAAGATGCGGCTCAAGGCTCAAAAATCCGTTATAGCCCGACGCCTTAAGCTTTTTCAGTACCGCTTCAACCTCACCTGCGCCTTCGCCTGCGGGAACTACGACGTTGTTACGGTCGGAATCCTTGATGTGCATATATACCACGAAATCCTTGAGCATATCAAACGCTTTTGAAACGCTTTCGACTCCGCATTGAACGAAGTTTGCAGGGTCGAATACCGCACGCAGACTCGGTGAGTCAACGCTCTTCAAAACGTCAAGGCAACGCTCGGGAATATCTCCGTAAATTCCCTTTTCATTTTCGTGGAGGAGAACAATCCCCTCTGACCGTGCGCGTTCGGTCATTCTTACCATCTGCTCAAGCACCCTGTCACGATATTTTTCCTGCTGTCCGTCGGGAATATAGAAGCTGAAAATTCTTATAAATCCAACCTCAAGCGAATGAGCAATATCACACACTCTCTTAAGCAATTCAAGATGTGCTTCAAAGTCGTCCTCGATGCCTATCTTACCGATAGGAGAGCCGATTGACGACGCCTTGATATTATATTCCTTCATTTTTCCGACAAGAGTTTTTACCTCGTCGTCGTTAAGGGTTGAAATATTCTTGCCGTTTATTCCTCTCGGCTCAAAATAACCGATTTTGAGGTCGTTAAGCGTTTGAAATTGCAGGTCGATATTCTCGTCTATCTCGTCGGAAAAGCCCGATATAGTAAAAGCCATAAGCATACCTCCTTTATTGTACGATGCTATTTTAACACATTTTTTTGAATTTAGCATTATATATTTTAGCATAAATATTGAAAATATTGCTATTGTGTGATAAAATTCAATTAATGACAAGCAAAGGAGAATTACCATGTACTACAGATACAACGCAGACGATTTCTGGCTTTCGGTGGGCGTAACCGAGGAAAAGGCAACCCAGTACGTTTTGCACAATCACGAAAACGTTTGTGAAATACTTTTTTTCCTTCAGGGTAACTCCTCCTTCGTGGTAGAGGGCAGTGAATATCCCCTCTCCTTTGAGGATTTTATAATTGCAAGGCACGACGAAATGCACAGAGTCGTGCATAACGCACCCTGCACCTACGAGCGTGTAATAATAAATTTTGACAAAAGCTTTTTCGAAAACAACGGCTGTGAGGAATATGCCGCGGCATTTTTCGACAGACCTGCGGGCAGCGGAAATCTTTTCCGTGCCGAAAGCTCAAGGCGTGCCGTAGACGCCCTTCACCGTCTCACCTTATATATTAAGGAAAAAGCTCCCAAAACGCTTGTGAGAGGAGTGCTCTGCGAAGTGCTGAGATGTATCTCAAAGCGTGAAGAGGCAACAGAGGGTACGGCTTCCTCGGAAAGATTGCGTGAAATAATACTTTACTTGAACGAAAATCTTTCGGGAGACCTATCCCTTGAAGCCATTTCGTCAAAATTTTTCATAAGCAAATACCATCTCTGCCGTCTCTTCAAAACCCAGACGGGTATGACGCTTGGACAGTACGTTACCGCCAAGCGTCTTCTCAAGGCTGACGAGCTTCATTCCTCGGGAATGTCCCTGACCGATGCGGCGGTTGCCGCGGGCTTTAACGATTACTCGGCATATTGGCACGCGAGCCGTAAGCAGAATGCAAAAAAAGTGCTTGAAAAAAACTGATTTTGTCATAATATTGCTAACTTGAATAATGCCTATTGACTTTGAAAAATTACCGTTATATAATCAAAAAAATATATTTCGGAGGATGCTATGGGATTTTCCACTTATTTTATAAAGGCAACGCAGGAATACAACGATTTCGACAATTTCGTTCCTGCGCCGTATTTCAGAAAAAGCGTTATTTTTGAAGAAAAGGGTACCCTTACCTTAACCGTTGCGGTATGCGGATTTTACGAGCTTTACTTCAACGGTAAAAAAATAACCAAGGGCAGACTTGCGCCCTATATTTCAAATCCCGACCATATAATCTACGCCGACTCCTACACGGTTGAAGCTGATAAGGGAGAAAACGTAATTGGCTTACACCTCGGTAACGGCTTTGTAAACGACCCTGCGGGACATCCGTGGGGCTTTGAAAAGGCACGCTTTCGCTCAGCGCCCTCCTTTTCGCTTTCTGCTGAATTTGTCAGCGGTGACACAAAGCTTGAATTTGACGCAGAAGGCTTCAAAGCTCATCCCTCTCCCATAATTTTCGACGAATTCCGTCTCGGAGAGAGATACGATGCACGTCTTGAGCTTGACGGCTGGTGTGATAAGGGCTTTGACGGTTCTGATTGGAACGAGCCGATAAAGGCGGAAACTCCGAGAGGAGAAATAAGACTGTGTACCGCGGAGCCTATTCTTCCGCAATACGAAATTAAGCCCGTTGAGATAACAAAAACCGAAAAGGGCTGGAGATACGATTTTGTAGACGATTGTGCCGGCGTTTGCCGTCTTACCGTAAAGGGTAAAAGAGGTCAGGAGATATCCCTGCGTCATAGTGATAAGCTTAAGGAAAACGGAGAGCTTGAGCTTTTGACGGGACTTTGGTTCCCCGAAAAATTTGAGCGTGACCTACCCTTTATTCACCGAGATATTTACACCTGCCGAGGTGACGGAATCGAAATCTATACTCCCACATTTACCTATCACGGCTTCCGCTACGTTGAGGTTGAGGGAATCACCGAGGAGCAGGCAACACCCGAGCTTCTCACCTTCGTTGTAATGAACTCCGACGTCAAGGAAAGTGGCAATTTTAAGACGAGTCACAAGGCTCTCTCGACTCTTCAAACGCTTGCCCGCCGTTCAACTCTTGCAAATCTTTACTACTTCCCGACCGATTGCCCTCACCGTGAAAAGCAGGGCTGGACGGGAGATGCTTCAATATCCTCCGAGCAGGTTATGATGAATCTGCACGCAGAAAACACCTACCGCGAGTGGCTGAGAAATATCTGCCGAGCACAGAATTATCAGGGGGCTATTCCCGGTATCGTGCCGACGGTTGAATACGGCTTCCGTTGGGGTAACGGTCCTGCCTGGGATGCGGCTATGTTCGAAATACCCTACAACGTTTTCAGGTACAACGGTGACACGGCAATTATCCGCGAATCCGCTCCCGCATTTATGAAATACCTCACCTATCTTTCTACCCGAGCAAACGAAAAGGGGCTCGTGGCTTGGGGACTCGGTGACTGGGTTCAGCCCTTCCACCCATTCCCAGACTGTCCGCTTGTTGTAAGCGACACTATAATGTGCTACACCAATTCCTACAAGGCACATCTTATGCTCAAGGCGGTAGGACTTCATAAGGAGAGTGATTTTGCTCTTGCGGTTGCAAACGGCTTCCGCAACGCCTTCCGCGAGCATCTTATTGACAGCGAAACCCTCACGGTCGAGGGAAGCTGTCAGTGCGCTCAGTCAATGGCGTTGTACTACGGACTCTTCAACGAGGACGAGTGGGATAAGGCGTTCAGGGTATTGGTTGACATAATTCACGAAAAGGGAGATATTACCGTTATAGGTATGCTTGGACTCCGCACTCTGTTTCACGTTTTGGCAAAGGGCGGTGAGGCTGACCTTATAATGAAGCTTATGCTCCGTGAGGACGTATGCTCCTACGGTGCGATTCTCGCAAACGGTGCAACGAGCCTTTGGGAGAGACTTAACGAGCCTAATCAGCCCTCCTGCTCTCATAACCATCATATGTACGGACACGTAAGCGCCTTCTTAATTAAAAACCTTGCAGGAGTTGATTACAATCCGTCAGCGCTCAACCTCAAGAGCTGTGATATAGCGCCCGTTTTTCCGACCGAGGTTGCGGATGCCTCCGCATATTTCGATTCTCCATTCGGAAAGATTACTTCCGAATGGAAGAGAGACGGAGAAAAAATCCTCCTTTCAATATCGGTGCCCGAGGATTTCGACGGAGAAATACGCTTGCCGAAGGGATACCTGCTTAACGGTAAGGCTGACACTACTCCCGTAAAATCAGGCGTATATACAATTACAAGGGAATAAGCTCAAGGGATTTCGGGAAACCGAAATCCCTTTCATTTTATGAAGTTGACAACAATATATAATTGTGCTAAAATTAACCGAGGTGAAAAAAATGTCAAAGCTTATCATACTCGGTGGCGGAGGCTACGGTCAGGTAGCGCGTGAGGTTGCCTTATCCACCGAAAAATATAAAAGAGTTGATTTTTTGGACGATAACAATCCCGAGGCAATAGGCAAGTTTGCCGATTACGAAAAATTCGTCGGAGAATACGACGGGATATTTATAGCCCTCGGCAATCCGTCCCTCCGCCGTGAATGGTCTGAAAAAATCAAAAAAGCGGGCTTTCGTTATGAAACGCTCATTTCTCCGAAAAGCTTCGTTTCTCCTTCAGCAAAAATCGGAGAGGGCGTAATCGTTGAGCCGATGGCAATAGTCAACACTGCGGCAATGCTCGGCGAGGGCGTGCTTATCTGCGCAGGAGCGTGCGTTAATCACAACGCCGTTGTGGGAAATTTCTGTCAGATAGATTGCGGTGCAGTTATCGGCGCAGGTGCAACGGTGCCCGAAAACACCAAAATAAAGCACAACGAGGTTATATATAAAAATTAATTTTGAGGTGAAAATATGAATTATTTGTTTGTTGTAGCTCATCCCGACGATGAGGTTTTAGGCGCAGGCGGTACAATGTACAAGCTTGCCAAAAGAGGAGATAACGTAAGCGTTTGTATTATGTCAGGCAACGTAAATGCAAGACATTTAAGACCCGATGACGATGCTCTCAAGAGCGACATAAGCGACAGTATGAATATACTCGGAGTCAAGGATTATATTGAGGGTGATTTCCCAAACATTCAGTTTAATACGGTGCCTCATCTCAAGCTCGTCCAGTTTATAGAATCGGCAATCGTTAAAACGGATGCCGACGTTATAATAACCCATCATCCCGCAGACACCAACAACGACCATTATCACACCTCCCTTGCGTGTCAGGCGGCAATAAGACTTTTCCAGCGCCGCACCGACGTAAAGCCTCTTCGTGAATTTATGTTTATGGAGGTGCTTTCGGCAACCGATTGGAGTGTGAATCAGGGCTTCAACGCCTTCCGTCCCAACACCTTCTTTGAGCTTGGTGAGGACGGAATAAACGCTAAAATAAAGGCGCTTTCCGCATACCGTGACGTTATGAGACCTTATCCTCATCCGAGAAGCGAGGAGTCACTCAAGGGTCTTGCGGCGGTAAGAGGCTCTCAGGCAGGGCTTGTTTACGCCGAGGCCTTCGAAAGCGCATTTCGTAGAAATTTTTAAATTAAGGGCGGTAAATTAAAATGGCAAGAATTGCTTTTGCAACCTGCGTAACTCTCGGGCTTAGCTGTATTGAAACGATATATGAAATAGGCGGAAGGCTTGACCTTATGATAACTCTCAAGGATGAGAGGGCAAGGGACAAGTCGGGCAGAATCTATCTTGACGAAATTGCAAAAAAGAACAACGCTGAGCTTTTAAAGATAAACAACATCAACGACCCCGAGGTAATAGAAGCCTTGAAGAAGCACCGTATCGACTGGCTTTTCATTATCGGCTGGTCACAGATAGCAAAAGCCGAGGTGCTTAATACTCCAACCCGTGGCTGTATCGGTATGCATCCCACCCTGCTTCCCAAGGGAAGAGGCAGAGCCGCAATTCCCTGGGCTATACTCAAGGGGCTTGACAAGACGGGCGTAACTCTCTTCCGTCTTGACGAGGGGGTTGACACGGGAGATATTATCGGTCAGGGTATTATTGATATTGAAAAGGATACCACTGCAACAATTTTATACGATAAGGTAAACGGTATGCACACCGAGCTTATCAGACGTTACTGGGAGGATATCATAAACGACCGAGTTACTCTCACTCCTCAGAATCACGCAGAAGCTACCGAGTGGCCGGGACGTCATCCCGAGGACGGAGAAATTTTCTCCACGATGACTATGGACGAGGCTGACAAGCTTGTACGCGCGGTAACTCATCCTTATCCCGGAGCATTTACCGTCAGGGACGGAGTAAAAACGGTCATCTGGTCGGCAAGCTTTGACAAAAATACAGGTGTTTTCCCTCTCGCTGACGGATATCTTACACCGATAGATTTTGAAACGCTCGACTGTCAGGAGTAATCAATTGAAAAACAAAAAGCAGCTCGCTCTGATTTTATCAATAGTCATTATTGCCTGCGTGATAATGGCAATAGTTGACGGAATTATTCAGCCGGGATACGCAATAAAATCGGTAATAAAAATAATTCTGTTTTTCACGCTTCCCGTAATATATTCGCTTTTCGACCGCGAGGTTGACCTGAAGGCATTATTCCGTCCGAGGAAAAACAACTTAAAGACGGCTCTTTGTCTGTGTATTCCGCTATATATAATAATTGTAGGCGGTTATCTTCTTCTACGAGGAGTCTTTGACTTTTCCGCAATAACGGGCGCTCTTGCCGACGGAGTCGGAGTAACAGGCAAAAACTTCGTTTTCGTTTCAATTTACATATCCCTTATAAACTCTCTGCTTGAGGAATTTTTCTTCAGAGGCTTTGCCTTTTTATCCCTCAAGAGACTCACGGGCAGAGGCTTTGCCTATGCTTTCTCCTCCCTATCGTTTGCTCTGTATCACGTTGCAATGATGATAGGCTGGTTTTCACTTCCGTTATTTATGCTTATGCTTGCAGGACTTTTCATCGGTGGCGTTATCTTCAATTATCTCAATGAAAGATGCGAAAACGTATACACCTCCTGGCTTGTGCATATGTTTGCAAACCTCGGCATAAACACGGTAGGCTTTATTTTATTCGGTATTATTTAGAGGCATTTATGAAAAACATAAAACTTGGTATAATAGGCACGAATTTTGTGTCCGACTGGCTTTGCGAAAGCGTAATAGAGACCGACGGAATTACTCTTGAGGCGGTCTATTCAAGGACGGCGGAAAAGGGCAAGGCGTTCGCAGAAAAGCACGGAATTGAAAGGGTATACACGGATATGGAGGAATTTCTTTCCTCAACGCTTGACGCGGTGTATATTGCAAGTCCGAATTTCTGCCATTTTGAGCAAGCAAAAAAAACGCTTGAGCACGGACTTCATCTGCTTCTTGAAAAGCCTGCGACTCTTTGCAAGGGTGATTTTGAAGAGCTTGTTGAATTAGCCGAGAAAAACGGAGTTATTCTGCTCGAGGCTATGAGACCCGTTCACGACCCTGCGCTGACGGTTATAAAAAACGCAATGGGCGAGCTTGGTATCATACGCCGTGCAACCCTTGAATACTGTCAGTACTCGTCACGCTATGATGCCTTCCGCCGAGGAGAAATTCTCAACGCCTTCAATTCCGCCTACGGCAACGCTTCGGTAATGGACCTCGGATGTTACGCCCTTGCCGTATGCATTTCCCTTTTCGGCAAGCCGTCAGCCATCACCTCAAAATCTCAAAAGCTCTCAAACGGCTTTGAGGGAATGGGTCGGGCAACGCTCGGCTACGACGGGCTTGACGTTGACGTTATCTGGGCAAAAATATACGAATCCGCAACTCCCTCTGTAATTTCGGGTGAGGACGGCTCGATAATCATCGGCAAGGTATCTACTCTCGAATACGCAGACCTTATTAAGAAGGGCGAAAAAAAGAGCCTTGTCGCAGACCGACAGGGGCTCAATATGGTATACGAGGTTGAAAGCTTCGTGAATGCGATAAACGGCACTCTTTCGGTCAAGCCTTATCACGAAATAACCCTCACGATGCTTGAAATAATTGACGAAATCCGCAGACAGAATGGTATCGTTTTTGAATAGTAAAAAGGAGATGTAAAAAAAGTCCAGACCGGCAAAAACAATAAGGTAAAAACTCAAAAATGAGTTTTCTCGAATAAATCATATGTTTTTGGCTCTGAACAAACCTCGCCACTACCGTACGCTCGTACGCTGACGGGCTTCGGTTTGTCCATTCTGGAGCATTTTTTCCTATC